>JAIOPX010000422.1 GCA_021413705.1 Planctomycetota bacterium | reverse complement strand
GCTTGAATCCCGGCTGATGCTCAGTCCGCAAGCGCGACTCGTCGCCCTGACGGGTTTCATGGGAGCCTTCACCACATTCTCGACCTTCGCCTTCGAAACTACCGAACAACTCCGCGAATCGGCCTGGCTGCTTGCGGCGGGTAACATTCTCGCGCAGAACGTATTGGGAATTATCTGCGTGCTGATCGGCATGGCGGTAGTGCGAGCGATCTAGCCGAACGATATCCGCGGGCTACTCCCCAAGTTAAATCCCGTTGTTTAGCTTGGCCGCTTGGCAGGAGCATGTTAGAATGTGCGATGGAGGTGACTGCCATGGTATACCGATTTCCGCCTGATGTTGAGCAGCAGATTAAGGAGCGGCTGGCATCGGGCCGCTATGCAAACGAAGACGATGTGTTGCGCGAAGCATTGGAAGCGCTTAAGCTTAGCGATGAACTGTCCCATTTTCGCTTGAGAATTGCCGAATCTCGTGCTCAAGCCGACCGGGGCGAAAAAGGGCCGCTTGATGTGGACGCAGTCATGGGCCGAGTAAAGCGTCGCCTCTCCGAAGCAAGCTAACACATCTTGCCATGCCCAAGGCTGAATGGACTACACATGCGTTGCTCGATGCAGAAGAGATCGCTTATTTCATCGCCGTCGAGGACGGTCGCCTGTCATCGCCGAGCAAATCCTCCGCGAGTTGAAAGACAAGGCCGAACAGTTTGCGCAGCAACCGGAGCTTGGGGAACCGCGACCCGATCTCCACGCCTGCCTTCGTTGCCGACCGCACAAGCGATGGCTCGTATTCTATGAGCCGAGCGCAACGGGTATCACGGTTCACCGGGTAATCGACGGAAGCCGCGATTATCCACGACTCTTTGGCGGAGAACCAGAATGAGAGCCTCTGGCCCCATCCTTTGAAGGCACTCGCGGTTGAGTTTGCGGCAGCGGTTTAAGGTGACAGATTAATGAAAGCAAATGTTCCCGTCACGATCCAGAATATTGCATTGCCTAACAAACAATTACTTGGGCAGATCATCCATGAAGAGCCCGTTGTGTTACCGATCGATGACAAGGACGCATTTCTTGAGATTTGGAAGCAACGAAAGATAGACGCTGAATCATATCACAATAGCGAACCCCTCGCTAGAAAAGCGACCGCAATTATAGATTTTATTGCGGCCGCAGGCACGAGCTCAATAATGATTTACCTTTGGACGCAATCACATATCTTGGTTCTTTATTGCGGCGAGAAAGAGCTGGCACACATTGTCGAAACTGGGCCGTGGAATGCATAGCGGACGAATCCTGCATGGAAAAGGGCTTCCATGAGAGTTGCGGAGTGGATGTCCCCTGCCCACAACCCGGCTGACTGGCTTCCAGGGAGCCTTCACCACATTCTCGACCTTCGCCTTCGAGTCTACTGAACAAATCCGCGAATCGGCCTGGCTGCTTGCGGCGGGCAACATTCTCGCGCAGAACGTGTTGGGAATTATCTGCGTCCTGATCGGAATGGCAGTGGTTCGAGCGATCTAGAGAACGCGCGAGACACGACAGAGAGCCACCATCTCTGAATTACAAAAGACTTGATATGGCAACAAAGAACGACAACACATTTAATTCTCCAAGATTCGTTCCACCGGAAGTGCGACCGGGTGAGTCTCGACCTCTATTGCTGATCCCCCCAATAGTTTGGACCGTTCTGTTTTTCCTGATCCTTCCTGCGATTTCGCCTGTGATCGCTACACACATAGCGACCAAAGTCATATTTACACTCGTGACTTGTGCGTGTGGGTTTTCGCTGTGGCGAGCGGTATCTGGGTGGCAACGAATACTGACAACGCCATTGTGGCTAGCCATGGGGTATCTGCTAGTTCGAGCCATTTATTATTAGCGGCGGCACAGGGCAGCCATCCATAGAATGTGCCTCCCTCTGCCCATGTCTCTAGCAACACATTCGAACTACACTACCGATAACCATTTCTGTCCACACCAACCCAAGACTTTTAGAATCATCTCGCCATGAAAATACTTTGCTTCATCACCCTGATCTGTCTCGGCGTCATCGCCAGCCCCTATCATGCCTCCTGTGCCGAACTCACGCTCAGCGATGTTGCCAGCCTCAAGGGAGACGGCACGGATGGGGACGGCAACACTGCCGACGACACCTGGCGGTTCTGGTTTGAACTTGCTCATGCGCCCAACACGTTCGCTCCGCTCGATCGTCATAGTACGATCGTGCCCAAGAACGGGATCCCGCGCAAGGTGCATGGCCCCATCGCCAGCGAGCTACCCAACCCCGATGATACGGTAGGCTGGATTTTTCACAGCGACTGGGACGGAAAAAAGGAAGGCGTCTGGGCGGACAAGAAGGCCAACGCCATTCTGGTTTGCCCGTATGTGGAAAAAGCATCCCACATGGGTGTGGCCATTACCTACAAGATTCCCGACGACGGAAAGTACAACCTCAGCGGCCGGATCACCGACGTGCAAGTGGACACCGCCGATCCGAAGACCGACGGGGTGATCTGGAAAGTCCAGGTCGCCAACGAAGGAAAACTGGTCCGCCAACTTGGCGCTGCCAAGCCCGCCATCGGCGACGGCCGCGACCGCCCCGACAGCGGCGAGTTCAAGTTTGACGACGTGGAACTGAAAAAAGGACAACTCGTCCGCCTGGTGATTCACCCCAACCGCTGGATGCCTACCGATCTGACGCGGGTTGATGCTTTTAAGATTGAGCCGGTGAAGTAGGAAACACTTGTGACGGACCAACAAGACGAACCGCCACCTCCCAAGCCCGCTCGATTGAAAGCTCGATACGAAATCGAGGGTGGGCGGATGCGGATTGAGTTTCGCCGCGTGCAGTGGGGCGGCGGACTATTTTTGGCACTTTGGCTGACCGTATGGACCGTGGGGTGTGTCGTACTGGCCCTCGCGGTTATCACGCAGCGGCAGATTGGCATGCTCCTGTTCGCGCTGCCATTTTGGGCAAGCTGGGTCTTTGTCGCGGTCATATTGATTTGGATGCTCTTTGGCCGCGAGACCCTGGAGGTTGACAGCCGAACGGTCAAGATTTGGCGTCAAGCATGGATTAAGTATGGCAAGCGAGAAATACCGCTCGACGAAATTACTGGTTTTGTCGCTGGCGAGCGCGTCACTTCGTCGGAGGACGGCAGGACCGAGCCGTGCCTCACGATTCAATCGATCGGCAAGCCGGTTGATTTGTTGGCCGGCCTGCCCGAGACGGAGTTGCTGTGGCTCGTGGCCCAACTTCAACAACTGCTCCCCGAGCCAACTGCCCAGCAGCCTGATTCGATAGGTCCTGCTGCGGGGGCGAATGAGGACGGGCCAACTGAGGATACGCTGATTTACGAAAAAGCGGCTTTTCCCACACGCCAGAGTGCGGGCCCTCCCTCCGATACCCGTTGGCGACTCAGCGAGGAATTCGACTTTTTGAGTTTCCTTCAACGAGGGTCATGGTCCTGGAGCGGCGTCTTCGGTCTGTTATTCATCAATTGTTTCTGGAACGGCATAGTCGGCGTCTTTGTACTCGTGCTCTTCGGCATCATGCCAGGCCAGGCACCGCAAGGCTGGGAACGGGTAGGATTGGCGGTATTCCTGATTCCGTTCGAGGTGAACGGGCTGTTCATGTTCGCCGGCCTGGTGCTGGCACTGCTCGAACCGTTTAGGCAATTGGCCTGGCGATTCGAGAGCCACGAAATTATCTGCCGCCTGACGTGGTTCGGCATCGGTAAGACTTGGCGTTACCCTGTCGAGCGCGTCGATCGTTTGGAGATTCAACCGCACGTCAAGCCGAGTAAACTTAAGTTCGCGCGCACGAAAAACAACATCTCAGAAAACGGCGATGGGGCCGCCTGGCAACACGCGATGCGGATCATCGACAGCGACAATCGCGTCATTTGTCAGGTCGATGAACTCACCCAAGGCGAGGCACGTTGGATTGCCGAGCAGGTGAAACGCACATTCGCCACGAAGTGGTTTCGATGACGAATCGTCAGACATTTAAAGACAGCCAATCCTGCCTCGATGAATGTTGACAACTAAAAGGCGGCTCTACTCACTCTTAGGCTCCGGCAGCGGCGGGAGGCCCAGCGCCATTTCAACTTGCTCCGCCACGGAACATAAACGGCCGAGCGTCCGGGCTCGAAGATGGCCGACCGAGTCCCGCAGTCGCTCGCCGGCCCCATGGATTTCGCCGGGGCTTTCGGGATCGGGCAATTCCGGCAGCGCGTATTCCGCGATCGAAATTTGCCCCTTCGCATGATCGAAGGGATAGTCGCAATCGGCCAGCGCGCCTCGCAGCTCGCCTATCACCTGAGTGGACTCCTCCATCTGCTGGCGCGTGGCGGCGATCAAGCCGTCGTCCCGCTCCCCGGCGGAGATCCGCTCCAATAGGTGCGTCAACACGGCGTGAGTGAAATACAGCTTCCGATACCGTTCCATCTGCCGGTCCAGCGTTTCGAGCGTGCGGAGCAGTCGCTCTCGATCCTCGCGCCACCTGGGTGCGTCGGGAAGCAGGCCAGCAAGGTCGGGGTGGTCCATAAGCCGCAAGGCCGCGAACAATCGCTCTCCGGCCTGCTCTTCCCAAGGCGCAAGCTCTGGTTCGAGCGCCGCTTCTTGCTCGACTTCGGCCTTGACGAACCGGTCGTAAGCGTCGCGGTAACTTGGCAATCCCGCCAGCATCGCTTGTCGGCTGTTGCCTACCCAGGCCGTGGCAGCGGCCAGCTCCTGCGGAATTGTGAGAAAGCCGGGTGCTGCTGCGGCCGCTCCATTCCCGTTGGCTTGGCCAGGCAGCCGCAATGGCCGCACAGGGCTATAGGTGTCCTGGAAAAATCGCCCCAGCGCCTTGAGTGCCTCAGTCTCCTGCTGTTGTCTCACGAGCAACTCATCGATCGGGTGAATCTCCTCGGGCCGCAGACGGTCCTCAAAGATCTCTTGGTAGAACTCCCAGGTGGCCGCTTTCGAGGTGGCGTCAAAGTCGCGAAACAGCTCGGACGCCGGACGGTCGAGCCGGAAGATGCCGGGGGCATTTTCCCGCTGGGCACTGGCAATGCGATCTTTGTCGCACGGGTGAGTATCGAGCCAGCCGGTCTTTGATTCCTCCGTCATCTGCGCGAGTTTTGCATACACCTCCGGCGTGAACTGCGAGACATTGTGCAGGATCAACTTCGGCAGATCGTCGCCAAGCCGCCCCTCGCGATAAAAACTGCTCAGGTCCGACTGCGCCCCCTGATTGGCCACGTTCAACTCGACCAGACGGCGGGCCGTCGTTTCAAACGTATCGCTTCCCGCCAGCCGGGCTTCGTGTCGGTCGGCGTCGAACTCCATCTGCCGCAACATGAAACCCGACACGCCATGGCCCACCATCATCAGCACCCACAAAATCCGCCGCGTCAGCCACACGAAGAACCGGGCCAGGTGCAACACCCAGCCAATCCGCAGGTCGGTCCCGTGGGCCCAGCTTATCAACTGCTCGTCCCAGGCGTCCCGTTCGTAAACGACCCGGGTAAACCAAAAACTAATCATGCGAATGAGGTACGTCAGGCGCATTCCGGCCCCCTGCGAGAAGTGGCCGAATTCATGGGCCAGCACGCCGGCGAATTGCCGCATGTTGAACCCTGCCACGAGCGGCATGCCGACGGTCAGCACGAGATCGCGGCCGAACATGCTCCACAGCCCGCGGCGAAAACCAGCCGAGGCGTTGACCTGAGAATCAATATCGATGCGCCGCGGCTTAGGGGCGTGAACCGCCTCGCAAACCCGGTCCACGAATGCGAACAGCAGCGGCTCCTGATCACGCTTAAGCGATTGCGGTTTGCGGCGGGTTGGAGCCCGGGAGAACAACGGCTTGAGCAAGAACAGAATCAAGATGCCCCCCACGACCAGCGGCGCAATATAGATCAACACGACCATCAACTTCCCTCGGCCCCGCCCCGATCCCAGCAGCCACACGTTGTGGGTCATGTGGTAGTACACGCCATAACCGACCAGGCCAATCAGGGCGACATAGATCAAGGGCAACAGCACCATGACCACGGCCACGAGCAAAATGCCAAAACGATATGCCAACGGCAGCCGCACCGGTTCGATCTGGCCGTGAAAAGCAGCCAGCACGTCCTCTTGTTTGGCCGATGCAGCAGATTCTGCCATCGCTTAACTCCCCTTACGAAGTTCGCTTGAAGTGCCCCGCCCAGCGCCGCGTCGAATCGCGGGCGTCGCGGAAGTGAAGTACAGATAGGACTTTGAATTCGACCCGTTCGGGGATTGTCGCATCCGTGGCGGTCCATGTCAAACAAATTCAGGTCGGGGGAGTGTCCCACATCCTGCGTGCGGACTAGAAAACTTGGTGTTGTCCCAGGAGTGTGCTACTGGCGGGGCAACTAACCCAGGACGTGAAGCCAAAACCACAGAATGCCAAACGATCCGAGCGAAAACAAAACTATCTTCAGCCCCGAAGCAACTCTGCCGAGCATAATTGCGAATCTCAGAACCACTGGAATAGCTGACGCCAAGATTTTTAGCATCGGCTCAAATGGCAAACCTTTTGCCAAGCGAACCACAATTACCAGGATCAATGGCGCCCCCACACCCCACAATAGCGTCCCCCAGTGAGCGCTCATGGCTAGGCCGTTTCATCATTGGTCTTTCCGTTCCGGTCTGCCGCTGAAAATCTGAAATCGTAGTAGTAGCCCTCGGTCGTGACGCCCTCTCTCTCGACCTTCCAAATCCGGGTGTTCGTGCGGTAGTCGGGTTTGTCCTTAAAGGGCGTGACAAAACACGGGTCATACCACTGGATGCAATTATTCGGGAGGGCCGCGTAGTTGCCGTTGTCGAGTGCAATGATGTGGGCGCACTTGTGGCCGCCATCGCCTGCATCCTGTGCGTCCTCGTTCCCGTGCCAGTCGAGAGTAAACATGTAGCCTCCAGGATACCACTCGCCCTCGGGAAGCCGCACGCGCACCCGCGCCTCGAACAGTCGCTCGAATACGATGGCACTCACCTCGTAGCTCATGCAGTCCCAAATCTGCAAGCGGTCGAGCGGCATGGCTGGCGCGTCCGCGCGTTGACACAGGGCATGAATCGGCAACCGCCAGAAAGTCGCTCCGTCCTCGGTGAGTGCGTGGAAGCCGAGCGCACGTCCCTGAATGGAAGATGCGCCGAAGACACAAACCTTGACGAACTCGCCGCCGTGCAACTGGCCATCGTAAAGAAACTCTTTGCGAAGGTAGCAGTAGAACCTTGGAATGTTTGTGTTGAGTGTCGGCATTTTAGCGCGAGTTCGAAGCGGCCGAACGACTGCGTTCACTTGCTGGGCTGGCTGCAAGGAACATGAATACTTCGCCACATTCTAACGTCGGCCCAGTCAAGTGCAACGCTTGGTTAGCCGCTACGGTACCTTGTCAGCCCTGGGGGACAGAATCCCTACTTCGATGTATGGCAACTGTTTTACAGAGTGATTCGAGATGGGCTCGACCTGTTTTGCGGAGGAATGGCGGTGGATCGACTTGGGACGCCATATGCCCCAGTTCGCCCCGTATTGTGGTGATGACGGTACGATGGCAGTACAATGTGGATGGCCATTCCGGCCTTGTTGGATGTTAGCACGCGGCTGCACCCTGGCAGGAATTCTATTTCAAGGCGATTTTCACATGAAACTGATGTGGAACTTGATGGAAAACTTGAGAAGGCCATTCAGAAAAAACGCGATCGAGTCGCAGAATCTGAGTGATGTACCTCCCCCGATCCAAATAAGGCCAGAACTTGGCAAATTGCGTGTGTTGACCGCATATTCCTGTCTTTACGATTCAACTGCAATGTCGGTCGAGGGTAGTGGCTCTCAAGGCAGCAAGGAGGGGCAGAGTTACCTTTTTAATTGCAACAACGCTGACGAGCTTCTACGATACTACTGCGAATGTTATCAAAAAGTTCAGTTGAATTTTTCTCCCTTGGATAGCCGTGGCAAGGAACGGGGATTTGGCGTTAATGAGCAAGC
>JAIOPX010000218.1 GCA_021413705.1 Planctomycetota bacterium | reverse complement strand
GCCGCAAACGCTGGAATTCGAGCCCCCCGACATGCAGCGGTTTGATGCCCTACAATTGGGGATGGAAGCCGCCCGGGCGGGTGGCACCGCCGGGGCCGTTCTTAACGCTGCCAACGAAGGGGCAGTTGCCGGCTTCCTGGGGGGCCGCATAGGATTCGACGAGATTGTGCCCGCCTGCCGGGCCGTATTGGAACATCATCAATTCAGCCCCCGGCCCACGCTCGATGAACTTGTCGAGTTGGATCGTTGGGCCCGCGAGGAGGTAATGCGGTGGGTATGTGCCTGATTGCAGCAAGTTCAAATTATTGGTTCGAGCCCTCCTTCTGGCTGGGATTGTTCATGGCGGTCGTCGCGCTGGGCGTGGTGATCTTCGTCCACGAGCTTGGGCATTTTCTGGTCGCCAAGATGTGCGGCGTGAAGTGCATGAAGTTCTACGTCGGCTTCGACCCGCCGCTGGCGATCGGTTTTGGAAAGCACAAGCTGCGTCTGCCGTCGGCGCTGTGGAAGAAGCAATGGGGCGAAACGGAGTACGGCATCGGCGTGATTCCGCTGGGAGGTTATGTGCGGATGCTCGGGCAGGACGACAATCCCACCAGCGACGACGAATCGCCCATCGAAACGACCACCGGTCCCGATGGCTCCACGAAGCCCAAGCTCGACCCGCGCAACTATCAAGCCAAGAACGTGCCGCAGCGGATGGCGATTATTTCGGCCGGCGTGGTGATGAACATTATTTTTGCGTTCATCTTTGCATTGGCGGCGGTCTACATTGGCGTGAAATATACGCCCTGCATTGTAGCGCGGACACAACCGGGCGATCCGGCCTGGCGGCAGGGTGTGTTACCGGGGGATGTGATTGTTGAAATCAACGGCGTAAAGAATCCGCGGTTCAGCGATCTCCAGCAGCAGGTGCTGCTGTCCAACGCTGCGGATGGACTCAAGGTTGTCATTCAGAGGCCCGGGCAAAAAGCGTTGATCCACCTGACGCTCAAACCGGACAAGGACTATGTAAGTCCCAAGGATTTGCCAAGGCTGGGTGTGGCCATGGAGATGGCACTGGAACTACGCGATCCGCAACCGACGATTCCCAATACGGCCGCCGGCGAATTGCCAAAAGACGCAGGTTTTCGCAGTGGGGATAAGATCGTGGCTATCGGCGGTCGGGCCGTTCCCAATTCGATTGTGTTTGAAGAAATCTTGGTGCGCAGCCCCGATAAGCCGTTGGAATTCACGGTGGAGCGCATGCCCAGCGGCAAGCAACCGTCTGCCGATGCCACGGCGCCGAAGCCCGAGTTGGTCAAAATCATCGTCCCTCCCAATCCATGGCGCGAGCTAGGGCTGACGATGACCATGGGAGCGATCAATGCCATCCGGGAAGATTCTCCGGCGACCCGGGCACAGTCCAAGGAAGTAAAGGGAGGGATCCAGAAAGGTGACAAAATTGTGGCGATCGACGGCAAACCGGCCGGCGATCCCATGACGCTGGCGATGCGACTCCGCCCGCTCGATGGGAAGGAAGTGCGTCTGACCGTCGAGAGACAGAAAGCTGGCGCGGCAAAAGACGCTGCACCGGAGTTGGTCGAGTTCACCACAACGCTGGATACTCCAACCTGGTCTGCCGAAGGAGCTTACCCCGACAGTCCGGTGGCGCTCTTGTCGCTCGGAGTAACCTATCACGTTGTGGCCCGCGTTGCCGCGCCACCCACGGGGCCGGCGGCCGACAAAGGGATTGCTGTCGGAGACGAAGTGGTGCAGGTAGAACTCATACCGCAGAAATCTCCGCAGACGGAAGAGGAGAAAGCTGAGGCCGAAGGGGCTCGACAGATGCGCCCGATTGTAATGGCCGCCGACAAGCCAAGCTGGCCGATGGTGATGTCGTTAGCCCAGGGAACCAGTTCCAAGACCGGAATTCGGTTGACGCTGAAGAATGAAAAGGAAACTCGTAAGGTTGATTTGGTCGCGGGCGACTCGAAGGAGTTCTTCACGCCGGAGCGGGGACTGCTGTTGCAGCCCAACCTGGTCCCCTTGAAGGTACACTCGTTTGGCGAAGCCGTCGATTTCGCTTGGCGCGAGACCAAGGGAAGCTTGATGCAGGTGGTTTTGTTTCTGAAAAAGCTAACCCGGGGCGGCGTGTCGCCCACGGCCGCAGGTGGCCCGATCACCATTTTTCGTGTCGCAGCAATGCATGCGAATCAGGGGCTCGGAAGCCTGCTGCTATTTCTGACCTTGCTCAGCGCCAATCTGGCGGTAATCAACTTCCTGCCGATCCCAATCCTGGACGGAGGGCACATGGTGTTCCTCACGTTGGAGGCCATCTTCCGCCGTCCGGTGAGCCGCCGGATTGTCGAACCGCTGACCTACGCCGGCGCGCTGATGATTCTGTCGCTGATGATCTTTACAACCGTGCTCGACGTACAGCGGCTGTTCAATTGGCTCTAAGGTGATGAGTGACTTGACCTCGGGCACGATTCGCGCGGTGCTGTTCGACGCGGTCGGGACGCTGCTGTTGCCGCGCGAGCC
>JAIOPX010000057.1 GCA_021413705.1 Planctomycetota bacterium | reverse complement strand
ATGGCGACAACAGAAAAACATGCTCGGGGCGCGTCGCCAATAGCACGAGTTGATTGGCCAGGCCCGGCGGACCTGCTGCGGCACGAGCCAGGATATTGGTATCCAGCAAAATGCGCATTTACGCCCTGCGAGGACGAATGTACTGCATCGCTTCCTCAACGGCCGCATCCGCTTCCTCGGCGGTGACGCCCGACGAAACCGCTTGCCTTGCGGCCTTGTTAAAGGTTTCCTCCAATCGACCACGCGCCTCAGAGCGCATTGCCTCGTTGGGTGCTATGCCCGGTGCAACGGCCATGATGAATACGGCCTGATCGGTTGAAAGTGGGCCGCCCAGAATATGCTCCAGGGCCGCCCGGTCATTGGCCCGCAGGTCGCCGACGTTGAGAGTGGTGATCGGTTCCATATATTAAGTATAGAATGATTCGGCCTGTGGAAGCAAGAATACTATGATGGAGATCTGAGGAATTCGCTCCATGAATGCAACATTTCCAGATCGTCCTGATCCAAACGGCGATGGGCAAAGACTCGCAAGGGTGCATGCCTTACGGATAGCAAAAAGCATTCTCCGTAGCGAGATCGGGCTAGTTGAGGGGACAAGGGAAATACTCCCACATTTACGAGCGATATTTGAGGCACGGGATCCCGACGTTTCATTCCTCATCGGACTTGATTCGGAGACAGACCACTTACCAGTAGGAACAGAACGGAAGCACTGGAAAGAAGAAGCTCTTCATGTTAAGGATCAGCAGCTCCATGAAGCGGAAGAGTTTTACCGAGAGTACGCAGAGACGGCACTCAGGCAAATACTTTTAAGATTGCAAACTCAGCCAAGCGAGAATTCATAGACGAACGCGCCAATCTGTCCTTCCGTATTGAAAAGGAACCGCGTTCAAGACTCTCAACGCCGATGCCTCCGGCTCATCATTACTTCTTCCCCAACCGCCGCTGCTGGGCGAAAAATCGGGTCAGGATCTCACCACACTCGGGGCCAAGAACTCCGCCCACGGTTTGCGCACGGTGGTTGAGCCTGGGATCGGCCAGCAGGCGGAACATCGACTCCACGGCGCCCGCCTTGGGATCTTTGGCGCCGTAGACCACCAGCGGAATCCGGGCCTGCACGATCGCTCCGGCGCACATCGGGCAGGGCTCCAGCGTGACGAACAATGCGCACTCTTCCAGCCGCCAGCTTTGCAGCGCCTCTGCCGCTTGCGTGATGGCGATCATCTCGGCGTGGGCCGTTGGGTCGTGCAACTGCTCCCGCTGGTTGTGGGCCGAGGCAATTACCCGGGCGCCGTGGACGATGATAGCGCCGACCGGCACTTCGTCTTCGGCGTAGGCCTGCTCCGCCTCGGCCAGCGCCAAACGCATCAGAGCATCGTGGCCGGGCATGTCGCCTATGTCATCGATCATAGTGTTAACTGAAACGTTTGCGACATATAGCGCCACAGTCTTGCAGCCAGCGTCTGCGACTTCACGGAGATCCGCGCTTTTCCTCTCGCCCCCAGCCGCAGCACGGCCTCTTCGTCGGTCAGCAATGCGCGGGCCTGGTAGGATGTGCTCGTCGGACGTTCGGCTCCATTAGCATCGGTTTGCGTTTGCAACTGGCCACCCGTTTTGCTCGACATCCGACGCGACGTGAGTTCCAGTTCCCGCTGGGCCACTCTGTCCACCGTACTCAGTAGCGACTCGCCAGGCAACTGGTCGATCTGGATCCGCACCGCCTGCCCCTCGCGGACCAGCTCGATATCGGCCTGATCGATCACCAGCACCGCTTCCAGCCGCTTCGGGTCGCCGACGCGGCACAGCAGCGATCGCTCGCCGCTGGTCCCCAACACGGCCCCGAGGTTTTGCGGCTTCAGCGGCGTGCCCGACCAGGACACTAGTCGGCCATCGGTGTGCGGGGCAGCAGCCACTTGCGGCGGAGGCATCACCGTGCCGTCGCATGGCGCCACGAGTTTCAGCCGCTGCATGTCGCGTTGCTTCAGCGCCCGCAACGCCCTGACGTTTTCCAGCGATTCGCGGACCTGGGGAAATTGCTCCCGGGCTTCGTTCGCTCCCTCGTCGAAGCCGTGTCGCTGGCGATCGAGCGCCGCGAGCCGGGCTTCGATCTCCGCCTCCTGCCCTGCCAGCCGAGCATCTTCCAACACAACGTCGGGGCTGCTCAGTTCTGCCAACGGCTCCCCTTTCTTCACCGGCTGCCCGGGTTGAACATGCACTTGTTCGAGGACGGCCGGCACCTCGACGAAGACGTTCTTCGCGTCACGCGGCTGGATTTCCACGCTGCACGACACGCTTCGCGGCAGCGGAATGACCAGGGCGGCGAAGGCCAACATCGCGATCAGGCCGCCGGTGGCCAACAGATGGTTTCGCTTCACGAGATGAATCCTCCCCGGAACGCGTAGAAATCGAGTCAACTGCCACAGAGGCGGCACCACGGCTCCCGCGACCGCCGCCACGGCGATCAAACGGCCGAGCACTTGCAGCCCGTGCGGTTCGAACACATTGTTGAGAAACCACAGGATCGAAAAGAGCAGCACCCAGCCATAGAGCGTGGCGGCGATGGCATACAGACCGAACCACCCCCTGCCCCGTTGCGGCAACATCGGATCGGCCGCTTCGGGCAGGCCCAGGCACCAGGCCCCCAACTTGCGATGCATCAGCTTGGCGGCCTTCTGACGCAGGTTCGGCACTTCCAGCAAGTCGGAGAGAATATAGTAGCCGTCGTACTTCAAGAGCGGATTGGCGTTGAAGACCAGCGTGCTGACTGAAGAGACGAACATCAGGGACAGGCATAACTGATTCACCAAACCCGGGGCGCTGTTCCACCAGATGAACGTCGCCACGGAGGCCAATACGAGCTCGACATACATGCCTGCCGCGCCCACGGCCGCCCGCTGCCATTTGTTGCGCAACATCCAACTGTCAGAGACATTGCAGTAGAGACACGGCGTGAAGACCAGCAGCATGGCCCCCATCTCGTGGCACTCGCCGCCAAAATGCTTGCACGAGAGTCCATGCCCGAACTCGTGCAGAATCTTAGCCAGTGCCAGCATCGTGGCCATGGCCAGCCAGTTCTCCTGGGCAAAGAACTGATGAAACGCCGGCAGCCGGGCCAGAAACACGTCGAACTGCACGGCTACGAGCAAGACCGCGGAGAGAATCAACCCGATCGAAGCGACGATGGCTGCCGGCGAAAAGAACCAGCCAACGCAGCGGTCGAGCCAGGTCAGCAGGCGATCCGGATCGAACACCGGCAGCCGCAGCGCCAACACACTGCTGGCGGCTGTCAGCACCTTCTTTCGCTGGTTTTCATCCTGACGTTTGCGAAACTGCTCCGCCTGCCCTGGCACGTCGGCCACGATCAGCCCACTGCGATACAGTTCGCCGATGAATCGCGCGATCTCCTCCACGCTGATCCGCCGGGGCATGAACTGTCGCTCGAACTGCTGGCGGATGTCATCGAGACTGACCCGGCCGTCGAACATCGTCAGCAGGGCATATTCTTCGTCGCGAAAGCGAAAGTAGCTTAGCTTCAGCGGATCCTTCACGATCCAGGCCACTTCGCCTTGATACTGCTGCCGCCGGACGACGAGATCGCCGCGCGTGCGCAGCGTCAGCGGCCGGGTGGTCGATGAAACCAAAGCTGTTGCGGGAGCAATCATGTCGCTCCTATTCAATCGTCATCCGCGCACTCTGGCCCGGTTGGATCCGCCAGAGACCGTTTTCTTTGACGTTATCCACTTCCGCCCAGACGCGAAATTCGCCGGCCTGCACCAGGGGGCTGACATAGACGACGCGGCCCGATACGGTGCGCTGCTGACCCCGGGCGGTTTCCACTTCCACCAACACGGCCCGGTCGATCACGGTGGAAGGATCGACGTTGGCGCCATTAATGAAGCCTTCCACGCGCAACCGATCCAGCCGCACTAGGCGCAGCACCGGCTGGCCGGCGCTGACCCACTCGCCCGCATGACGACGCAATTCCACGACCTCGCCGTCGATGGGAGAAAGAACATGGTGGCGCCGCACCGCTTCGTCCGCGGCTTCCAGCTCGGCGGCCTTGCCGACCAGATCGTGAACCAGCAGCTTCTGTTCCACCTGCGATTGTTCGATCTGCAATCGCGTTCGCTCCGCTTCCAGTTTCAGCCGCCGAACTTCGGACGGGCCGACGGCATTGGGATATCGCTTATTCGCCTCCAGCGCCGAGTCGTAGGCCGCTTCCGCCACTTTGGCCGCCGCCGTGGAGTAACGCACGTTGATGTCGTTTTCGCTTTTCTCTTTAGCAGCGCGGTAGGCGCTTTCCGCCAGTTGTTTCTTGAACTGCACCGCCCGATCATTGACGCGCCCCAACATCTGCCCCTTGCTCACCTGCGAACCTTCGCGGACCGCCAACTCATACAACACGCCCTCTTCCTGCGCAGGAACCTCGGCCTCTTCGATGAGCGATACCAGGCAACTCGGCAGCGTCGTGCCGCGGCCAGGGCTGCGGACAATGCCCGTGTCGTTCGTGGCCGCGGGACAGACGGTTGCAAATAGAATCAGTCCGATGCCTGCGAAAGCCATCACAGCGGCCCCGACTATAGCTCCAAGCTTTACACACATGCTTGTTCTCCGTACTTTGCGCTTCTTTGCGCCTTGGCATCGAAAGACTTTGGTTGTTCAGGATTTGTTGTAGCCTGGGTGCCATGCCCACGTTCGAGACAGGACCATGGATGGTGTCGTTCGATGTCGCCGGTCATCATCAGCCTCTGTGCTACGTGGGCATATGTTGCGGGACGCTCTTACATCCTGAGCCCTCATGCCCACGTGATTGGCTCCCTTTTGATTGTCGGTTGCATACAACTGCTGCCATTCCAAGGCTCACTCAAACGTGGGCATGGCACCCATTCGACCGTCCGAACAATTATTTTGTGTCGCGAGCAGCCCAAAGGGGACAGTCCCATTTTGCTGGGGCAAAATTGGGACAGTCCCCGACTATCACAACTTGAACAACACCTTCGAGCGAACCGCGTCGATCAACTCGTGGAACCAGACGAAACCGAGCGAACGGCGGCCGCAATGCACTTTGGCCGATACGCTGGCGCCGGGGCGCAGTTCGGCCGGGTCAATTTTGTCGCGGTCGATGGTGACCGTCGCCAAAACTGTGTTCCCTTCCTCGCCTCGCACTTCGGCGTTCGTATCGACTTGCTTGACGCTCCCTTCCAAACGCCGCCCCGAGCCGGTGGCCAGAATATATTCCACGCTCAAGGGCTGCTTCTCGGTCAGGGCTTGCTGCCACGCCCTGGCGACATAGCCGGAGCGATTTTCGCGAACGTGCAGCTCCAATTCCCAGGGGCCGGCCGTATTGGCCACCGACATGACGATCTGCCCCTTCTCGACGGGCCGCTCTTGCAACAGATTCTTCACATCCCACGTCACC
>JAIOPX010000056.1 GCA_021413705.1 Planctomycetota bacterium | reverse complement strand
AGGCTGCTGACGCACGAGCTTCCCATGATTTGGTTTCTCCCCTAGGCATGTAAAGTTCAAGCGTCCCTTCGGGACGCAACAGGTTAATGTATATAGGATACCCGGCAATAAATTGCCGGGCTATTATCGGTGGTCCCTTCGGGACCGATATCGGGAACCCCGCGCTCTTCACCGGTGGACAAAACGGCATAGGCCGCGTATCTTCATTTCGTTCGCGTCGGGTGGCCTGAAACATCAGAGGGTGCCCAGAGTTTGAACTCCGTCGGAAACTAACAGGGGGCTTACGCCCCACTCGCCTTAAGGATTCACCATGCCAAAGAAAACCATTGCCGATGTCGACGTTCAAGGCAAACGCGTTTTGATGCGCGTCGATTTCAATGTCCCGTTGGATGACAACCATCAGATCACCGACGATCGCCGGATTCGCATGGCGTTGCCGTCGATCGAGTCGGTGCTCAAGCGCGGCGGCAGCCTGGTGTTGATGAGCCATTTGGGCCGCCCGGCCGGAACTGGGTTTGAGCCGGCATACAGCTTGGGGCCGGTCGCGAAGCGGCTGGGGGAACTGTTGCCAAATAACAGCGTCGCGCTGGGAGATCGGGGCGTGGTCGGCGATGCGGTGCGGGCACAGGCCGCGGCACTCACGCCCGGCGATGTTTTGTTGCTGGAAAATGTTCGCTTCGACAAGCGCGAGCAAAAGGGGGATCCGCAATTCGCTCAGGAGTTGGCGTCGTTGGGTGATATCTACTGCAACGATGCGTTTGGCACCTGCCATCGGAAGGATGCTTCAATGGTGGCCGTGCCGCAAGCCATGTCAGGGAAGCCGCGGGTGGTTGGTTTTCTGGTGGCCAAAGAGATTCAATATCTCTCCGACGCGCTGGCCCATCCGCAGCGGCCGTTCGTGGCGATCCTCGGCGGAGCCAAGGTTTCGGACAAGATCGGCGTGATCCGCAATCTGCTGTCGATCTGCGATCTGGTATTGATCGGTGGCGCTATGGCCTACACGTTTGAGTTGGCCCGCGGCGGCAAAGTGGGCGGCAGCAAGGTGGAAGCGGACAAACTGGACTTGGCCAAGGAATTGATGGCCGCTGGCGGCGACAAGTTGGTACTGCCGGTGGACAACCACTGCGGCGACAAGTTCTCGCCGGACTGCCGCAAGAAAGTGGTGGCGGCCGGACAGATACCCGACGGATATGAAGGGCTCGACATTGGGCCAGACACGGCGCGTAGCTACAGGGAAATTCTCAAGTCGGCCAAGACGATCATCTGGAATGGGCCGATGGGGGTGTTCGAGATGCCTCCGTTCGACGCCGGCACCAGGGCAGTGGCGGAAGCGCTGGCCGACAGCGGTGGAATCAGCATTGTGGGGGGCGGAGACAGCGCGGCGGCAATGGAACAGCTTGGATTGGCCGATACGGTCAGCCACGTCAGCACCGGGGGCGGGGCCAGTCTGGCCATGTTGGAAGGGGAGAAGTTCGCGGCGGTGGAGCTGCTGGACGAGAAGTAGGGGAGGGTGTTGGAGTACAGCCTTTAGGCTGCTTGAGGATAAGCAGGCTAAAGCCTAGACTCCAACGGGAGTCCCGGCCACCCAACCTGGCATGGAGAACGGGCTGGGAAGCCCATTCTACGTATTTTCGAGGCTATTTTGCTTGACTCTGCCCCGGCCGTCTGCCATCCTAGACGCTTAGGAATGTTGTAGGGGTATTGGCCGAATTTACGCGCTGGAGGAGTCGATGACTCTCGTCAATTGGGTGGGTGGTGTGTCGTGGACGCGTTGCGTTCGATCGATCGGTGTTCAGTCGCTAACGGTTGTTGTGGTCGCCGTCGCTCTGGCAAGGGGCGCGGCAATCCAAACGGCCATAGGCGCTGAGCCGGTGCAGGGTGACTCGGCCGCGACTGTGCGTGCCCATCTCGCCGCGGGCGAGTTCGGCCCCGCCATCGCGGCTGCAGAGCAAGCCGGAGCCGATCGCGACCGCCTGTTGCGCCAAGTGGCGGGTGTACAGCGCGAAAACGGCGCGGCCGATGCGGCCGCGGCAACTTTGGGACGAATCCGCGACGATCGCGCACGGGCAGGCGCTGTAGCCGAAGTGTTGGCACAGCGGATCGCTCCTCAGAATCCAGTGTTGGCTCAATTCGGCGGAGGCGGTGGTGGCGGCATCGGCGGTGGCGGCGGGGCCGGTGCGGCCGATACCGATAGCCAGACAGCCGATTTTGAACCGATCATCGAACTGATTCAGAAAACCATTGAACCCGCCTCCTGGGACGCTGAAGGTGGACCGGGTGCGATTCAACAGTTCGCCGCCGGCGTGCTGGTGGATACCAGCGGCGTGATGAAGCGCATTGTCACTGATGAAACGAGCGGCAAGTTGGAAGCCATTCGTCAAAAGGCTGCTATCCGGGGCGCGAACGTCGAGGTGCGCAAAGCCTCGCCGATGCGCAAGGTATCGCTGACGCGGCTGGAGAAGGAGATTCAAGTTCTCCGCGCGGCTGGGCACGAACCGGACAACGCCATGCGAATGCTGGCCGGTTTGCAACGCATTGAGTATGTGCTGGTCTATCCCGAGACGGGCGATGTCGTGCTGGCGGGGCCAGCCGGCGATTGGCGCCGCGCGGCGGAAGGGCGCGTTGTCAGTGTGGACAACGGCCATCCTGTTTTGCAGCTTGACGACCTGGTGGTCATACTGCGGCACGCTTCGGCTGCCAAGCAGGCCCGCTTTGGCTGCTCGATTGACCCACTGCCGGAAAACATCGCGAAAACTCAGGAGTTTCTCACCGAGTCGGCCAAGCGGAAGTTGCCACCCGGCGCTGCTGCGGTGAAGCAATATGCCGAGACGATTCGCTCGAAGGTTGGCCTGCAGAAGATCGATGTATTTGGGATCGACCCGCGAACTCGCGTGGGGCGCGTGCTGGTGGAAGCCGACTATCGGATGAAACTGGTGGGACTCGGCCTGGAAGCACCCGCCGGCGATTTGCAAAGCTACTTCGATTCACTTGGCGGCAAGAACCCTGGCCTGAAGCTGGTGCGCTGGTGGTTCACGCTCAATTACGACGCGGTGCAGGCCACGCCCGACCGAGCAGCCTTCGCCATCCACGGCCAGGGTGTGCAACTGCAAAGCGAAAATGAAGTGTTGGCCGCGCAAGGTCGCCGCGTGGCCACCGGCGGCGCCGACGAAATGAACGAGCGGTTCGCCAAGTCATTCACCAAGAACTTTCCGGCCCTGGCCGCCAAGTATCCGATCTATGCGGAACTGCAAAACGTGTTCGACCTGGCACTGGCCGCCTCATTGATCTCATCGGAAAAGCTGGGTGACAAAGTCAACTGGCACATGAGCGGACTGCGTGATGACTCGCAGTATCATGTGGCTCTCGGGTCCGCGCCGCAAATGGTCGAGAGCGTCGTCCGGCACCGTGCCGACGGCAAGGGGAGCGTTCTGGTGCAGGTGAGTGGCGGTGTGAAAGTGGACACCACTCAACTTGTGTCCGGTGACAAGATCAAGACCGCGGAGTCTGGTTCGCTCTCGACGAGTCGCGATCAGTCGCGTCCGGCCAAGACGGAAGCCGCCGGCTGGTGGTGGGACTAAAGTAGGGTGGGTGCTTGCACCCACGCCGTACTCTCCAGCGCCGTATCAAAAAGCACCGCGTGGGTGCAAGCACCCACCCTACTATGCGGATTTGCGCCGTTGGTGCCGCGCTACGAAGGCCGCGTAATCGGCTGGCGTGTCGATGCCCGGCATGGCCGTGGGGACCACACCCACGGCGATCCGCACGCCGCTTTGCACGATCCGCAACTGCTCCAGGCATTCCACTTGTTCCAATGGCGAGCGGGGCATCCGGCTGAACTTCAGCAACAAATCTCGGCGGTACGCGTAGATTCCCATGTGCTGGTAGTAGAGGGGCGGATCGGCGGTCAATAGGCTGTCGTCCCACTGTCTGGCGTGCGGAATCGGCGATCGACTGAAGTAGAGCGCTCGGCCGTGCTCGTCCAGCACCACCTTCACGCAGGCCGGATCTTCGATCAGTTCCCGGCGGCGGATCGGTGCGGCCAATGTGGCCATGGTCGTTTCGGGGTCGGACTGCATCAGTTCGATCAAGGTGTCGATCGCAGCGCCGTCGATCTCTGGTTCGTCACCCTGGACGTTGACCAGGATGTCCACGTCTTCCAGCCGGGGGTCAACCGCTGCTGCCGCAATTCGGTCGGTGCCGCTGGCGATTCCGGCCTCGGTCATGACGACCCGGCCGCCAAAGCGACGAACCTCGCGGGCGATTTCTGCGTCCTCAGTGGCCACGCATACGCCCAGGGGCCGCCGCGCCTCGCAGGCGGCCTCATAAGTATGTTGCACGAGCGACTTGCCCGTCTCATTGAGTAGCATCTTGGTCGCCAGCCGCGTCGAGTTGAGTCGAGCCGGAATGACTACGTAGCTGCTCAGGGGCATGCCATGGCGCTTTGGGCGTTGGGTCATGGTCGTTCGTCCGTGGGTTGTCGGAGGGGCCGGATATAGCGGGATTGCAGGAACCGCGGAATAGGCGGTCTGGCAGACGGACCTTGTGGCCGCCTGCGGGGGATTTTTAGCCAAATTTCCCGAAACCGGGTAGATCAATCGCCACCCCCCGCTAAACGCCGCCAAACAGAGGCTCCAAGACGAGTTACGGCGTAGAATGTTGGGTACGGCCGTCAGGGGTGGAAAGGGCGGGCGTCAAGTCGTAGGGTATGCGCAGCATACCAATTCTTGGACGTGGAACTCGCGCTGGCGTTGCTTACACGTCTGAGATGAGCTTGCGATTGCTCGTATTTCAGGACATGGTACGCTGCGCGTACCCTACCAAGGCGTTTGGGCCCAAACCTATGTGCGGCATTGTCGGCTACGTCGGATTTCGTGAAGCCACCGATTTTCTGATCGAGGGGCTGCGCCGGCTGGAATATCGCGGCTACGACAGTTCCGGCGTGGCGACAATCGATGAGCCGGGTCAGATTTCGTTGGCCAAATCGGTCGGCCGGATCGATCGGCTGGTGGCGGCGCTCCAAGAGTCGCCACTGTTCGGCCACATTGGTATTGGCCACACCCGTTGGGCTACGCATGGACAGCCGAGTGATGTGAACGCTCACCCGCATCTCGGGGGCGAACCGGGTGCATCGTCCGTGGCCATTGTCCACAACGGCGTCATCGAAAACTACGTTCAGCTCAAGCAGCGCCTGCAACTGCAAGGTTACGAGTTCGTCTCCGCGACGGACAGCGAAGTGATTGCCCATCTGATCGATAGCTGCCTCACGCAGTCGGCCGACGACAGCAACGGGGCAAGCCGAGGTCCGCACGGAAGGATCGATCGGCTCGTGGCCGCGGTCACGGAAACGCTGGCCCAACTGCGCGGCACCTATGGTATCGCCGTGTTGTTCCGCGATCATCCCGATGTGTTGATCGCCGCTCGGCTCGGCAGCCCAATGGTGATCGGCGTGGGCGATGGCGAACATTTTCTCGCCAGCGACGCCACGCCGATGGCCGGGTTCACCGAGCGGATCGTCTATCTCCGCGATCATGAGTTGGCCGTCATCACGGCCGACGGCCTGGAAATCATCCACCGCGATCAAGGGCAAGTGCCCAACAATGTTCAGGTGTTGGAGCAGACCAACGAGGCAGTGGATCTGGGCGGTTATTCGCACTACATGCTCAAGGAAATCCACGAGCAACCGGAAACCATCCGCAACGCCATGCGTGGTCGGCTGAACTTGGACGACGCCACGGCCGTCTTCGGCGGCTTGAATCTCAGCACGCGGCGGCTGCGTCAGGTGAATCGGATCGTGCTGACCGGCTGCGGCACCAGTTGGCACGCGGCGCTGGTCGGCGAATATCTGATCGAAGAAATGGCCCGGCTGCCGGTCGAAGTCGAATATGCCAGCGAGCTGCGCTATCGCAATCCGCCGATGGATTACAAAACGCTGGTCTTTGCCATCACTCAGAGCGGCGAGACGGCCGATACGCTTGCGGCACTACGCGAAATGAAACGCAAGGGGCATCCTACGCTGGCCATCTGCAACGTGGTCGGCAGCACGATCGCCCAGGAGGCGGACGGAGGCGTCTATTTGCACGCCGGGCCCGAAGTGGGCGTTGCCTCGACCAAAGCGTTTACGTCGCAATGCACAGTGCTGGCGCTGTTGGGCCTCTACTTTGGCCGCCTGCACCACCTGGGTTTTGACGCCGGCCTGAGGATTATCGAGGAACTCAAGAGCCTGCCTGAGCTGGTGGCCGGCGCGCTTAAGACGGACGCCGTTGTGCGAAGGATCGCCGAAAAGTATTACCGGCTCAATAATTTTCTGTATCTTGGCCGGCAATACAATTTTCCCACGGCACTGGAGGGGGCACTGAAGCTCAAGGAAATCAGCTACATCCACGCCGAGGGATATCCGGCCGCCGAAATGAAGCACGGCCCGATCGCCTTGGTCGATAGCGACACGCCGAGCGTGTTTCTTATCCCGCAGGGATTTGTCCATGACAAGGTCTTGTCGAACCTGCAAGAAATCAAAGCGCGCGGCGGCCCGGTGATTGCGGTGGTAGGCGAGGATGACACCAGCGTGGCCGGCATGGTGGACGACTTGATTGTCGTGCCGAAGGTGCCAGAATATCTGCAACCGATCGTGATGAGCATCCCGCTGCAGTTGCTGTCGTATCACATCGCCGTCCTGCGCGGCTGCGACGTGGACAAGCCGCGAAATCTGGCGAAGAGCGTGACGGTCGAGTAAGCTGAGCGAATGGAGTCGGCTATTCAACGGACCGGTGCGGGCCACGGCAATCCAATCGGTCGCCCGCTTGGTGCGTAGAAGCGAGGACTCAACGATGTCAGTCGGAGAGGTTCATGAGGCCAGGTCGATGGTACTGCACGACATTTCGTGGGATACCTACAAGCGGCTTCGCGAAGAGGTGAATGACGGGATTCGACTAACCTACAACCGGGGAGTGTTAGAAATCAGGTCTCCGTCGCGCAGGCACGAGCACATCAAGCGAATCCTGGGTCCCATGATTGAGGCCATGACCGAAGTCCTGAACATCCCCATCAACAGCGGCGGCTCCACAACGCACGAAAATGAGGGGGAAGAGCAGGGTCTGGAGCCGGACGAATGCTACTACGTGGCCAATGAGTCAAAGATGCGAGGCAAGGAGACCTTGGATCTCTCCATGGATCCGCCGCCCGACCTGGTGGTGGAGGTTGACTTTGCGCACCGCTCGCTCGCCTGCCGCTGTACGCGAACCTTCGCGTGCCCGAAGTCTGGCGGCACGACAAGGACGGCCTCCACGTTCTGCATCTGACGTCTGACGGCACGTATGTAGAGCAGGAGCACAGCGCCAGCTTCCCGTTTCTGCCGCTGGATCAATTCCGAGAGTTTCTTACGCGCCGCAATGAGACCGATGAGACGACTTGGATCCGCAGCTTCCGCGCCTGGGCGGCCACGTTGAAGCGAGACGTCTAAAAATGCGAGGCCACGAGCCAGCTAGCCGGTTCGGGCCGGAACATGATTAATTTGAGCGCGCTGCGAGCTAGCATTCGTGGCTGTCGCCTTTTCTTCATTCGATAGGATATAATAGCGAGTGGATATTAACCGTTTCGCAGGCTGTATCATGATCGTACCAGACTTTCTCACAAAAGATGCTGATGGGTGGGTTCGGTTCGCAGGCCACAGAGTCGGATTGGAGAATGTTGTTTTTTTGTACAATCAGGGATACTCCCCAGAGATGCTGTTGAGCGAGTATCCGGCGCTCCCACTTGCCGACATTCACAAGGCGATTGCATTCTATCTTGAGAATCGCTCGGACGTCGATCAATATGCCGCCATGTGCAATCGCGAGAGCGAGCAACTTCGCGCCGCTGCATCATCGACACCATCGCTGGAAGAATTGCGCAGGCGAGCCGAGGCAACCCGTGGCGTCGAGAGTGCGTAGGCGATGGCTATTGCGTATCTGCTCGACGAGAATCTGCCGTCTAGTCTTTGGCGAGCATTACGCCGTCGGAACATGATGGCGGAGAACCCGCTCGATGTCGTACGAGTCGGCGAGCCTGATGATTTGCCGTTCAGTTCGGACGATGAAGCCATTCTTCGTTGGGCTGAAAGTGCGAATCGGGTTCTTGTTACCCAGGATAAGAACACCATGACGCATCATTTATCAAGTCATCTTGAGTCAGGGAGGCATTGCCCTGGTGTGTTCATGCTCCGGCCGGGCTGCTCGATACCCACGGTGATCGAGTTTCTTGAACTTGCGTCGGAGGCGAGTTCGCCTGTCGAATGGCATGATCGAATCGCATTCGTTCCCTAGCGGACTCAATACAACGATCTGTGCCGCGATGCATTACCAAGAACGAACTGCGTCCTATTTTCTGGCTCCGTTGACACCTTGCCTTCAACCCATCTAAAATGACCCGTTTCGCCAAAACGGGTTGGTCCCTGCCAGGGTGCCACCCCTGCGCGGCTGTGGAGCCTGCCCTCCGTTGGAAGAAGCTATTCAGAAAGCCGATGTACTGATCGAAGCCATGGGCTGGATCCGACGGCTGCGCGATAAGGTCACCGTCATCAAGCTCGGCGGCAGCGTGATTGAGGATCCCTCGGCGCTGCGCCATCTGCTGGTCGATATCGTCTTCATGGAGACCGTGGGGATGCGGCCGGTGGTGGTCCACGGAGGGGGAGCCGCGATCAGCCGGGCCATGGCCGAGTCGGGCGTCGCTCCGCACTTTATCCAAGGGCGACGGTATACCGATGAGGCGACTTTGAAGATCGTCGAGAACGTCCTGGCCTACGAGATGAACGAGTCGATCGCCCGGCGGATCGAAGAGTTTGGCGGCCGGGCGATGCCGCTAAACTTCCGGACCACCAATGTGCTGACAGGGCGGAAGATCGCCTTGGCCGGCGAGAACGGTGAGTCACTGGACTTGGGCTTTGTGGGCGAAGTGACCGGGGTGGACCGCGTGACCATCGAAAACTTCTGCTATGCCGGCACCGTGCCGGTCATTCCTTCGATGTGCGTTGACGCCTCGGGGCAGAAGCTCAACGTGAATGCCGACACGGCCGCCAACGCTGTGGCCGAGGCGCTGGGAGCGGAAAAACTGGTGTTCCTCAGCGACGTCAACGGCGTGCGAACCGATCGCAACGATCCGGATTCGTTGCTGAGCACGCTGACGGCCACCAAGGCCAAGCAATTGATCGCGGATGGCTCCGTCAACTCAGGCATGATCCCCAAGCTCGACGCCTGCCTGGCCTCGCTCGACCGCGGCGTGGGTAAAATCCATATCATCGACGGCCGCCTGCGCCATTCGTTGCTATTGGAGATTTACACGAACCAAGGCGTTGGAACGGAACTCGTCAGAGACTGATCTAACCCCTAACCACAAACCACTAACCCCTAAACCCTAACCCCTAACCCCTAACCCCTAACCCCTAACCCCTAACCCCTAACTTTGAATACCGCCGATACCATCGAACTATTCCGGCGCTATGTGGTCCCCAACTACGGGCGATTTCCGGTCGTACTGGCGCGCGGCGAAGGATCGCATGTGTGGGACGCCGAGGGGAACAAGTATCTCGACCTGTTCCCAGGCTGGGGATGCAACCTGCTAGGGCATTGCCCTGCGCCGGTCGTTCGCGCGGTCCAGGAGCAAGTGGCCGAGTTGATCCATGTGCCGAACACCTGGTACACGGAAGCCCAGGGGCGTTGGGCCGAAGCGTTGTCGCAGCGGAGCTTTGGCGGGCAAGCCTTCTTCTGCAACTCGGGGACCGAGGCCAACGAAGCGGCCATCAAACTGGTCCGGCTGCACTGCATGCCGAAGCGACGCTACAAAATCATCACTTTTGCCGGAGGTTTCCACGGCCGCACTTTTGGCGCAACAACCGCCACGGCGCAGCCCAAGTACCATGAGGGGCTCGGGCCGCTCATGGCCGGGTTTGTCTACGCCCCGTTCGGCGATCTGGCCGCCGTCGAGCGGCTGATCGACGACGAGACCGCTGCGATCATGATCGAGCCTATCCAGGGGGAAGGGGGCGTCAACATTCCGCCGGAGGGCTTTTTGGCCGGGCTGCGAAAGCTGGCCGATCAACACGGTCTATTGCTGGTGTTCGACGAAGTTCAGACAGGCTGTGGACGCACCGGTGAGTGGTTTGCCTATCAGCATTTTGGCGTCGTGCCCGATGTGATGACGCTGGCCAAATCGCTCTGCGGCGGCGTAGCAGGCGGTGCGTTGTTGACCACGGCCGAATTCGCTCCCAGCCTGCGACCGGGGATGCATGCGGCAACTTTCGGGGGCAATCCGCTGGCCGCGCGGGCGGGCATCGCCGCACTGGAGATGATCGACGAGCAAAACTTGCTCGCCAGGGCGAAGGTGATCGAGCAATTGTTCCGTGACAGGCTGACCGAGTTGGCGGCCCAGTGTGACGTGGTGCGCGAGGTTCGTGCCGTGGGATGCATGATCGGCCTGGAGTTGATTCAGGATGGCTCGCCAGTGGTCAAAGGCTGCCTGGAACGGCGGCTCTTGATTAACTGCACGCACGGGACGGTGATCCGCCTGCTGCCGGCGCTGACCTTGACCGACGAAGAAGCCCATGAGGGCTGCGATATTTTGTGCGACGTGATTAAAGGACTACCGACAGCTTAGCGGGGACTGTCCCAATTTTTGTCTCAGCAAAAATGGGACTGTCCCCTTGGCCCCGCCACTCAACATGCGACATCTCATAACCATCTTCGATCTCTCGGCCGGTGAAATCGAGAGCATTTTCGCGATCACTCGCGATCTGAAAACCAAGTTCGCGCGAGGCGTCCGCGAACCCCTGTTGCCTGGCCGCGTGATGGCGCTGTTGTTTGAAAAGCCCTCGCTGCGGACTCGCGTGAGTTTCGAGGCGGGAATGATTCAGCTCGGCGGCGGAAGTATGTTTCTGGGGACCGATGTGGGGTTCGGCCAGCGAGAAAGCATCGCGGATTTCGGCCGCGTGCTAAGCGAGTATGTCGATGTGATCGTGGGCCGAATGTACAAGCACGACACCATTGTCGAGCTGGCCGAACACTGTTCCTGCTCGGTCATCAACGGACTGACGGACCTGTCGCATCCCTGCCAAGCGTTGGCCGATCTCTATACGCTGCGTGAAAAGTACGGCCGCTTGGCTGGCGCCAAGCTGGTTTGGATCGGCGATGGCAACAATGTGGCCCGCAGCCTGGCGACCGGCGCTGCGCTGCTGGGCATGGAGTTTGTGGCCGCCACTCCTCCCGGCTACGAGTTCGACGCCCCGTTTCTCGCTCGAATCAAGAACCAGGTTCCGGCGGCGAACATCAAAGTTGTCCACGACCCCTATGAAGCGGTCGAAGGAGCCATGGCCATCTACACCGACGTCTGGACCAGCATGGGGCAGGAAAAAGAAACGGAGCAGCGGAAGAAGGACTTTGCCGCCTACCAAGTGAACGAAAAGCTGATGGCCCACGCCCCGGCCGACGCCTGCTTCATGCACTGCCTACCCGCGTGCCGCGGATTGGAAGTAACCGACGGCGTCATCGACGGTCCGCAAAGCGTCGTGGTGGCCGAAGCGGCCAATCGAATGCATGTGCAAAAGGG
>JAIOPX010000434.1 GCA_021413705.1 Planctomycetota bacterium | reverse complement strand
GGCGTCGTTTCGCGCGCTCGTCTCCTATTCCAACACGATGCTCAAGTGGTCCAAAGTTCCCAATCCCTCACGGCGCAAGCTCTGCCGCCGGATAGAGCGGCTCAAGAAGTACATGGATGAGCAGGATCCCGACCTGTCCCCCACTCGGCAGAAGCAGGTCGAGATGGCCGAGCAGGCAGCGAAAGAAACGGGAGAACAGACCAGAGAACACGCGGAGAACATTGGGAGAACAAGCGGCGAACAGAATCAGCAACCTGTTGCCGAGCAACAAGTTGCGGCGGAGAACACGAAAAGCGCTCAAAGCTCTGCGAAGCGGCCCGGCAAAGGCGGCGGATCGGCGGGGATCAACGTGGTGTTGATGATGATTTTGTTGGCGACAGTAGCCCTCGCTTGCCGAGCGTGGGCCGGGTATGCGAGTCAGCACATCGCAGAGAAACGAGATCAAGGATCCGCGACGACAATGTTTAACTCAGTGTCGTGCCACTGCTTGAAAGGCGCGCGCGATGCACAAGGGCCAACGAAACCGTCCCTATCGCGGCTTTTAAGCAGTGCGGCTCAGGCGGGCTCGGAAGCACTGAAGTCTTACGACTTCAGCTACGGGAACCCCTCCCTACAGCCTACTTTCTCCCACCTACAAGCTCATACCGCACTGCTTGGCGGACGCATGGTGATGGCGAGCTACTTAAAACGGAAATTGGCGTCCTTCAAGCAGTGGCACGATGAACATTGTCACGCTGCACGCGACTTACATTCTCAACCCGCCAACTCCATTTCATCTCCTCGGCTTGAGGATCACGGTTGCCAGCGGCGGCAGCCTGAGTTGGATCGAGGCCGGGCGGCCGTGGCAGACGGTTGGCTCGGCCATCACGCCGGGGAAGTTGCCTACGTTGCTCCCGCCGTAGTACCCGGAATCGCTGCAGAAGATTTCTTCGAACCAGCAGACCTCGGGCACACCCAGCCGGTGATGCTCGCGCACCACGGGAGTGAAGTTCGAGCAGACCACCAGGTAGTCTTCGCGGTTCTTCGCCCGGCGGAGGTAGCTCAGCGTGCTGTCTTCATGGTTATGGCAGTCGATCCACTCGAAGCCGCCGCTGGTGAAGTCGTCTTCATACATCGCGGGCTCGGCGCGGTAGATGCGGTTCAGGTCGGCCACGCACTTTTGAATGCCTTGGTGGGTTTCCCACTTCAGCAAGTCCCATTGCATGTCCGCATCGTAGTTCCACTCGGTCCATTGGCCAAAGTCGCTTCCCATGAACAGCAGCTTCTTGCCAGGGTGCGTCCACATATAGCTGTAGAGCAAACGCAAGTTGGCAAACTTCTGCCACAGGTCGCCGGGCATCTGGTCCAGCAGCGAGCCTTTGCCGTGGACGATTTCGTCGTGCGACAGGGGCAGGCAGAAGTTTTCGGTGAAAGCATAGATCAGGCTGAAGGTCAGCTCGTCGTGATGATACTTGCGGTGGATGGGCTCGTGCTTCATGTAGCGGAGCGTGTCGTTCATCCAACCCATGTTCCATTTCAACGAGAAACCCAACCCGCCGAGATACGTGGGGCGCGAAACCCCGGTCCAAGCCGTCGATTCCTCCGCGATGGTCAACACGCCAGGATAGCGGAGATGGACTTGCTCGTTGAACTCTTTCATCAGCGAGATGGCGGCCAGGTTCTCCCGTCCGCCATATTCATTGGGGATCCATTCCCCTTCCTTGCGGCTGTAGTCCAGGTAGATCATCGAGGCCACGGCGTCTACACGCAGGCCGTCGATGTGATACTTGTCCAGCCAGAAAAGGGCGTTGGTCAACAGGAAGTTGCGGACTTCGCAACGGCCGTAGTTGAAGATCATCGTTCCCCAGTCGGGATGCTCGCCTTGCCGCGGGTCGGCATGTTCGTACAGGGGCGTGCCGTCGAAGCGGCGCAGGCCGTGTGCGTCGCGCGGGAAGTGGGCCGGCACCCAGTCGAGAATCACGCCGATCCCGTTTTGATGGCAGTAATCCACGAAGTACATGAAGTCTTGCGGCGTGCCATAGCGCGAGGTGACCGCGAAGTAGCCGACGGTTTGATAACCCCAGCTACCCGTGAACGGATGCTCGCTGATGGGCATCAACTCCACATGGGTGTAACCCATCTTTTGGCAGTATTCGACCAGGCGGTGGGCCAGATCTCGGTAGTTGAGCCAGTGGGGGGATTCCGCGCCTCGCTGCCAGCTTCCGAGGTGCAACTCGTAAATCGAAGTGGGCTGGGCCAGGGCGTCTTGGTTGGCGCGGCGCTCGAGCCAGCCAGCGTCGTTCCACACATGGTCGTCCAAATCGGACACGACCGAGGCCGTCCGCGGCGGCAGCTCGGCGGCGAAACCGTAGGGATCGGATTTCTCGACGATTCCCTCGTGCGTCTTGACTTGATACTTGTAGATCGTGCCGGCCTTGAGTCCTGGCAGGAACAACTCCCAGATGCCGCTGGGGATCAGTTTGCGCATCGGGTGCCGGCGGCCATCCCAGCCGTTGAAATCGCCGATGACGCTGACGGCCCGAGCGTTGGGAGCCCAGACGGCAAAGTTGACGCCTTGCACGCCGTCCACGGTGCGCAGTTGGGCGCCGAGCCGGTTGTAGGCGTCCCAGTGGGTGCCTTCGCCGAGGAGGTAGAGGTCGTACTCGCTCAACAGCGAGGGGAAGGCGTAGGGGTCGTGCATGATCTTTTCGGTTCCCTGCTGGTCGGACACGAGAAGCTGATACTGGCTGGGATTGGGGGATTTGGCAAGCGGATAGGTGGCTTCATAAAGGCCGGCGGAGTGGATTTTTTTCATGGATCGGGCACGGGGGGCCGCGGGATCGATGATCCAGGCCTTCTCGGATTCGGGCAAAAACGCCCGCACCACCATCTGCTGGCTCGAACCTTCGCCAATAATGTGCGGCCCGAGCAACTCCCGGGGATTGTCATGATAGCCCGAGACCAACGAGCCGACCGCATCCGAGCTGACACCTGATTGCACGTATTGCTCCTTCATGAGGGGACTGTCGCTGTTGGAGTTCAGGCTTCAGCCTGCTTAGGAAAGCAGCCTAAAGGCTGGACTCCAACGCTAGTCGTAACTCTATACTGAAAGTGTTCCAGTTGTTTTCGCTTATTGCTGTGTTTCCGCCCCGCTCTAACTACCAGGCCCGGCCCGCCGTCGCGAGCCAGGCCTCCGCTACCCATCGGAGCGGGATCGTCGAAAGCAGGCCGTCGTCACGTCCTCCGTTCGCAACCTCCGTCCGCCATTCAGTGATTCGTTCCTCGGACGAACCACATGAACCTTCCTCCACACTCGAAACGCTAGTCGAGCCAGGGGCTCCGCATCAAGGGTGTCCCAAACTGTGCAAGCTGCCAACCGACCTTTTCGCAGGTCTCGCGCAAAAGGCGGTGGATGCGTACACCCGGCCGCCGGCGAAATTCCCGCAGAAACGAG
>JAIOPX010000055.1 GCA_021413705.1 Planctomycetota bacterium | reverse complement strand
CCACTGGCCGTTGTTGTTGTAGCAGAAGATGACCGTTTCATCACCCTGGCGCAGCGCCAATTGAATCGACTCCGCCAGCCGGGCCTGCAACCCCTCGCGAATCACGACCCGATCAATGACCGCCTCGATCTGGTGCGCCTTACGCGGCTCCAGTTCCGGCGCTTTTTCAATATCGAAGAGTTGACCGTCGATGCGCACTCGCACAAAGCCAGCCTTGCGGATTTCATCCAGCACGTCTTTGTGCGCTCCTTTTCTGCCGCGAACCAACGGGGCCAATATCAGCCCTTTGGTTCCCTCCGGCAGGCGGCCCACTGCGGCCATGATTTCTTCCAGCGTCTGCTGGCGGATCGGCGCGCCGCAGGCAGGGCAGCTTGCCTGGCCCAGCCGGGCATACAGCAGCCGGAGAAAATCGTAGATCTCCGTAACCGTGGCCACCGTGCTGCGCGGGTTCGGGCTGCCGACGCGCTGGTCGATGGCGATCGTCGGCTGCAAGCCCTCAATGTGGTCCACGTCCGGCCGCTGCATCTGGTGCAGAAACTGCCGGGCATAGGTCGAGAGGCTTTCGACATACTGCCGCTGCCCTTCGGCACAGAGCGTGTCGATCGCCAGCGAACTCTTGCCGGAGCCGCTGGGACCGGTGATGACCACCAGCGCATCGCGGGGGATATCCAGGTCGATGTTCTGGAGGTTGTGTACCCTGGCCCCGCGGATGCGGATTTGCTCGGCTGCGATTGCCGGAGAGCCGTTTTGAGAAAGTGGAACCATTCCCCTCCTCCAACCTGATGCCTTGGCCCCAGTGAGCTATTTTGCCAATGGGCCAAGCTATTGAGGATAACACGAATTGCGAACAGCAACCAACGGGGGAAGTTCACGCCGTTCGACTTGCTTGGCCTGTGATACGGGGTTAAACTTTCAATTGAGCCACTAGTCCCCTAGCCACGGAGGTCTACGATGATCCGCACTGTCGAAGGCGTGATGGATGCCAGTGGTGTAGTGCGCTTGTTCGAGACCATCCCGCTGCTTAACTCGCGACGTGTTCTGGTCACGATCCTCGACGAAGAACCCGCCTCGTATCCCAATGAGGCTGCCACGCTCAGCGAAGCGTCGTTGGGTGAGGACTGGAATCGACCGGAGGAGGACGCGGCATGGTCGTACCTTCAGCCGGCGAGGTAGTGCTGATTCCGTTTCCGCGCAAGAGTGTTATGCGGCAGTTGCGTGGATCGCATGGCTTACGCCGAAGGCGTTAACATCTCCCAGCCCAGCGGTAAGGACGGGTGAGCCTAAGCGAACCCGGCCGCCACCCTGGGTATGGATCGCCATTTTATTTCCCCCCTCCCCCAGAGCGTCGGGCCCCCCCCCCCCACGACGCTCTAGGGGAGGGTTTTTTTCGGTCTCTTTCCCAGGGTGGCGCCGGCGCTCGCGGTGCTCGCGTCGGCTTACCCTGGGCTAGGGCACGCAATGCCTTCGGCATAGAGAATTCCATCCGCATCGCGTGTTGTTGCACCATCAGCGGCTTGAGGCATCGGTCATCCCCCAATCACCCGCTGAATCGCAATCAGGAGAATGAACCCTCGTTGCCGCCGCCTCGCTGCCCGGCTTGGCACCTGCCAGGGCGGGAGATATCATCAAGGGTTCCTTTTTTCCAGGTTTGCCTGCAGGATATCCACGAATTACCTCGACCATGCGACACGTCATTTCCGCCTTGGTGCAAAATGTTCCTGGTGTGCTGAGCACTATCTCCGGCATGCTGGCCTCGCGCGGCTATAACATAGACAGCCTGGCGGTCGGCGAGACGGAAACGGCCGACCTCTCGCGAATGACGTTCGTGATCGTCGGCGATGATTCCGTGCTGGAGCAAGTCCGCAAGCAATTGGAAAAGATCGTCACGGTCGTCCGCGTCGATGACATCAGCGCCCAGGACTTCGTGGAGCGTGACTTGATGTTGATCAAGGTCCGGGCCCAAAGCGGCGCCCAGCGGAGTGAAGTCCGGGAGTTGACCGACATTTTCCGCGGCCGGATTGTCGATGTGGGGCACGATCAAGTGATGATCGAAATCTCCGGCCAGGAACGCAAAATCATCGCCTTCATCGAACGGGTCCGTCCGTTCGGCATTATCGAACTGGTGCGCACCGGCCGGATCGCCATGGTCCGCAGCGCCACGAATCACCAAGAGGAAAGTTAATCATGACAGCCACCATTTTCTATGACAAAGACGCCGACATCTCGGCGCTCAAGGACAAGACCATCGCCATCCTCGGCTACGGTTCGCAGGGGCACGCCCATGCTCAGAACCTGCGAGACAGCGGCCTGAAGGTGGTGGTGGGGCAGCGTCCTGGCGGCGCGAACTACGACTTGGCCAAGAGCCACGGATTTGAGCCGATGTCGTTGGCCGATGCCGCCAAGGCGGGCGACCTGATCAACATCCTCCTGCCCGACGGCTACCTTGTTGGTGGCGCCCAAGGGGCCGGGCCATCTGGTGCGGAGCGAGTTTGTGGCCGGCGGGGGCGTGCCCTGCCTGATCGCGCTGGGCCTCGGGGCCGACGACACCACACGCAAGCTCGGTCTGGCCTACGCCAAAGGAATTGGCGGAACGCGGGCGGGGGTCATTGAGACCACAATTGCCGAGGAGACGGAGACGGACCTGTTCGGCGAGCAGGCTGTGCTGTGCGGCGGCGTGAGCGAACTGGTGAAGGCCGGTTTTGACACACTGGTGGAAGCCGGTTACCAGCCGGAAATGGCCTACTTCGAGTGCATGCACGAGCTGAAGCTGATTGTGGACCTGTTCTACAAGGGCGGGCTGAGTTACATGCGTTACAGCGTGAGCAACACGGCCGAGTATGGCGACTACACCCGGGGCCCGCGGATCGTCACGGAAGAAACCCGAGCGGAGATGAAAAAGATCCTGGAAGAGATCCGCAGCGGCAAGTTCGCCCGGGACTGGATCCTGGAAAATAAAGCCGGCGCCCCGTCGTTCAAGGCCACGAAGCGCCGCGAAAAGGATCTGCCGATCGAGCAAGTCGGCCGCCGCCTGCGGAAGCTGATGACGTGGATTGATGCTAAAGAAGTTTAAATAGCGGTCAGCGGTCAGCGATCAGCACTCAAGAGGTGTTGAAGGCTGACAACTTAGTGCTGACTGCTGAAAGCTGACCGCTGAATGCCGTCCCCCTGACCGCTCCCATGCCCCAAACCCGCGATCAAATCGACTCCGTCTTCCAATCGCTCAAGCCGGGCGACCGCGTCGAAATTGACCATGACGTCAAAATCGGCAGCAGCGGAGCCTGGCGCACCAAGACCGTCGGCACCGTGGTCCGCGCGGAGCGCCGCCGACACAGCCTCCACTTCCGCCGCGCGGACGACGACAAAGTCTTTTCGGACATGATCGTTCTGAAGCGTGAAGACGGCGAACTGACGACCGTGACGCTCGACGAGTTCAGCGAGTTGAAACGCGTTTAGCGGTCGAGCAACGCTCGGCTTTTTTTCTGGACGACTGCTGCGGGTGAATTGAAATCGACTGCAGCGGCATTTGTCTTATCAACACGTCCTAGGGATAATGATGGCGCGGAACATTTCTTGATTGCGTGGGGCCGGCCATGACCACACTACCCGAACAGAATCCATACGAATCGCCTGCAACCAACGACCGTGTGGTAGTACCCGTCGCACGGGTACGGACACGATCGTGGTTTCCGATTGCAATCCTCTCCGTTGCCGGTGCTTCAGGAATTACGATCGGTGTAAGCGGCGTTCCTTGGTTCGTCATCAACGTGTTCTTCCTCACGCATCGCCCGCCGGCAGAAACTGTGGATCTTGTGTTGAGCGCCGTGGGGACTTTTTGTGCGTCCTTTGTCATCGCAGGAATGGGCTGCGTCGCCTTACATCGGGCTTGGAGCTTGTACCGTTCCGTGGAAAGTGTTTGCCGATGACCCTCCACCAACTCCACACCCAGCACCAGCGCCGCTTTGAAGCGAACCGGTTCGTCTATCCGGTCCTCTCGCGGCGGAGCGGAGGGTTGTCGATCGGGGTGAATCTCAATCCTGACAAAGTCTGCAACTTCGATTGTATTTACTGCCAGGTCGATCGGACGCGACAGAGCGAAACGAAATTCGTCGAGATGGAAGGACTGCTGACCGAACTGGACGACATGCTCCGGCTGGCGGCAAGCGGCGAGATTTTTCAAGTCGAGAAGTTTCGCGACACACCGGCGGAACTGCGGCGCATCAACGATATCGCCTTCTCCGGCGACGGCGAACCAACGACCTACCGCAACTTCGACGAGATTATCGCCCGCTGCGCGGAACTCAAGGATCGTCATGGCCTAGCCAATGTGAAAATGGTACTCATCACCAACGCCAGCATGTTCCACCGGCCGCACGTCGAGCGCGGATTGGAAATCTTAGACGCCCACCAGGGTGAAATCTGGGCCAAGCTCGAAGCCGGCACCGAGGAGTATTTTCATCTCATCGACCGCACGCCGATCCCCTTTCGCCAGATCCTGGACAACATCACCGCCGCCGCCCGCGTCCGTCCGCTCGTGATTCAAGCTCTATTCATGCGCGTCGATGGCCAGCCTCCGTCGGCAGCCGAGCAGGATGCCTTCTGCGACCGCCTCAACGAAATCACCGCCGCCGGCGGCAGGCTCAAACTGGTCCAGATCTACACCATCGCCCGCCGCCCCGCCGAGAGCTTCGTCACGCCGCTGACCGATGCCGAAGTGGACGCCCTGGTGGACCTAGTACGCCGTCGCACGGGTCTGCCGACGGCTGGATTCTATGGCGCGCTATAGGTCGAACTGGATATTGGGTCGAGTAGGCTGGTAGCTTTTCTCGCCCTTTTTTCGCCTGTGCCGAGAGGAGTTCAAGCTACTAGGTGACGGCATCCTTTCGCAGCATTCGCTGATAGAGGACGATCAACGCTATCTCGCTGAACGCCAAGGTGCCGAATACGGGGAAGAAGCAAAAGAAAAACCCAGAAATTCCGATCCCCCAGATTGCGGCCTGAAGGAAGATGATCTGCTTCATCTGCCCTTTCATCATCTGCCGTGAAAGTTGAAGCGACTCTCGCACACCTACGTTGCGATCAAGAATCAAGTAGATGACTTGGGAATACCTCACATAAATGGGGAACGCTACAATTGCGGAAATAAACAATCCCAGTGCTCCGGACGTCTGAGGTGGACCCCGGAATTTGGACCACTACATTTATGTTGGAAAGTGGGTCCGATGTTAACCGATGAGGAGGTCCAGGAGTATGGCCAGGAAGGTCAAGACAGCACGGACGGCGGCGGTGGCAAGCGGTCGAGGCGGAGC
>JAIOPX010000217.1 GCA_021413705.1 Planctomycetota bacterium | reverse complement strand
AGCAGATCAAGGTACTTCAGCCCTTGAATGTCGCGCTCCCGCAACGGACTGCGTTTCGTCGCCACTGCATTGCTCCTGTCAACTTGGCAGTCGCCAAACTAACAGAATGCCATGCGCAAATCCCGTGCCGAACATGCGTGGGGACATTCTACTATTTTACAAATCCAGAATGTCTCCTCCTCCTCTCTCACCTCTATTCCAGTTCCTTCGGCCTCCAAATCTTCACCAGCTTTCCGGCCGTGGTTAACTTCAAATCTTGCCAGCGACGAATCGGCAGCGAGATCCGCACCAGGCTGGCGGTCGGCAGAGTTTCATCGCACTTTGTTAAAGCCAGTACTAACTCTTCCAAGCCAGGGTTGTGGCCGACCACCATCAAGTCCAGCCGCGTCGCTGGCTGTGCGGCAATTACTGCCACGATGTGCTTCGGATCGGCCAGGTAAAGTTCTTCCACATAGCGCACGGGTCCTCGATAGCCCGCCGCGGCTGCCACTCGTTTTGTCGTCTCGCGGGTGCGGCTCGAGGTGGAACTGATGATCAGATCGGGAACCATGTCGTCATCGACCAGCAAGGCACCCATGCGGCTGGCGTCGCGCTGACCGCGCTTCGTAAGAGGTCGATCGTGATCGGCCAGCCGCTCGTCTTTGTGGCTCGATTTGGCGTGCCGCAGCAGCAGTAAGGTTCGCATACAACACATCCACCTTCGTAGGGTATGCGCAGCATACCAATTTCGTGGTTTGCGATTACGTATTCAGCTTCTTAACACGACTTGGTTTGGCTTGTGATCATTCGTTGTCCATGAACTGGTACGCTGCGCGTACCCTACTTGGGTGAACCGAGCCAACCGTGCAACCGCATCCAGCGGCAGACCAGATCGGGCCAGCCGGCGGCCGGGCCGGCATTGGGACGCATTCCGAATCCATGCCCGCCCCGTTCGTAAATATGCATTTCCGCCGGAACGCTGGCTTTGCTCAGGGCCTCAAAAAACTTCAAGCTGTTTTCGACCGGCACGCCCCGGTCATCGGCCGCATGGACCAGAAACGTCGGCGGTGTTTCCTTGGTCACCTGTTTCTCGTTACTGTAATGCTCAAGCAATTTGGGGTCGAGCGCCGGGCCGATGAGGTTTACAAACGAACCTTTGTGCCAGACCTTCGAATCGGCAGAGATGACCGGATAGACCAGCACGGCGAAATCGGGGCGCGAGCTGAGTCGCTGGATGTCATCCGCGTCGTCGGCCTGACCTTTGTCGAAATGTGTGGCCGCCGTCGAGGCCAGATGTCCGCCGGCGGAGAAACCCAAGATGCCGACTCGGGTTGGATCGATCTTCCACTGCGCCGCTCGGCTGCGCACCGTTCGGATCGCACGCTGCGCATCGGCCAACGGCACACCATGCGCCGCGCCAGGAACCTTCGACTTCGGCAGCCGATATTTCAGCACCAGCGCGGCCACACCCTGGCCGCGAAAATAGCGGGCGATGTCGTGCCCTTCGTGGTCGATGGCCAACCCGCCATAGCCGCCACCAGGACAGATGACGATCGCCGGAGTGTTTTGGGCGTTCTCGGGCAGGTAGGCCGTCAGCGTCGGATCGTCGGGTTGTTTTTTCGGCGTGGCGTCGGTCCGATCGGGATGCGGCGCGCCAGCCGACCAAAGTTGCACAACTTCGGCCGGTGCTGCTTTCGGATCAGCTGCTTCAGCTCGCGACGCAATTAGCACCGTCGCGCCCAGCACCGCTCGACAGAATGCGCCTTTGAAAATTGTCGCCTGATAGCTCATCGAGTCCGCCTCTTCAATGATTGTTGACTGCTGTTTCCGCCGCAGGGCAAGTATAGCTGCCTTCGATGCCTCTTGCACTCAGAAAGGAACTGCCGACTCAAACCGCCTCCTCCCTCCCTCGGGATGATTCACCTCCAGAAACATCGCGTGCAGGCAAAGCCGCGGTGCCATCGCTACCACAGGTGCCGGAGCATAGAGCGGATCGCCGAGTATCGGGTGTCCCAACTCACGGAGATGAACCCGCAATTGATGCGACCGGCCGGTCTGCGGCGTCAGCTCAACCCGGGTACGCGTCGCCTCGCGCCCTAGCACCTGATAATCGGTCACCGCCGTCAGCCCCCGTTGATAATCCACCTGATAGCGCGGAGGCCGGTCCCCGTCTGCGTCATCGGCACAGTCGCGTGCCAGCGGGAACGTGATGCGCCCGCGCTCCGCCGGCATGTCTCCCGCGACCACGGCCAGATATCGCTTCGCCACGGTTCGTTCTTGAAACTGCCTGGCCAGATCGCGCAGCGCCTCGTGATCCCGGGCGAAGAGGACCACCCCCGAAGTGTCTCGATCGAGCCGGTGGACGACATGCAGTTTTCCCCAATCGGCCTGCAAGCGAGACCAGAGCGAATCCTGCTTGTCGGCTCCCCGCCCCGGAACCGAGAGCATTCCGCTCGGTTTGTCCGCTACAATCAGTCGTGCATCGACCGATAGGATTCTCAGCACCATGGGTAGTGATTCATAATTTCGACCGAACAAGGGTTGCAGGAGTCGCTGTCCAGCGATCAAAATAGGTTGTAGAGGCCGGTAGGACCAGGGCGTTATTGGATTCGAGTTTTCCCGTAGCATGGGCTTCCAGCCCGTACACTTGAACAAGCAACGGGCTGGGAAGCCCATTGCTACGGGCTTGCTGCGCAGATTGCTATGGCTGAACATTTCGATCCCTACTACAAGTGGCTCGGCATCTCGCCGCAGAACCAACCACCCGATCTCTATCGGCTGCTGGCGCTGGAGCGATTCGAAACCGACTTGGAAGTGATCGAGGCCGCGGCCAACCGGCAGATGATCTACATCCAGGGTTGCGCCGCCGGCCCCTATGTCGAGCATTCGCAAAAACTGCTCAACGAAATTGCCGCGGCCCGGCTTTGCTTGCTCGATGTTCGTCGCAAGGCGGAATACGATGCAGTGCTGCGGGACAAAATCGCGGCCAGTACGCGGACGGTTCGCACCGCGCCGCCGCTCGATGACGAAATGCTCGCCGGCACACGCGTTGGTATGGACACAACGGTGGTGAGCGCCGTGCCGCCGCCGGCCCCTGCCCGACCCAAGCCCAGGCCGCCGGAAGCCCCCATCTCCATTCACGACGAACCGTCCGCGCGCACGGTGCGCCGCGCCCCGCGCAAGAAGGGGCAGCCGGTCGCTACGGTTTTGATTCTCGCATTCCTGGCGGTGATCGTCGTTGCAGTGGCGGCGTACCTGTTGCTCCGGTCCGAAGAGAACAAGGGTGGAACTTTGGCCGGTGTGATCCCCAGCCAGACGAATGGGAAAGCAGCCACGCCAGGCACTTCGACCAAGCAGGAGACTG
>JAIOPX010000054.1 GCA_021413705.1 Planctomycetota bacterium | reverse complement strand
GGGCAGGCCAGTTTTTGTAAATATCAATCAGTTGCTCACCTTCGAATTTCGGAATTTCTCCATGCAGAAACGCTGAGGCGTGCTAGCGTTGCTTAACTCAGGCCACAATAGCACTTCCGCTTAACCATGTGCCATTCGGGCTCGCCCCGGCGGGAGCGTGACTGTAGGCTGGTGGTCGAGTCATCAAGTGGCAGCGGTCTTGTGCCTTATCGACACAAGTACGATCCTACGAGTGTTGCTCAGTCGTCGTCCCGCCAGCAGAAGAATGAAGCCGTTTACCAACTGACGCATCCCCATGGCATTTCGCACTGACAAAGTTTCTGGCGTCATCACATGTGGCTTCGGTATTGTCATGACGGGCTTTGCCCTGTTCGGATTGCTCATCATAACCATTCAGCGTTTTGTTTTCTCCATGGCTCCGCGTCAAGGCGCACACAGTGCCCAGTTCTTGGTGTCGATGAAGGCTGTACACAGCGTGATGTTCTTGTATTTGCCATTGCTGATGCTTGGCGGCGTCGTGCTAGCCGTCGCTGGTTTCTATGTGGTTCGTGGTTCGCGGCTTGCTCGTCGAATCGCTCAAGTCACTGCCGTTTGTGGATATGTGTGGCTCGGTGGGTACGTATATGGCTGTTATCAAGTCATCTTCACACTTCACCCAACCGCGACCGACGTTGCTCCGAGGGCGGTGATGGTGTTTGATTGGTTCTCACTGATCGGCGGCACCGTTCTAGGAGCCGCGTTTCCTTCGGGGTTGCTATTTCTGTTGAGCCGAACTCCAGAGTTGCCCAACGGAGAGAAGGTTCCGCACGACTGACTTGCGGCGAAGGAACGACGTGCCCAATAGCCATGCGGGCAGCCGAGTCGCAACCTGTTTTGCCGCTATAGGTTACAGCCCGCAGCGCACGCCGCGTTTTCGCGAGAAGGGATCCCGGTACATGGGGCCTTCCAACTTTCTGTAAGACAAACCCCGTTGGCCGGTATACCCAGCAGGAGATATTGCCTAGGACCACGCTGCGAAGGAGTTCTGTCATGACCCTGGTTTCCGAAAATCTGACCGCCACCGATGTTCGGGAGTCGCACGATTCCCTCTTGGTTCCCGCTTTAACGTCTCTCGGTCCGAGTCGGTCGCAGTTAATCGGTATTCCCGCGTCCCAACCACGACAAAACAAATCGTGGCGTGTCGCGGGGCTTTCGGCCGCTACCCTGGCGATCGTGGTCGTGGCCTTGTTCCAACCTTGGAAGGCTTTGCGATCCGAATCCGTTGCCACCGAAAGCAAGCCTGTCGCCGCGAGTGAAAAGGTGGTGAAGGTCGAGCGGCCCCAGCAGGCGGCGTCGGCCAACGTAGTGCTGCCGGCCACGATCCGGCCCTGGCAAACTGCCGGGTTGCACGCCCGAGTGAGCGGGTATCTTGCCGGCTGGTACAAAGATCTCGGTAGCCCGGTCAAGGCGGGTGAGCTGTTGGCGGTCATCGAAACGCCGGAACTCGATCAGGAATTGGCGGAAGGGACAGCGCTGGCCGGGGAGGCGCTGGCAGCTACGGTGCAGGCCAAGGCCGAGCGCCGAGAAGCGGAAGCGGACTTGAGCGTGGCCGAGGCGCAACTGACTCGTGCCAGGGCGGAAGCCGACTTGGCCGTCAGCCAACTGGCACGGCGCAAGCAGATCCTCGCTTCGCAGGTGATTACGCAGGAGGAGTTCGACACGTTCCACAAACAGGTCATCGCTCGGCAGGCCGACGTTGCCGCCGCAATATCTGACGTGAATCGCCGCCGCACCAATCTATCGACGCGCGACGCGATCATCGAAGTTCGCGAAGCCACGACCAAGAGTCGGCAGGCAAACGTCGAGCGCCTCAAGGAATTGCAAGTCTTCAAGCGGATCGTGGCGCCATTTGACGGAACCGTCACGAGCCGCACAGCGGAAGTCGGCATGTTGGTTACGGCGGGCAAGGAATCGCTCTTCACCGTGGAAGACATGAGTCGCGTCCGCGTGCAGGTCAATGTTCCGCAAGCCTATACCATGCAGACCTTCCCGGGCGCAGCGGCCATCGTCAGTGTCCCGGAATCGGCCGCCTCGTCCGCCAAAGCCACGGTCACGCGAATCGCCCAGTCGGTTGATTCCAGAAATCGCACGATGTTGGCGGAGATTGAACTGAAGAACGACGAACATCGCTTCCAGCCGGGCAGCTATGTTCAAGTGACGCTTATGACTTCGCAAGACCAGGGTGGCTGGACGATACCGACCAATACCTTGCAGATGCGTGTCGAGGGTCCGCATGTGGCGATGGTCAACGAGCGCAATCAAGTGGAATTCAAACCGGTCCGCCTGGGGCGCGACCTGGGCCATCGCGTGGTGGTAGCCGAGGGCATTGGCGGCAGGGAGCGGCTGATTGTCAATCCTGGCGAAGAGCTTCGCAATGGCGAGCAGGTCCGCGTGACGAACCCAACTCAGGAATCACCGAAACTGGCTCATCATGGGACGGATCAAAGGGCACACGAATAAAAGGGCACGGCAGGTCATAGCAGCCATGACGAAGATTTTTCGACGCAAAGGCGCAGAGATGCAAAGACTCGCAAAGAAAAGAATGGAAAGTTATTGCCCTCCCTTCCTCCCGGCAAAGACTCGCAAAGAAAAGAATGGAAAGTTATTGCCCTCCCTTCCTCCCGTCTTCTTTGCGCGTCTTTGCCCCTTCGCGCCTTTGCGTCAAAACAGTTCCCAATCAACTCAAGTCCAATCGTTTGAATACCATGTTACTTCCGCAAAAACAGACATTTCTTTCCACCGGGTATCGTCCCTCCGCCTCCGACTGCGTATCATGGAAGGTACGCCGGTCGTCTAGGATGGCGGCAGATAGATTGGCGGCTTCACCAAATACGCTGGGATGGCAGTATGACTGTGGACGATTCACCGCTGACGCGAGCCAGTCTTCTGATCCAGCTTCGCGACGGCAACAATCAAGACGCCTGGCGGGAGTTCTCGCAGCTCTACAGCCCGGTCATTTACGGTTTCGCCCGCAAGCGCGGTTTGCAGGACGCCGCTGCGGCGGACTTGATGCAGGACGTGATGCGCTCGGTTTCCACGGCCATCGGCCGGCTGGAGTACGACCGCCACGCCGGCACGTTTCGCGGCTGGCTGTTTACGATTACGCGCAACAAAGTCTTCAA
>JAIOPX010000454.1 GCA_021413705.1 Planctomycetota bacterium | reverse complement strand
TGCCCTGATTCTCGCAAACCAGATCGATTATCTCGGCGGCATGCCCGTGGTCGTCCCCAAGCCGGTGAAAACCTCGGAAAAGGCCGAGGAGATGCTGCGCTTCGATTTGGACAACGAGAATGAAACGATTCGCAACTATCGCGAACGCATTCAACAATGCGAGGCCTTGCAAGAATACGCCGTCGCAGAGCACATTCGCGAGATTCTGATCCAGGAGCAGGATCACCAGATCGCGTTGGCAACGGCGCTGGGCATTGAAGTGCCAAACGTCAACAAGAAGAAGAAATAGATCCTCGTCAGTTTCCAACTGCAGATTGGAAAATTCCCTGAGCGGTCTCCGGCGGAGTAATTCGCGTTACACCGACTGGAGTTCTGCCCGGTGGGTGAGTTGGCCTTTTGAAAAGTTGGGCCTGAGGGTTTTGTTGTGCCACGACTTGGCATAAATTGTGCTAATTGTGCTATAAGACGAGCTCTGTGATTTCACCTGAAATGCCAGCCTGAGGTACCGCAGGATCTCCGATGTCCGCGCCACATATCAAACCGTACGTTGAGAGGGCGAATACCGGAATCCCCGGTCTCGACGACATCCTGCAGGGAGGATTGATCTCCCATCGCCTGTACCTGATTGACGGCGATCCCGGGGCCGGCAAGACCACGCTGGCGCTGCAATACCTGCTCGAAGGGGTCCGGGCGGGTGAAAAATGTCTCTACATCACCCTGTCCGAAACGAAGGAGGAACTCACCGCCGGCGCCGCGTCACACGGCTGGTCGCTCGACGGCATTGAAATCATCGAGCTGATTGCCGAAGAGAAAGACCTCGACGGCGACTCGCAAGTGACGATGTACCATCCCTCCGAGGTGGAATTGACCGAAACCACCACCAAGGTGCTGGCGGCCGTGGAGCGGACCAATGCCCGCCGCATCGTTTTCGACTCGCTCTCGGAAATGCGGCTGCTGGCGCAGAGTTCGTTGCGGTATCGCCGGCAGATCCTGGCGCTGAAGCAGTTTTTTATCGGTCGCAAATGCACCGTGTTGTTGCTGGATGATCGAACCTCCGAAGGCTCGGACCTCCAACTGCAAAGTATTGCCCACGGCGTCATTTCTCTGGAGCAATTGGCGCCAACCTATGGCGCCGAGCGTAGACGACTGCGGGTCGTGAAGTTCCGCGGCACCAGCTTTCGCGGTGGCTTCCACGACTTTGCCATTCGCGAAGGGGGACTCGCTGTATTCCCGCGGTTGGTGGCCTCCGAACATAGCGAACCGTTCGCGCCCGACCGCATCAAAAGCGGCGTGACCGCGCTCGATACGCTCTTGGGCGGCGGTCCGGACCGAGGCACGAGCACGCTGCTGATGGGGCCGGCCGGTTCGGGAAAATCAACGATTGCCGTTCAATACGCCGTGGCGGCGGCGGCGCGCGGCGAGCATGCGGTCATTTTCGCCTTTGACGAGAGCATTGCCACTTTGTCAGCTCGCACCGCGGCGCTGGGGATCAAGTTCAATGAAGGGACGGAGGCGGGACAAGTCAGGGTGCAGCAAGTCGACCCCGCGGAGCTTTCCCCAGGCGAGTTCGCGTCGCTGGTTCGAGAGTCGGTCGAGAAGGATCACGCCCGCGTGGTGGTGATCGACAGCCTCAACGGCTACACCAACGCCATGCCGGAGGAGCGGTTCCTGACCGCGCAACTTCACGAACTGCTGTCGTATCTGGGGCGACAGGGGGTCACGACGTTGATGGTCGTTGCCCAGCACGGGATCGTGGGAGGCAACATGCAGTCTCCCGTCGACACCAGTTATCTGGCGGATTCTGTCGTGCTGCTGCGGTACTTTGAATACGCCGGAAAAGTGAAAAAAGCCATTTCCGTGGTCAAGAAGCGGAGCGGAGCACACGAGGAAAGCATTCGCGAGCTGCGGTTTGATGAGCACGGAATTCATTTGAGCGAGCCACTGACTCAATTCCGGGGCATTTTGACCGGCGTGCCAGAAGAGCTAAAAAATGAGAAGCGCGGCGGCTAGGGGCCGCACACCATGATTATGACAGCCGAACCTAAGCCACCCGATCATAAGCTCTTCGACGGGCGCTCCGACGGGCGTCCCGACGACGCCTTGACGCGTGTTCTGCTCGTCTCCCCGACGCGGAGAGACGGCGAGATTACTTCATCGTTGCTGGCGAACGCGGGTGTAATTTGCGTCGTCTGTGAAGGCCTGACACAGGTTATTCAGGAAATGCAGACGGGCGCCGGCGTCGTTTTGCTCACCGAGGAAATGATTCGCGATGGGGCGCTCCAAGAGTTGTTGAAGTTTGTAGAAAACCAACCGGCGTGGTCGGACCTGCCGTTTGTGATTTTAATGCAAGGAGGAATCACCTCCGGCGGCGCCGCCAAAGTGTTGCGTGGTTTGAGAAATGTTACGTTGCTGGAGCGCCCGGCCCCGACGCGATCGGTGGTCAGCGCCGTGCAGGCCGCCATCCGTGGCCGCGAGCGACAGTATCAGATTCGCGATCAGATTGAGGCGATACGAATCGGCCAACAGGAGCGGCTGCTACTCCTGGAAAGCGAGCGCGCGGCACGGCAGGAAGCGGAACGCGCCAGCCGCATCAAGGATGAATTTCTGGCCACGCTGGGGCACGAGTTGCGGACCCCGCTCAACGCCATCTTTGGCTGGTCGCAGCTCATGAAGTTGAGTCCGGGCGATGCGAGCACCATTGCGGAGGGAATCGGCGTCATCGACCGCAATGTGCGCCTGCAAACGCAATTGATCGAAGATCTGCTCGACATGAGCCGGATCATTTCCGGCAAGGTGCGGCTCGACGTGCAGCGCGTCGACCTGGCCGAGGTCATTGACGCCGCCTTGCAATCTGTGATGCCAGCGCTGGCGGCCAAGGAGATTCGCCTCCAAAAAGTCGTCGATGCCGCGATTGGCTCCGTCAGCGGCGACCCCGGGCGGCTGCAGCAGGTGTTGTGGAACCTGCTGACCAATTCCGTGAAGTTCACGCCCAAGGGGGGCTCCATTCAGGTCCTCGCGGAGCGGGTGCTGTCGCACGTCGATATCAGCATCTCGGATTCCGGCGAAGGGATTGATCCGCAGTTTCTGCCGCAGCTCTTCGAGCGATTTACCCAGGCGGACGCGTCGACGACGCGCAAGCACGGCGGATTGGGGTTGGGTTTGTCCATCGTGCGGAATCTAGTCGAAATGCACGGCGGGACGGTCCGCGCCCATAGCCCCGGAATAGGCCACGGAGCTACCTTCATCATTCGCTTGCCGCTGCGCGTGATGGCCGGCGGCGAAGACAAATTGCCGCCGGGACCGCCGGTCGCCGGCCCGCAAGCTGCGCACGATCTTTCACGATTGCGGGGCCTCAAAGTGCTAGTGATCGATGACGAGTCAGATGCGCGCGAACTCGTGCGCCGCTTCCTGGTGGAGTGCGAAGCGATACCCACCTTGGCCGGATCCGCGGCCGAAGCCCGCTCGCTGCTGGCCACCTTTCAGCCGGACGTCATCATCAGTGACATCGGCATGCCAAATCAGGACGGATACGAATTCATGCGCAGTGTGCGGGCGCTGGGCCTCAACATGCCCGCTATCGCACTGACCGCGTTCGCCCGAGCCGACGATCGCATCCGCTCGATGCAGGCAGGCTTCCAAACGCACTTGCCCAAGCCGGTCGACCCCAGAGAACTGATCGCGGTAGTCGCCAGCCTTGCCGGGCGTTACGACGTCCTCAAATAGGCTGATTGCCCTTCACGCCGTCTGATTGACGGAAGATTTTTTAGGGCGGGGCGATTTCGCCCGGGCTGCTCTTTGATGGGCTGAGTCGCGACGGCTTGGGTTCATCGCCGGCGCTTCACGACGGGCGGCCCACACGGCCGCTTGAGTGCGATCGGTCAACTTGAGCTTTTGCAGCACCCGGCGGACGAGCTTGCGCACGGAATCGATTTTCAATTGCATGGCAATCGCGATTTCGTTGTTTGCCAGTCCGCTGCCCAGGTGCGCCAAGACTTCAGCCTCGCGAGGAGATAATTTCTCGCGAGAGGGCGGGGCAGCGGCAGAAGATTTGCTGGCCCCCTTTTTACCGCCGGCGGCGCCCATTCCGTTGGCGGCCGTTTTCCCATTGGCCGCTGGCTTTCCATGGGCGGCTGCCGCGGTTCGTACCGCCTTGAGAATTTCGCTGCCGTCAAAGTCGTCCGGCACAAAATCGCTGGCCCCCCACACCTTCGCGCGGGCGGCGAGCGTGCGGTCGTCGCGGCTGCCAATCGTCAGCACCTGCGAATCGCTCAAGGCGGCCTTGATGTTGGCAATCGCCGCCACGGTTTCCGTGTGCGACAGTCCGCCAAGGGTAATGACGTGCGGCTGGCCCTGCGACAGCGCCGCCTGCAATTCGCTGAGGTTGCTCGCCTCTCCTACGATGTCGAGCTGCGCGTCGTCCAGCAGAGCGCGCAGGCCCGCACGCACAATTTCGCGGGAGTCGAGTATTAGCAACTTAACCGGCATGTGGAATCAAATTCGCAGATCGCTATCAAGTTCAATGTTGAGCCGTCGTCGTATTTCAAGGCCCCACCTGTCCCGCCACGACCGAACAATCTGTCGTTCGATCGCCATAGCAGGCATGCAGGGCCGGGTCGATGCTGTAATCGACGGAGCGGACCGAACCATCGCAAAATGAAAATCCGCATCCGGCCGGATGGGCGCTTCCAAATCGATAGGGATCGGTCCGGCCGCTCGTGTCCATGAGCGGTGGAAACGTCTTGTTCGCAAAGCGGTGCAGGTCGCTGCAGTATCCGTTGTACATGCTTTCGTTGTCGGCAGGGTCCGAGCCGTTGTAATAATTGGCAGGATTGAGATATTTCTCCCCCACCAGGTAGGTCGTCGAGAGTCCATGCACGGCGGAAGAATTCACCTGACTGCGCAAGTAGGAAATGCCGGTGGCCATCGACATGTCGGGCCAGACGAAGGAGGCGCTGTCTCCGTCGGCCAACGTCGCCGGCCCTTCAAAGTATACGAGATTGACGCTGCCGCTGTTGATGGCAAAATCGCTCCTGGCCACCGCCATGACGGTATCGGTCAGGCGCGGCTGTCGCAGGTGCGGGAGATCGAGCGTCGTGGGCCAAGCCGCTGCACTGCGCCGGCTAGGGCAATTCAACATCGGCACGGGCGTCTGCAAGCGTTGAGCACTGGCCGTAGCAAACGCTGCTCCTTGCAACCCGGTGCCCAGATCGTGGATCCGGGTTTGCTCGATGTAGGGAAGCGTGTTGTAAATCCAACCACCCGGCTGGCGCGTGTCGGTGCCGCGGTCTGGAATTCCCACCCAAGCGTGGCCCCAGCCGCCAGTTGGGTAATAACCCTGCGCCGCTTCGTGCGCGATGCAAGCCAGCGCAACTTGCCGCAAGTTGCTGTTGCACTGGGTCCGACGGGCCGACTCGCGCGCGGCTTGAATGGCGGGCAGCAAGACCGCCATTAGGATTCCGATAATGAAAATGACAACGAGCAACTCGATCAGTGTCATTCCATTTCGGCGATTTTTGGTTAAAATCCCAAAAAAATCCGCACCTGCGAGCCCCTCACTTGTAGGGTTTAAATGCCACATGGCCTGAAGTGAATACCTCGGACTCTGGCTGGCCATCCGGCGAACTTTCTGAGCCTGCGGCTGGGCCGCGCCATGAAACTGCCGGGTTACTGGCCGTTAGCCACCTATTGGAGCGAATGAATCAACAGTTTACCACTCAGGCTGACTCGGACAAGCATCTAATTGCCAGTTCCTGGGTGGCATTAAGACCCCTCGATGCCGGTTCCTGCCGTTGATGCGTTTATCATTGCATGCGACTTGGCGGTAGGTAAACTGAAGAGGATTTTCGGGGCCCCGGGCCAACGACTTGGCCAATCAACAACGTAGCAAACCGAAGGCGCAGCGAGCGCAATCGGGAGGATGCCAATGATTCAATGCACCGAAATGCGATGGCTGTTATGGACGTTGCTGGCGATTCCCATTCTGCAGTGTGAACATGCGGTGGCCGGGGTCCTCTCCGTCAGCGGGCCAACCAACGTGGTGTGGAACGGCGGCGCCTCGCCCGTCATCACACTGAGCGTTAGAAATGACTCTCCGACTAACGACTCACTCTTAGCCTATCAACTGGCCTTGGTGCTGACGCCAGGGCCGGGCGCCTCCGGAGTGTTGAACTTCAATTCTGTTTCGATGCCGGGTGCAACCTACGTCTTCGATGGGATTTCAATTTTCCTGCCAGCGTATCCCGGGCCCCCTACGACAGTGATTCCACCGGTATTCGTTTCAGACTTTGGTTTTGACGGAGTGACCATCTCCCCGACGGCATCATTTGACCTGGCCAATATCGATTTTGACAATACAGATCCCGACGCCCCATCCGGACTATTTCTGGTCCAACTGATTGGGTTCGACCAAGATCATAACACCGTGTATTTTTCCGGTGTTACGCAAGAACAAGACTTTTTTGCAAATGTCCCGCCAGGGAACGAACTGGTGACCGTCGCCAGCATCTGGATCGGCCCCCCCGTGGAAAGCGATCCGGAACCAGTCAGCGTGCCGGAACCATGCACCGCTGGTTTATTGGGCCTCGGGCTACTGCTGGGCGGGGCTTCGTATTGGGGCGGTCGTCGCGTGTTGATTTTAGCCTAGACGCTTGTGCTATTTGGGGCCAGCGGTTTTTGCCCACGTAGATTCCGCTCGTAGAAATCGGCGCGGCATGAGGAAGGTTTCGTCCAGCAGCTTGGCATTGGTGATTTGGCTGATGGAAACATCGACGACTGCTTTATGCCACGCGGATCGGGCAATCAACCGCCATTCGTCCATGGCGGCGCAAATCACGTACGGCCAAAGCTTGGTTTGACGGGCAGTTTGCTTATTGTCGCTATAACAGACATGCACGCAGCGTCGCTGCACGGTTGCGTCCAGGAGAATGGCCAGGAATTTTGGGGGGGTGCTGAGTGCCTCGGGCGTAGCGGACTGAACTCGCAACGCCCGGGCCAGGTTGTAGACCTTGATTCTGACGTCCTCGGGAACCTGAGCCAGCAGCTTGCTCACCCCTTGCTGGATGCTCGCTTGAAATTGCGGAAGGTGGGCGATTGGTGACGCCCAGGCAGCCAAAACGATGGCGATAAGCTCCGTCTCCCCCATCCCATTGACCGATTTCATTTCGGAATGAGCACAATATGACTCGCTGGTTTCGTCAAACTGAATGTCGATCCCCGCGTCGCGCAACAGGCTGAGATCGCGAAAAATCGTTCGGCGGCTGCACTGCAGCACTTCGGCCAGGTAGTTGGCCGATACCGTTTGATTCGACTCCAACAGACTAAGCATTTCGATCGCCCGACCTAGTCGCTGGGTGGCCATGCCTCCACACTCCTTTAAAATCCAAGCCAACTTGCGCAACCCAACTCCCTTGCCTGGACCGCCAGCCTCAGGCAGAGTAGCCTTATTGTTAATCGCTTAAGCCAGGAAGAACCGGACATGGAGTGTGCGGAATTTTTTCGCCGACTACGCAGGTGAACCTGAACGTGGAAAAAGACACCGAATTCAAGTCCCTGCTCCGGCAGGTCCACCAAGGCTCTGAAGCGGCCGCGTGGACCCTGGTGGAGATCTATGGGCCTCATATCCTGCGGGCCGTGCGGCGGATGCTCGACCAGCGGCTCCGCAAGCGACTCGACTCGCAAGATCTGGTCCAGGCGATTTGGGCCAGCGTCTTTGCCAAACCGCAGCGGCTGTTGAAGTTGCAACAGCCCGAAGAATTGATTGCCTACCTGGCCATCCTGGCGCGCAACACGGTGATAGAAGAATCGCGCCGCCAGACGTATGCCCAAAAGCGAGCGATTGGCCGCGAGGTCTCGCTTGAGGACTCCACAGGAGCGGGCCCGGCGGTCAATACGCGATCGCGGTTGCCATCCCCCAGCCAAGTGGCTATCGCTCGGGAGCAATGGGAGCGGATGTGCGAAAATCAACCGACGCACTACCGCCAGATCATCGAGTTGCGGCTGCATGGCGAGACGTATGAGTCCATCGGCCACGAGTTGGGATTGTCCGAGCGGACGGTGCGCCGCGTGCTGGAGCAATTGCTGCGGACGCGCATGATTCCGGTTCCTGAAATCGTTGCCAAAACTTGATGGCGCTTCGGCAGGTTCGTTCACTTATTGCGATGCAGCCATGGTAGATCGAAGTGCCCTGCTGGACCTGGCCTACGAAGAGTATTGCCACCGTCGTGAAGCCGCGGAGTCGGTCGACATCGACCAGTTCCTCGATCGCTACGCGCCGGTTCGCAGCTCGCTGCGACGGCAGATAGAGGTCCACGACGTGCTGGCCGCTTGCCCGGTGGTCGGCGATCTGTCGCAAACGGTCGACTGGCCAATCATTGGCACCCGGATCCTCGATTTTACCGTCCAGGAGGAACTGGGCCGCGGCGCCTTCGCACGGGCATACCTGTGCGTGCAGGAAGGACTCGGCGATCGGCAAGTCGTCGTCAAGCTCGCCCGGGAAGGGGCCTATGAAGCCGAAATGCTCGGCCGCTTGTCGCACCCGAACATCGTGCCCATCTATTCGGTAGGGTTCGACGAGTTCTCCGGCGCCAGCGCGATTTGCATGCCGTTTCGCGGGCGGGCGACGCTATGCCAGTTGATTGACAAAGCATTTGCCGGCAATCACCCGCCGCAGAGTGGCAGCGTCATTTGCGATGCGGCGGTTGCCGATCGCCGGCCGACCGACGTGGTGGACGACAGCCGCGACGTCGATCCGTTCCTGCGGCGCTGCTCGTATGTCGATGGCATTATCCACCTGGGCATTCAACTTGCCGACGCTATTGCCCACGCCCACAGCCGGGGCATCCGGCACGGGGATCTCAAGCCGTCGAACATCCTGCTCACGCCGGCGGGCAAGCCGCTGCTGCTGGATTTCAATCTGGCCAGCCTGGAGGCGGCCCGATTCAAGCTCCCTGGGGGAACGGTCCCGTACATGTCCCCCGAGCAGTTGGAATTGTTCTTGCGATCGCCGCCCATCGGCGCCAATGCCACGCCCGCTGCTGCAAACGCCGCCGGTGCAACGGCAACTGCCGCAGTCGAACATGCCACAGCCGCCAGCGCAGTGGCGGTGGATATTCGCAGCGACCTGTTTTCGCTGGGAGTGATCCTCTACGAAGCGTTCTGTGGCCGGCTTCCCTTCGGAGAAGTCACCGCCGGGCCGGGACAAAGCGAGCATGCCCGAGAGCTATTGACCGCCCAGCGGCGCGGAGCCAGGTCGCTACGGGAGGCGAATCGCGCCATCGATGCCCGCCTGGCCGACGTGATTCACCGCTGCCTGCAATACGACCCGGCCCTGCGGCCCGCATCGGCGGCCGCGTTGGCGCTGGAGCTGCGCCAATGCCGCACGCCGTTACGGCGGGCCCGGCGGTGGTCAATTGCTCATCAAGTCTTCGTCTGCGCCTTGCTGGCGGT
>JAIOPX010000447.1 GCA_021413705.1 Planctomycetota bacterium | reverse complement strand
TGATCACCACACGTCGCGAGCTGTTTCTAACGGGCATTCCTGCGTTCCTAGGTTGGGCGGGGTCAAAACGAGACCGCCGCGGCACGACAATCTTAGATTCTGGCGTCGAAGTCGTCGAGGTAAGTCGCTGCTTGGGGGAATTATGTGGCAGATTGGTTCGCAGGCCGTTGGTGGTGGGCCTTAAAGCCGCACGAAATCAGGCCAAATCGGGTCGGTGCATGTGGGCTGTTTTGAAGGCCGTTTTGAGGGTCAGCCCCCCCTTTCGTACCATATTTCTCGCTACAGCCGGCAAGATGCGCGCCACCTGCATGTGGCGGCCAGCGCCCTAAACTAGAGAGGGACGAAATGTTAGTGCAGGGACCATGGAGAAGCGTTTTAGCAACGCTGCTGGCTGATTGCGCACAGTCCCCGGTTTTTCAGACGCATTGCGACCATGTACGAACGCAGGGAGACCTACCGATTCAGCATCCCCCCCGGCGGTGATCAAGCCATGGTCACGGTCGATGGGGCGACTTTTGCTGCGCGGCTCCTGGATACATCGGCCGGCGGGCTCTCACTGCGGATACAAGAACCGGTCGAATGCAAGATCGGCCAGAAGGTGGAAGTGGAGATAGGGAGACACGACGTCAATCTGACTCAGGTGGTCCGAGTTGAGAAGGATGAAGGGGCCACGATCTTGGGGCTGATGCGGCTGAAGGACCAGCGGTGGGACGAAATAGATCAAGTTCCTAAAACGCCCATCAGGCAGGTTCTCAAGCGCAAACGCCGTGATTGGCTGCCGGGAGTCCAGGCGCCCATAGGCGTGCTCCTGCTGATCGTTGGGATGGCGATTGGATTCATGGTCTGGCGGCCTCAGCATGCCCCGGATCTGCCGGGCGATAAGTCGTCGAGCATGGTGCCACCTCAGCTTGCACCGTCCGAAAGGGCTAAACCGACAGCGTCCAAGCCTATTACTCAACCGGCTCCTGCGCCGCAACCAACGCCTGCCAGTGTGCCCAAGGCTGCTAAGAAGCCAGCACCTGCTCCGGCTGCTGGAAACCCGCAGTGGCCCGGGAGCGTTGCGCCTGGACCTCCCAAGGCGTCTGCCGCAGTTGATTTGCCAAAGTCCGCGCCGGGTGATTTTCAGCGGGTTCTGCCTCGGCTTCCTCGCGCGGTGCAGTTCCAATTCCGCCAACTTGAGACGCAGGCAACTTCTCCGGGGCCTCGCGGAGCGTGGCTGCAAACGCAGCAAGAGGTTCAGCGAATTGTGGAACTCCTGGAAGAGCAATTGACTGCCGTATTCGAGCAGAGTGGCAACGACGAGCCCGCGCTGAATAAGGCCGCGCAGCCGCTGATCGACAACGCCCGGCGGCAGATCGACCGACTGCACGGAAACGGTTCGCCCCAGCAAGAAACGCCAGCGGGTTCGTAGGTCAGGCTATTGCCTGACGATTCCTACCGGAAGTATCCAGACGTCTCAAATGCCTCTGCCGGGTTCAACGTGAGGCAATAGCCTGACCTACGTCGGTTTGTTACAATCGGCGGCTCGATTTGTCCGTTCTTATTCGTTTCGTCCGCATCAGAGCGAGGTGTACGTAGTGAGCAAGGCAACCAGCAAAAAATTAAATATTGCAGTCATTCCCGGCGACGGCACCGGGCCGGAAGTGGTGGCCGAGGGGCTCAAAGTTCTCAAGGCCGTTGCGGCATTGGAATCGTTCACCTACGAAACGAAGAACTTCGATTTCGGCGGCGACCGCTATTTGAAGACCGGCGATGTGCTTCCGGCAGGCGCGGTGGACGAACTGCGCAAATTCGACGCGATCTTCCTCGGCGCGGTGGGACATCCCGACGTGCCGCCGGGCGTGCTGGAAAAAGGACTACTGCTGGAGTTGCGTTTCCAACTCGATCAATACATCAACCTCCGGCCAGTCAAACTGCTGCCGGGTGTGGAGACGCCGCTCTCCGGCAAAGGCCCTGCGGACATCGACTTTGTCGTAGTGCGTGAAAACACCGAAGACATGTACTGCGGCGTTGGCGGATTTCTCAAGAAGCACACGGCCGATGAAGTGGCCACCCAAACGGCTATTTATACCCGGAAGGGTTGCGAGCGCTGCATCCGCTGGGCGTTTGAGTACACCCGCAAGCGGAACAATCCCAAAGGGCGGATGCTGACGCTGGTGGCCAAGACCAACGTGCTGACCTATGGCCACGACCTGTGGTGGCGCACGTTTCAGGATGTCGCCAAGGAGTTTCCTGATGTGAAGCCTGACTACAACCACGTCGATGCCTGCTGCATGTGGATGGTCAAGAACCCCGAGTATTTTGATGTGATCGTGACGACCAACATGTTCGGCGACATCATCACCGACCTTGGCGGTATCCTCCAAGGAGGCATGGGCGTTGCCGCCGGCGGCAATATCAACCCTGACCCGGGCGGCACGAGCATGTTCGAACCGATGGGAGGAAGCGCCCCCAAATACACCGGCCAGGGTGTCATTAACCCGATCGCCGCCATCAACGCCGTGGCCATGCTTCTGGAGCAATGCGGCCAAACAGCCGCCGCGGACCGAGTGAACCGGGCCGTCGCCTCCGTAACCGGCTCGAAAATGAAAAGCCAAGCCGCCGGCAAAATGGGCCACAGCACCAGCCAGATCGGCGATCTGGTGGTAGCCGCACTCGTTTAGCGGCGTGGGCAACGCCCCGCGATTTTTCCGTGGGCGACGTTAATTACTGACCCGCCGCGAAGGCCTCGCCTCCGTTGCACGTTCCCATTGAGGTCCAGATGGAAGCGTCAATTGACGTTCCGACCTGCGTGCCGTGGTTGTCCGCGAACTGGACATTGACCAAGCCAGGATGCATGCTGCTAGCGGTTGCGACATAGGTGCTGAAATCGGTTTTGCTGGTGCCCGAAATGGGGGCGGTAGCAGTTCCCGAGACAGGCTTGTTCTTGTGGGTGTAACCACTCGAGCCAGGCCCGCCGAGTGCCCACAAACCGGAAGGGTCTGTCGTTGTTTTTCCAGAGATTGTTTCACTGACCATGACCGTGTTCGAGGTGCCGTCCACGGCCATCACGGCAAAGCTGGAGGTTGAGTCGAAGCGGAAGGGGCCAAGGTTAGCGGCCGCTGCCGGCTGCATCGTATCGGCGCCAAAGTTGAACACGAAATTGGAGCGGTGGAAACTGCCGGTCAACTCAACATTCGTGCCGGTCAGGGTCACCGCGCCGCTGGGGTTATCACTGGGGCAGATGTAAATTGGCACCTTCTTGGAAGTGGCAGTAGGGGCCAGCGCTGCCGTACTCGTGAAGGTACCGAAAATTTTCTGGATGTTCGCCAATTCCAACTGTGCCAAGATTACGGACTGCGCCGAGTAGAGCGAGGTCTTATACACGCCTACGGGAATGGCCTCTCCGTTTTGACCGGAATAGCCATGCACGGCCATCGATACGTTGCGCATATTGCTTTGGCAATTGGCGCGACGGGCAGATTCGCGGGCCATCTGAATGGCCGGCAACAACAGGCCGATCAAGATGCCGATGATGGCAATTACCACCAACAACTCGACCAGCGTAAACCCACGGCGAGCCGGCTTTGTAATGCGTGGGGATAATAGTGATTTGTCTGACATGGGTATTGTTTCCTATCCGCCGTCCGTCTCTGTTCCGCAGAGATGATGGAATGATAAAACAGGAACACGCCGCAATGGGGAAGGCATTGCCTGAATGGGAATGCCGCAGCCGTGTCACCAACGAGCTATCCGAAGCTCAGGTTGGTGATAGGCGCAATTCTGATCAAATCCCCCACGGTTTCTCAATATAGCCAGAGGCGGCCTGGGTTGCCATACCGCGCGGAAACCCCTGTGAGCCTACAAAAACAGCCCCCGACAGCCAGTGCCATCGGGGGCTGCATATTTGGCATTAGTTACTACGGGGCAGCGAAGGCTTCACCGCCGTTGCAGGTTCCCATCGAGGTCCAGATGCTTTGATCAATCTCGGTGGCGACCTGGGCACCGTGGTTGTCCGCATACATGACATTGACCAAGCCGGGATGCATGCTGCTGGCGGTTGCCACATAGGTGCTAAAATCGGTTTTGCTGGCGCCCGAAATGGGGGCGGTAGCAGTTCCAGAGACAGGTTTGTTCTTGTGGGTGTAACCGCTCGAGCCAGGCCCGCCGAGTCCCCATAAACCCGAGGGATCAGTCGTTGTCTTGCCGGAGATCGTTTCACTGACCATCACCGTGTTCGACGTGCCATCAACCGCCATCACAGCAAAACTGGAGGTGGAGTCGAAGCGGAAGGGACCAAGATTTGTGGCCGATGCCGGCTGCATCGTATCCGCGCCAAAGTTGAACACGAAATTGGAGCGGTGAAAACTACCGCTCGTCTCGACGTTCGTGCCGGTCAGAGTTACCGCGCCGCTGGGGTTGTCGCTGGGGCAGATGTAAATGGGCACTTTCTTCGACGTAGCGGTGGTTGCGCCTGCTGCCGTGGTCGTGAACGTGCCAAAGAGTTTCTGGATATTCGCCAATTCCAATTGTGACAGGATCACCGACTGCGCCGAGTAGAGCGAAGTCTTGTACACGCCCACGGGAATCGCCTCGCTGTTTTGACCCGAATAGCCCTGCACGGCCATCGAGACGTTTCGCATGTTGCTGGAACAGTTGGCGCGGCGGGCGGCTTCGCGGGCCATCTGAATGGCCGGCAACAATAGGCCGATCAGGATGCCGATGATGGCAATCACCACCAACAGTTCGACCAGCGTAAATCCACGGCGAGCCGGCCGTGCGCGGTGTGTGGAACTCAATTTTGATCTCATATTTGTGTCTCCCTATTCCTGTTCGGCCCAATCTCTGTTCCCATGGAGATGGATGACCGATGAGGAAAGTAACAAAGAACCCGGTGTCCTCGACCCCTGATCGAACCGCGACGCTAATGCCGAGTTCGCAAGTCCCTTGCCGGCTGCGAACGGTGGCAGTGACGATGCACTGCTCCCTGGAAAGGCGCTCTTCACTATAATTCAGATCGACCTGCCAGGGCAATGGCCTCCACAACTTCAGAATTTACCAGGGCTTAGGGGGAGCGTCAAGGAAATTGCGGGGGAGATTTGTCTGATAATTGGTCTGACAAAGGTGAGCGGGGGGGCAAGCCCCCTATTCTTGCCCCCTCCAGGTTGGATTCTGGGCTATTCTCCCGATTCGTACTGCTCAT
>JAIOPX010000446.1 GCA_021413705.1 Planctomycetota bacterium | reverse complement strand
AGGGCTGATCACGTCGGCGATCGCAACTCCATGATCGAGCCCGACGATGGTTTGAGAGTCGCCCACTTGAAAATAATTTAACAGCGCATTGAATCCGTAGCTGGAAGATCCTGCGATATCGCGCACGATGTCGGGGCAAGTGTAGAGCGGCAGCTTTACTTGGGACGGAGGATTGTAACCCTCCGAATCCCTGGTCAGGGCATATTGTTTATCGAGCGCACACAGAGTATTTGCAGGGCAATTGCCACTCGATGTGTCGAATGCGTCGTGAAGCAACTTGGGATCGGCATACGATGAGACGCCAGGAGTGCCGAGCGAGTTGCCAAAGGCGGTTCCCTTCAGCCAGGGTTTCAAATCTCCGGCAGACGTGATCACATACCAATTTTGCATCGCGCCCCCTTCGCCATTGCCTCGGAGCCACTTCGGCTGCTGGGACTCGGTGTAGGGACCGAGGATGGCCTGGATGTCTGCTGCTCGAAGTTGGACGTTGTCTTGCTTGGCAGCGTGTAGGCCGGTCACCACGCTGCGGAGATTGTTAGCGCACTGCGCTGCGCGGGCATTGTCACGCATCGCGCCCACGGTCGGCAGCAGCAGGGCGACGAGAATGGAAATGACGGCCACGACGACCATCAATTCAACGAGCGTAAAACCGTGCGTGTGCCAGCGACTGGACATCGCCGTTCTCCTACCCCAACGCTGTGGCCGCCGAGTGTCGAAGTCGCTCCCTGGACTTCGATTTCGCGTATAGCCCGATTCTTGCAGGTCAGGAAAAGAAGGACAACGGGCCGTCCCACCAGAATAGAGGATTGGCCAACGGTTCGGAAGGTTAATGACTTTGTCTCTCCGCACGACTTCGGCTGGCATCCAGGTGTGAGTAAAAGCAAACGGATCGACCCACAATTGCGGTGATGCGCCGTCAATCACCCCATCGTGACGGTCGTAGCGTAAGTGTCGGTTGCATAAGCTGTTGCGCGCGACCAGTCCGGCCATTGCGAACGTGCAAAGTATTTGACATACTGGACAAAGCATTTTAAGATGAGGACTCCAAGTTGGTCCGTTATTCACAGGAGGGCTGTTGGCGCTTGAGGGATATTCGACAGGCGCACGCAGAGATCCAACGGTGAATAGTTGTCGCTGGCGAACGTCGTCGGCTCGGCAGACTGATAAGTTCGTAGTTGTTGCGGGCTTAGGGGTCAGATTTGGAAGTTTGTCCGTGGCGCGCCCGTTCGGGATGGATCCATCGCCGCGCCAAAATAACCTTCACAGGAGACGAACATCGTCTTCGGTTGGGAGTGTTGCGCCGGTGCCATGGTCCAATGGCACAACCGTCCCGCGGTTCTTGAGATCGGCGCATGTGATTTGACCCTAGGCTCCACGAGCAACTTTTCTTAATCAGTCTCACGACTGGCGAGCTATTTGATGCAAGATGCGCCCGTACAATCCGTTGAGCCAAGCCGCGAATTGCCGTACGACACGCTAATAGCGTTGGGCGGCTTGTTGGCGCTATTGATCTACTGCTTTTGGAATTCACTCTCGCTGCTGGTCCCCTATTGGGACGATCCGCGCTATTCCCACGGCTGGCTTGTGCCGGTTTTTGCGGCCGCGCTGCTCTGGCTGAGGTGGGATCCGGCTGTTTTGCAGCGGCTCGATTCCGTTCCCGCCGTGGCGCGGTGGTGGGGCGTGGGGCTGCTCATGGCGGGACTTTCGATGCGCCTGATTTCCGCCACGATGGGCACGGAAGTGCCCGATATGGTGTCCTTCCTGCCGAGTGCGGCCGGCGTCGTATTGCTCGTTGGTGGATGGAGGATGTTGATTTGGACGGCTCCGGTGATCGCGTTCCTGTTTTTCATGTTTCCCTTGCCGTATACCGTTGCGGATGCCCTCCTCAATCCGTTGCAAAAGATCGCCACCATCGGAGCCACCTACTTGCTGCAGACTTTTGGCTACGGTGCGTTTCGCGAAGGGAATAAGATTCTCATTGGAGAACTGAAACCGCTGGAGGTTGTGGAAGCTTGTAGCGGGTTGCGCATGTTGACGGTCTTCACGGCGATGACCGCAGCGGTGGCAATTGTGATCGATCGTCCCTACTGGGAGCGAGCAATCTTGTTTTTCAGCTCGATTCCTATTGCTTTAGCCGTCAACATCATTCGCATTACACTCACGGGAGTTGGATATTATCACGGTGGGGATCCCTGGAGAGAGTTTTTTCACGATTATGCGGCCTGGTACATGATGGCCATAGCGGCCCTGCTTCTATGGCTGGAAATTTCGATCTTAGGGAAGTTATTTGTGGACGCTCCACCGGCGGCCAATCCCATGCGGGGGGCTCGCCCAACCGGACGGCCTTCGAAACCCGATCCGATCAAAGCGCCCAGGCATCGGGAAACGTCGGGGGGGTCGCGAGCGCATTAAACACGTATATTTGCTGGTCGAAGTGTTCGACCTGGCGTGGCGACAAGGCAACATGCGACGCAAGGAATAGACGAGACGGACAGACGCGGATGGCGTGAATGGGGGGGTGATAGCGTGCGAAACGGCAAAATGAAGCGAAAACCAGTTCTCGCAACAAAACAGAGCGTCTGCGGCGCACGGATTGCATTCAATTCACGGGGCCTCGTGCGACTGGGAGGCTTGGTGGGTGAGATTCGATTGATCCGCAGCCCAAATGTCCAATCCGATGTCAACATCCTCTGACGGCCCAGCTATGGATCCCACGACAACTCAAAATGCATCCGCCACCGCGGTACTCAATGACCCCACAGGGGATGCATTGATTACGCGTGGGGGCACGGCACTCTTGGATCCGCGCACCGAGTCTCGATCGGCGCGCCCCGCCATCCTCAATGCCACACCGAAGCCATTGGAGCTACTGCTGGCGCTGCAGCGTCGTTGGCTGTTCGCGCTGACGTTGGCGCTGGCGCTGGGCATCCCAGCCGCCGTGGTCACCTGGTTTGCCGTTAAAGACACCTATGAAACCTATTCTCTGCTTCGCGTGCGTGTGGGACCAGGCTTGATCTATACCATTGATACCGGGTTAATGAGCCTGGACGGTCAGCGGAAATTGATCGCCAGCCCGATTGTCATCAATGAGGCTCTCTCTTATCCGGGAATCAGCAACCTGCCGGAGATTAAGGCCCGCTCAGACAACCGAAGTGAAGTGGAATGGCTAGGGCAACAGATTTACGTGCGCAGCTACGGCAGTGGCGGCGGCGGTGGCGGCATGGGCGACCTGCTACAAATCGGCATGAAGGGAGAAGATCCCAAGCAATTAGAGGCTTTGGTCAACGCCATGACCAAGGCTTACATTGAAAAAGTGGCTGGCGAAGAACGCCGCATGCTTCTGGCCCGGCAAAACTTGCTGGATTCGACTTACACCACGAAGTCACAGGAAGTCAATCGCCGCCGGGATTTAGTCCGCACACTGGCGGAGCGCCTCGGCACCGGCGATTCCAAAACGGCTCAGGCCAAGCAGCAGTTGTTGCTGGATTTTATTCTGAACCTCCGCAAAGAGATCACGGATACTCGATCGGCCGTTTTCCGAAAACAACTCGAGTTGGAACAGTTCAAGCGCAAGCATGGTTTTAAGGATGATGTCGCAGGCGCGCAGAAGGGGCCCATTCCCGATGGCTTGGTGGATGAGGCTGTAAGCGACGATTCTGAATACCGGATCCGTCTGGAAACCATCCAAAAGTTGGAAGAAAAACTAGCAAAGATTCTTGAAGTCTCCAAAGACCCCAACTCTCCTTCCGTGCGCAACGCACGCGAAGCCATCGTTAAAGCCCAGGAAATGGCGGCCGAGCGCAAGAAGATAATCCGCCAGCGGCTGCAACAGGAATGGGACGAAGGCAAGATCGTCCACCGCACCAAGGCCGAGTACGATGCATTGGTCAACGAGATTGAGGGTCTCAAAGCCAAGGAAACCGCGATGAACTCGCAGTTTGAAGAGCTCAACAAGACCATGCAAGATCTGGGGACTTCCAGCGAAGAATTGGAGCGCCGCAAAGAAGATCTGGCGGCCGTGGTGTCCACCGCCAACAAGTTGGTCATGACGCTGGAGCAATACGATCTCGAATTGCGCAGCCCCGACCGTGTCGCCTTATTGCAAAGTGCGACGGAGCCCCGTGCTCCCCTGGGCAACAGCCGCTGGAAGTACACCGCATTGGCTGGATTGGGCGCCGTAGGCATTGGCCTGGGCTTGGTTTCGCTCTGGGAGTTTCACGCTCGACGGATCACCTCGAAAATCGAGGTCAATGAAGGTTTGGGCGTTCGCGTCATCGGCGACGTACCCATGCTCTCTCAAGGAACGCATCATTGGTGGGGGCATTCCAACGGAAATTCCGAAAGCACGTTGCAGGGAGTCATGGACGAGTCGATCGACGGTGTCCGCGCCATGCTTTTGCATTCCGCCGGTGGCGATACTGTGCGAGTGGTCATGGTGACCAGCGCCAAAGCGGGCGAGGGGAAAACCACCGTCTCCGTAAGTTTGGCGGCCAGCCTGGGCCGTTGCGGCAGGCGCACGCTGCTGATTGATGGTGACCTGCGCCGCCCCAATGTGCATCGGCTTTTGGATATGCCGTTGGACAAGGGGCTGGCTGAAGTGCTTCGCGGCGAGGCCACATTGCAGGAAGTGATCCGCCCCAGTCGTGCTCCGGGTATGTGGGTCATGTCGGCCGGTCACTGCGATCAGATCAGTCTTCAAGCGCTGACGAAGAACATCTTAGCGCAGTTGTTTGAAACGCTCAGGACCGAATTTGATTCGATCGTCGTCGATACCGGCCCCGTGCTGGCTGTGGTCGATCCGCTGCTGTTGGGGCAGCATTGCGACGGAGCCATCCTGTCCATCGTCCATCGCGTCAGTCAGATCACGCCCGTCTATGACACCTGCGAACGCCTCAAAGACACCGGAATCCGCGTGCTTGGGTGCGTTGTCAATGGAACACCGCGCGGCGCATTTGGATTGAACCAAGGATATTACGGATATGGCTACGGATACGGCCATGTTCATGCCAACGGCTCCGCTGGCGAGCCGGCGCCTCCGATGAGCGAATCGACGTAGGACGGGCTTCCCAGCCCGTCCATCGGCCAGTCCTACAAACCCATCATTTCCTTCGTGCCAAGGCACTGGCGCGAACCGCCCTCTTCGCTCACCTCTGCCCAGTCGTTCGCTTCTCCTCGTGGCGCAGCGCCTGCAGGAGCGTGTGGGCCGCGGCGCCTCGATAAGTGTGCGTCTGCCCGCCAGAAAACTCTAAATGCACGGCGTCCGGCGCCACATTGGCCCGGCATATTTCGGCCAGATTGACAAACGCTTCTCCGTCGTCGGTTTCCAAGCAAACCATGCGAGTCATGATATGCACCTCCCATAAAAAACGACCGTTTTCGGCCTGATTGAACCATCCCCCACCCCTTCTGTCATAACCTATAATTCAGCATGGAAGCAGTCCTCCCCTACCAGTATGTTGGAACGGAACTCGACCTGTTCGCGCAGGCCACGCACTGGAAGGCGTATCTGCGGCGACAGATCGTGCCTCATCTGGGCCGTAGCGTATTGGAGGTTGGAGCCGGCATTGGCGGCACGACGCGCGTCCTGTTCGACGCAAGCGTCCAGCAGTGGCTGGCCTTGGAGCCGGACTTTGAATTGGCCGACCGTTACCGGCAAGCCGTTGAGAATGGGAACCTGCCAGATCGTTGCCAGATTCGCGTCGGCGTCACGCAAGACCTCCAGGACGCCGGCCCTTTCGACAGCGTGCTCTACATCGACGTCCTGGAACATATAGAGCACGACCGCGATGAACTGACGCGGGCCGCTCAGTTGCTCGCTCCCGGAGGAAAGCTCATCGTGCTGGCCCCGGCACACCATTTTCTGTTTTGCGCCTTCGACCGGGCAGTGGGCCACTATCGCCGCTACAATCGCCGCGGACTGAAGAATCTTTCACCCCCAGGTTGCTCCCTGCGGCGGCTGGCCTATCTCGATAGCGCCGGGCTATTGGCATCTTTGGGAAACAAGCTGGTGCTGCGGAGTTCCATGCCCACGCTCGGGCAGATTGCCTTCTGGGATCGCATGTTGGTTCCCGCGTCAACTTGGCTCGACCCGCTCCTGGGTTACCAAGTTGGCAAGTCTGTTCTGGCCGTATGGCAACGCGGTTAGGGGTCAGGAGTCAGGGGTCAGCGGACGAGGGGGCGGGTTCTGAGATCAGCCTTGATATCCCTTAGGAAATCGCTGGTGCCAGCGCCAGGCGCTTTCAACGATCGACTCGATCGAGTCGAACTGAGGTCGCCAGCCCAATTCCCGTTCAATCTTTCGACTGCTGCCGACCAATACGGCCGGATCCCCGGCGCGTCGCGAACCCATCAGCGCCGGAATGGCGTGTCCCGTTAAACGACGCGCGGTTTCGATCACCTGGCGCACGGAATAGCCGCGTCCATTTCCCAGGTTGTAAACTCGGCTTTCCTTTTCGAGCGCGGCCAAGGCCAGGATATGAGCCCGCGCCAAGTCGGAGACGTGAATATAGTCTCGCACGCAGGTTCCGTCGGGTGTGGGATAATCCTCGCCGAAGATGGTTACCGATTCCCGTTGTCCCAAGGCTACACCCAGCACGATGGGAATGAGATGGAGTTCTGGATTATGGTCCTCTCCGCGCTCGGGCGTGGCCCCCGCTGCGTTAAAGTAGCGGAGCATGGCATATCGCATCCCGTAAATCTTTTCCAACCAGGGGAGCAACCGCTCCAGCATGTACTTCGATTCACCGTAGGGGCTGCCCGGCACAATTCGCTCAGTCTCGTCGATCGGCATGCGCTCCGGCTGGTCGAACAAGTTCGCGGTCGAGGAAAGAATGAACCGCCGTACCCCGTGTTCCGCCATGCTTTGCAACAAATTCAGGCCATTGACCACATTTGTTCCCAGGTAGCGGAACGGCTGCTGCATCGATTCGCCGACGAGTGTATGCGAGGCAAAATGCATTACGGCGTCGGGGCGATGCGTCGTCATCACCTCGTCGATGGCTTGGCGGTTTTCCAGTTCCGCGACAACCAGCGTCGCCTGGGGATGCACGGCCTGGCGATGTCCTTGGCACAGATTGTCCAACACCACCACCGATTCGCCCGCGGAGATCAATTGCTCAACCGCCACACTCCCGATGTATCCCGCACCCCCGGTAACAAGAATCTTCACGTTCGTGGTCCTTCCTGAATGTCGTCTCGCACTGCGGCGAGTGTTTCTCGTAATGAATGGCGTGGTTGCCAACCCAGCAGCGATTCGATGCGGCTCGTGTTGGGAACGCGGCGCTGCATGTCTTCAAAACCTGGCGCGTAGGCATCCTCGTAGGGAATTAACTCCACCTGCGATCGGCTGCCAGTTACAGCCAGTACCTCCTGGGCCAATTGGCCGATCGATATTTCCTGCGTGCCGCCGATGTTATACACGCGCCCCGGGGCGTCAGGGTGCGTTGCCAACCCCGCGATGGCGTCAACCACGTCGCGCACATCGCAGAAGCAGCGGCTTTGACGGCCGTCGCCAAACACCGTCAGTGTCTCTCCGC
>JAIOPX010000445.1 GCA_021413705.1 Planctomycetota bacterium | reverse complement strand
CGCTTCGAGTCGCGCGGTGAAATCGGCTTCCAACACGTTCACCAGAATCCGCTGCGCGCGGAGCCGAACTTCGGCGTCCGGGTTTTGCAACGCCTGCGTCAGCGGCTCCTTGGAGGCGGGCCCGATGGCCTGCAACTCGCGAGTGGCCTGCTGCCGAATGGCGAACTGCGGATCCCCTAGTTGGCGGATCAGGGATGGGATACGCGGATCCGTCGCCGGCCCCTCGGGTGCGGCCATCGCAGGAACTGCCACAACGGCGACTAGGAACACAATCAGTATCCCAGCAAGTGCCGTTTGACGATGGTGGGGCGCGAGGGACATCTCAATGCCTCAAGGCGATGGAGCCGCAACTTCAGAGCGTAAGTCTCATTGTATCAGGTATAGGAAAGTCGTCCAGCAAGTCACGAGTGGGCGCTGTTGGAGTATAGGCTTTAGCCTGCGTGGCGAAACCAGCCTAAAGGCTGTACTCCAACGGCCCGTTGCTGCCGCCGCAGTGAGCGACTACAATGGAATGATCCTGGGATTTGCGGCCGCTTGCAGCCAAAAACTGCTAAAGAGCCATCGCCGTGCGTTCCCTGTGTTGTGCGTGCCAATCGACCGAAAGGCGGCAACCGGGGGTAGTTCAGTCAGCAGCGCACTACGATCCATCTAAGCCAAGCCGACCGCGAATGCCCAAACGCATTGCCGCGGTTTTTTTGTTGGCCTTCTCAAAGCCAGCCGCGACAGTGGAATGCATCTGGCTTGAGCGTCCCCATGTCTTACTCACCCAAGCAACCAGTCGAGCGTCGTATGCCTCCCTCCGAATCAAAATCCGGGTTCTCGACTCTGGCGGTTCATGCCGGCGAGCGCCGCCAAAAGCAGGCCGACGCGATTACCGACGCTATCTACTGCTCGTCCACCTACACGTTCCCGAGTACGCAATCGGTCATCGATTTCATCGAGCAGAAGCAGCCGCGGGAAGAATACGGCCGCTACGGCAATCCCAGCGAGCGAGTTGTGGAGGCCAAACTGGCCGCACTGGACGGGGGTGAAACGGCGCTGCTCTATGCCAGCGGCATGGCGGCCATTGTTGGGCTGCTCATGACCAAACTCAGCGCGGGCGACGAAGTAGTCTTCTTCAATGAGTGTTACCACCGCAGCCGGGAATTCTGCGCCACGCACTTGGCCCGTTTCGGCGTAGTCACGCACCAGGTTGCGGCCTGCGACTACGACGCAATGGACAAGGCCATCAACTCGCGGACCAAGTTGCTGGTGAGTGAATCTCCCACGAACCCGCATTTGAGCGTGGTGGATTTGGACCGGTTCGTGGCCTTGGGGCGCAAGCACGGTGTGGAGACGCTCATTGATGCCACGCTGGCCACTCCCTACAACCTGCGTCCGTTGGCGGCGGGCGTCGATTATGTGTTGCATTCGGCCACCAAATATCTGGCAGGGCACAACGACTTGCTGGCTGGCGTGCTGGTGGGGCGCAAAGAGGCATTGGAGCCAGTGCGGAAATTGCGAGGCATCATGGGGGCCATCAGCGCGCCTCACAACATCTATCTGCTGGGCCGCGGATTGAAGACGTTCGAATTGCGGATGCAGCGGCACAATGAAAATGGGCTGGCCGTGGCCCAATTCCTGGCCGAGCATCCCCGCGTGGAAAAGGTGCTCTATCCAGGATTGCCGACGCATCCGTATTACGAAGTCGCGAAGCGCACGATGCGCGGCTTTGGCGGGTTGGTGACGTTTATGCTCAAGGATCAGGAGTGGCAGAAGGCGGCGGCCGTGATCGACGCGGTGCGGATCCCGCGCATCGGGCCCAGTCTTGGCGGTGTGGAATCGCTGATCGAGCAGCCGATGGTGATGAGTTATTTTGAGTGCAGCCCGGAAGACCGCCGCCGCTTCGGCATTCCAGACAATATGATTCGCATGGCGTGTGGGATCGAGAACGCGGAAGACCTGATCGCCGACCTGAAGCAGGCGCTGGAGTCATGATGAAGCCAAATGAATTGAAGTTTCGCACCAGGGCGATTCATGTCGGTCAGGAGACGGATCCGGCTACCGGGGCCGTGATTCCGCCGGTGCATCTGGCTTCGACCTTCGTGCAAGCCAAGGCGGGGGAGTGGGGACGTTTTGACTATACGCGCAGCGGCAATCCTACGCGGGCTGCTTTGGAGGCGACGCTGGCCAATCTGGAATCGGGCGTCGGCGCGTTGGCTTTCAGTTCCGGCTTGGCGGCTACGCACGGGGCGACGATGCTGCTGAACTCCGGCGACCACATTGTAGCCGGGGCAGACATCTATGGCGGTACTTACCGCTTGCTGCATAAGATTTGCAATCGGGCCGGCCTTACCGTATCGCTGACGCCCACGCACGATTTGGCGGCACTTGAGCGAGCGATGCGCCCCAACACCAAGTTGCTCTGGATCGAGAGTCCCGGCAATCCGCTCTTGTCGATCACCGATATTGCCGGCTGCGCAGAGATCGCCCATCGCCACGGTGCGCTGCTGGGTGTGGACAGCACCTTCGCCACGCCCGTGCTGACACGGCCGCTGGAACTCGGGGCGGACATCGTCATGCACTCGGCCACCAAATATCTCGGCGGTCACAGCGATCTGCTCGGCGGGGCGCTGGTGGTGCGCGACCGATCGCTTTTCGATCAGCTCTATTTCGTGCAGAATGCCACCGGGGCGGTAATGGCCCCCTGGGAATGCTTTCTCTGCAGCCGAGGCTTGAAGACGCTGGAGTTGCGTGTTCGGGAGCAAAGCAAGACAGCGGCCGCGCTCGCCGGATTCCTGGCGGGGCACAAGCAGGTTCGCCAGGTCTATTACCCTGGCTTGAAGGATCATGCGGGGCACGACATTGCACGGCGGCAGATGTCGGGTGGGTTCGGCGCGATGGTTTCCTTTGAGTTGGAAGGAGACATGCAGACCGCCAAGCGGCTGGTCGAGCGAACGCGGCTGTTTCGACTGGCGGTGAGCCTGGGTGCGGTCGAGTCGCTGATCGAGCAGCCGGCACTTATGTCGCACGCCAGTTATGACGCGGCCGATCGGCAGGCTCACGGCATCCGAGATTCGTTGGTGAGGCTATCGGTCGGGTTGGAGGCTGTGGAGGATTTGCAGCACGATCTGGAGCAGGCGATCGACGCGGCGGTTGGTGGGGAATGACCGTTGCCATTCGCGAGCTTCAGCCCCAAGATCTAGCCGCGCTGCGGCAACTCTATTTCGACTCGCGGCGGGATCGATTCACATGGGTTGATCCGGCACGTTTCGCGTTAGACGATTTCGACGTGGCGATCCAGGGTGAGACGATACTCGTAGCTCTCGATGGCGAAGTGCCAGTCGGCTTTGTGGCCTGGTGGCCGCCGGAGAATTTCATCCACAGTCTGTTTGTTCATCCAGCCCACCAGCGGCGCGGTATCGGCACAGCGCTGCTCAGCGCGTGTCTCGCGCAGATTGGCCGACCGGTGCAACTCAAGTGCGCTCAAGCCAACGAAGCCGCCCTGGCGTTCTATCGATCGCACGGTTGGACGGTAGATGGCGAAGGCGTAGGGCCGGATGGGGAGTATTATTTGATGACATGCCAGTAGCCCTCGCCTGTCGGGCGTGGGCTGGGAGATAGCTCACGTTACCGTCCCTCTGGACGAATCCTCCCCAGCGCTGTCCGTGCTGCATCCCGAACTTCGGCATATTTGCTCGTCTGTGCTCTCTCCAAATAGGGCGCCGCCTGGATTGCGGCAGATCCCAAGTTGCCCAATGCTTGCGCCGCCAAATTGCGAGTTAGCACCGTGTTGATCGCGTCGGCCGGGTCATCAACCATCTTGATCAGATCACCCACGGCCGCTTCGTAGCCACCGCCCATGTGGATCAGCGTCTCCGCACAGTACTGCCTCACGCTGAGATCCTGGTCCTTGAGTCCTTGCATCAGTTCCGGCAAGCCTGCTCGTCCGGCTTCGCCAATCTTGCCCAGGGCCAACGCGGCTCCGCAACGCACCGTAGCGTTCGGATCGCTGAGATACCTGCGATAGACATCGGCGGCTGCCGGATCGACGCCCACATCGTTGAGAGTCTGGAAAATACCGCTCCGCCCGGTTCCCATGCCACTTGAGCGAAGCACTTCCAGCGGCTTGCTCTGCGCATCGGCAAAGAGAAACTTGCCCATCACCAGGCCGGTTCCCATCCAGGCGACCAGCGGGATGAGCGCCATGGCCAGTCCCCAACCGGGCCGGCCCAGGGCGCGCGTGCCGCGAGGAACGTCGATCCGCGCTGCTTCCGCTTCCGAATAGCCCAACTTCAATGCCAATTGCTGGGCTCGCTTCGTGCTGGCCACCGAAAGGCGATAGGACAACCGAAAAGCCACCATGCATAACAGACTGAGGCCCGCGAACATCACTGCGTGGACCCCTTCCAGCGGCATTCTTGAACCAAACATATCGATGAACATCTTGACCGCGATGCCCAGGTAGACCAGCACGATTGCTGCCCGAAACCATGCCATCAGGATCGAGAGCAAAGAGACACCAATCTGCTTCCCTTCCCAACCGCGGTCGGTTTCGTTGATGACCACCCAACTGCCCAGAGGAATCAGCGGCACAAAAAAGATGTGCAGAAACTTCGTGGAGACATAGAATCGGCCTGGCACGAGATGTACCATGCCAAAAAGTTTTGTGCCGAAGTAGATCATTCCTGGCCCTTGTCGTGAAAGACGGATGTCGCAGCCCGATGGGTTGCATCGCCGCTATATTGCCACAGCGGCAGTCGAAAGGTCAACTCGACGATGGCTCACTCCAGGCGAGCCGGGGGCGTCAGCCCCTGGAGGTTTCTGGGATAGTGTTAAGCCAATGCAGCAGGTTTCCTTTCGGATGCCGTGTTTCCTCAGCTGCCTTACGTCATGCGGCTCGCCAAAGCGCGGCGGCACGAACCGGCTGTCGTATGGTATGATAGTTATATGGATATTACTTGGGCGGTATTGCTGGTGATCGTATTGCTTATCGGTTGGACGTTGAACTTGTTCGGCCTGCCAGGCAATTGGCTTAACGTGGTCGCCACGTTGGTATATGCATTGCTCATTCCCCCGACAGCCGGCAGAGTTTCCGTGGGATGGATCGTAGTGGCCGCCGTCATTGGGCTGGCTCTGCTGGGCGAAGTAATCGAGTTTGTTGCCGGGGCCGCCGGAGCAAAGAAAGCGGGTGGTTCCAGGCGGGGCGCGGTTCTGGCGCTCGTTGGCGGGCTGGTCGGGGCTATCGTGGGGATGTTTGTCGGCATTCCGATTCCAGTGGTCGGCTCGATCCTCGCCGCGCTGCTGTTTGCCGGCGTCGGATCACTTGCCGGCGCCATCCTGGGCGAAACCTGGGCGGGGCGAGACGCCCAGCATAGCTGGGAAGTTGGCAAAGCCGCCTTTTGGGGGCGTCTGCTGGGCACCTTGGGAAAAATCCTGGTCGGCTCGTTTGTCGTCTCGGTGGTCCTGGCGGCGCTGGTTTTCGAAGGGATCTAGACCTGGGTTAATGAAAATCCATTCGGGCAGGTTGATTCGCCCAGCGGGTGCGATAGAATTCAAAAATGGTGGCGACAGGGGCGTTTGTCGCCGGTTGCTGGCATAGCAGGAGATTAGATTATGGCTTCCAAGCGTATGAACTTTTTCGTCGGCGTACTTTGGTTGGGAGTGGTCTGTCTAGGAGCCAGGGCAGGGGCTGAAGAAGCCGCACCAGCGCCGATCGATGCCGCACGAGCGGAGGCTTTGGGTCGCAAGATCGACGAGATTCAGACCCAACTTTCCAAGTTGGATCAGATCTTGGAGCAACTGCGTCGCCTGCGGACAGAAGAATTGCCCAAGTTGCAGCAGGAACTGCGCGGGGCAGGGGAGGCCAGCGTCCTGGTTAAGAACGGTGAGCGTACTGTTCAGAAACCGGAAGCTCCGCCGACAACGCCCCAGGCGAATGAAACAGACAAGCCCAACTCGGCGCCTCAATCGCTCGAAACTCAGTTGGCGGCGGTTCAGGAGCGGCTGCAGCAGCTTGACGACGTTTCGCAGCAAATCACCGCGCTGCGTGGCGATGACTTGCCACGCTTGAAGCGAGAGTTGGAACGCCTCAAGGGGAGCAACTCGGTGGCCCGAAGCGCCCTGCGGCCTGTTCCAGCCGTGCAGGGGCGGTTGGTGATCAACAACCTCAGCGGCCTGACGCGGGATGTGACCGTCAACGGGACGACCTATACCTTTGCACCGGGCTCTTGGCAGGTGTCAATTCCCTATCGCGATGTGACTACCCAGGTTGCCTTGGGAGAGATCCCCCGACTCTGGGGAAGCGACTTTTGGCGACAGACCGACAACGGCCCCGAGATGCGACTCGATCTCCGATAGGCAACAGCTTATGCGAGATCGCGCTCAGGGTTTCATGCCCCTTCAAAGTCGGATCTTTTAACGCGACATTTCGCCACCGGTTCATCCAGGGAAAGCCAGCATCGCTGGAATCTTTTCGACCAAGGTGGCCGTTTATCCGCACACTTTGTGCCACTCATCTGTGCATGATTCGACCTTTTTAGGTGGGGCAACAATTTTCTCGGTTTTTTCTAAGGCCAAGAGCCACTAGCTCTTCGGTATCGCCGGTTCAACTGCCAATCTCTTTCGAAAATGCACTGGCACGTTGGTTGCACTACGTCGCGGCACCAGAGCCAGCCAAAGGACCGGGCAGGCCATACACCCTTTAGCTTGCTTGGAGAGCCAGGATGATTGCGTGTGCCGATAAGAACCCTATGAATGACGACCATGATCTTAAACGAAGGGTGTGCGACTATCTTTCCGAGCGCTCCGTACCGGCCCTGAGACGCGTTGCAGTGGAAGCCCGCCAGGGTCAGATCACCTTCCGCGGTCGGGTGGGCACATTCTATGAAAAGCAGTTGCTCTTGAACTGCTATCACGCCGTGCCGGGCGTGGTCTGCATTGTCGATCATGTGGCCGTGGACTGACTCACAAGCAACGCAGAAACGCCGTTAGATCGGTTTTCTCGTTTTCGGACAGCTTCAACTGGAGCACGAGATTGAAGAATTCGACAGTGTCTTCCAGCGTCATCAAGCGGCCGTCGTGATGATACGGCGGAGAGTCCTTGATGCCGCGGAGCGTAAACGTCTTGATCGGGCCGTCCGCCATGCTGTATTGGCCCCGCACCATGGCCGGCTCGTAAAACCGCTCCAGCCTCAGATCGTGCATTTTGTCGTCGGTGAATGCTCGGCCGCTGTGGCATTCCGAGCAGCGCCCCTTGCCATAAAATACAAGTTGGCCGCGCAACTCTTGTTCGGTGGCCTTGCCGGTAATCAGCTTTCCGAAAGGATCAAGCTTCGGAGCCGGCGGAAAGTCAAAAATATTCTGCATCTGGGCCATCATGGCGACTTGGTCGGGGCGATTCGGCAGGTGGACTCCCTTCTTGGCGGCGATCACATGGTCGCCGTCGAAGTAGGCCGTCCGTTGCTCAAACTCCGAAAAATCCTCCACGCTGCGTAGCGAGCGTTTCGAGCCGTGGATTTGTTGATTGAACATCCCACGCAAACTGACCGTATCAATCCTGAAACGATGCGTTTGCGGCCGAACATCGGGCGTCAGGTGAAAGGTGGCACTGGTGTGCCCATTGGTGTGGCAATCGAGACAGGCCACGCCAAGACTTGGCAGCAGTACCTTGCGGTCTTCAGTCTGATTGAATTGCTGCTGTGGGAACGGGGTGACCAGAAGCCGCATTCCTTCCATTTGCACGGGTGTAACCTTTCCCAGCAGAAGGTCATAGTAGTTGCGCATGGTCACCACTTGTCCCTTGGAAACGTCACCCAGGTCGGGCCTGGTGGTGAGGAACATTGGGGGCGGGAACTCAGGCGTGAGATGGTCCGGCAGGTCGAAATCGGCATCAAATCGCTGTAAGTCGCGTCCTTCAGCCTTCTGGATGGCGTCTATCTCTTGCTTCGGGAAGACCATGCCGCCGGTGGCATGTTTCACATGGGGCAGGGGGAGAAACCCTTGAGGGAAGAGTTTCTGTCGCTTAATCTCGTCCGGGGTCAGGCGGGAAAGCTGCTCCCAACTGACGCCGCGTGGCAGTTTCACCCGTACGCCTTCCTGCACCGCTTTTCTGCCTCCAGACATTTTCTCTGGCGAGGCCCTTTCTTCCAGGTCATAGCGTGCGGCGAGCAACTGCTGTTGTCCTTGGAACACTTCACGGCGCTCGGACTCATCTTTTTGGCGGACTTGAGCGAACGTCTGATCTCCGGCAACAGGTTGGTAGGTGTCTTTAGCCACTGCCGGCGGGGCAGGGGGGCGTTGGGCTGGCGGAGCCACGACGCGAGGCTGAGCCGGATCTTGTGTAAAAGCCAAGCTCGCACCGATTGCAATGGTGAACAGACTCGTGGCGGCGGCAATAGTGCGAATGCGCATGGCAATACCCTCCCTTGCTCGATGAGACTCAAGAAAGCAACGTCACTCTATCGTTGCCAGCAAACGATGTGCCCTGGCTTAATGCGCCGACGAAACGGGAGGAAGTTAGCAATGGTTGGCAGACCAACTGCCACGTTGGTCTGCGCAAGAGCAGTGACAGCTATTCGATGACATGCGTCTCGAGGAACCGCGCCAGCTTGTGGAAATCGGAGTCACGATCGATCCGCCGCACCTTGGTAACCAGCGTCTCGGGATCGACCAACTCCTCGAAGGGCACATAGTGAAGTTGCATTTGGCCGGCCACGGAAACCATCACACCGTTGAGCCGCTGCTCCACCAGCGCCCGATAGGCGCCCACCCCAAGCTGGCTTCCCAAAATCACGTCGATCGCATGAGGGCGAGCGCAGCGAGATTCATAGCCCAGTTGGAGTCCGATAACCTTGCGCTTGCGGCCGGTCTGGCTTTCATATTCTTTGGCCACCAGCCGGGCCATCATCAGCCCCAGGTCGATTTGCGAAATGGCAATGTGCCCGTGATCGTCGCGCGGCACCCCTTCGAGATACTTGTTCGGCAGATACTCGGCCAAGCCCTCGGCGATGACAATTACGCCATAGCGCTTGTTGTCCTTGTCTTCGCGCACCCGCATGGTTTTCACAATCCGCTCAACGACCGCCTCCACCTTCATCACCGGCCGCTTGGTGGCCTGCCCCGTTTTCGGGTCGATCGT
>JAIOPX010000419.1 GCA_021413705.1 Planctomycetota bacterium | reverse complement strand
AGTCAAGTTTGCGTTCGGGCGATACTAAATTGCGTTTCAGGATCGACAGGGCCAGCGTTACGATCGCTGTGGCTACAATTATTAACAGGGTGTCCCACATTGTTATTGCTTCATTACCTTAGTTTCGAGGTCAACATTTCTGCGAGGTTAAGCTAACGCCGGCGGAAGGAGCGAGTTGCGCTATCTTGCCAACTCCGCCCGGCCTAAGATACTCGATTCTTCCCCAGCCCGCTCGTCCTCCCTTCCTCGACCGGGTCATAATGGGTCAAATCGGGGTTAAACCTCGCACATCCACACTTTCTTGGCGGCATATCATAGCGCACTAGGGCGGGCAATAAAAAGGGGACGTTCTAGAATGTCCCCTTTGTTAGACCTTCGAAAAATTCCGCACACGCATCCTTTTCTACTGCGGCAAACTCGACCTGCTACCCCGGCCAAATGCCCATTAAATTCCCTGAAGAACCTTTTTTATAGAGTGTCGCGAATGGCGTCAACTTAAGCTGTAACTCTCGTTGTTTTCATTGCTAAGCACTGCTAGCTTAAGTGCACTTTGCGGTGATGGTGTGAAACAAGTCGAGCCTCGCGTCACAATGAAGGTGGTTATCAATCATCCTCATTGAACCGGAGGCTCGACCATGTACTCTCATCTTACCGCAGCCTTGGAACGGATCAAGAAAAATGTTGCCGCTGCCCTTTCGGCGCAGGCCATCGAGCAAGTCTGCCACGATACCCAGCACGTGTGGCGCGAACGTGAACTGGGGCCGGCTCAAACCATCTGGGCTTTCCTGCTGCAAGTGCTGCACGGCAATACGGCCTGCCAGCACGTGCTGCGCATCGCGCAGTTGACCTGTACGAAAACGGCTTACTGCGAAGCCCGTGCACGCCTCTCTTTGGATGTGTACAGACGATTGCTCGCACAGACGACCCAAGCCGCGCGCACGAACATCATCGCGCCACTTTGGCACGGCCATCGGACCTTCGTCATCGATGGCACTGGCATTTCGATGCCCGATACCGACGAGTTGCGCGCGCACTTCGGCGTGCCGGGCCAGCAAGCCCTGGGCTGTGGCTTTCCCGTGGCGCATTTACTGGCACTGTTCGATTCTGCCACAGGCTTGCTGGTCGAGGCCTGGTCGGCTCCGCTGCGCACGCACGACCTGCGCGACGTGGCGAAGTTGCATCCCGCGCTAACGCCCGAGGACGTGGTGGTGGGCGATACGGCGTTCAGTTCCTACGCGCATTTAGCCTTGCTTTGGGGGCAAAAACTGCACGGCGTGTTTCGCATGCATCAACGACAACTCGTCAGCTTTCGCCAAGATCGACGCCTGACCGGCAAGCTGCCGAGAGGGACGAAAGCAACGCACGCCACGAATCGCTTAATCCGTAAGCTAGGTCGTTTCGATCAGGTCGTCGAGTATCGGCGCGGCTCGATCAAGCCGGTGTGGATGAGTGCGGAAGAGTGGCATGCGCTGCCGAGGACCTTGCAGGTACGCGAACTGCGCTACTGGACGAAGCAGCGCGGCTTTCGTACGAGCGAAGTAACCCTGGTGACCACGCTGCTCGAGGCGAATCGTTATTCATTGGAAGACCTGGCCGATCTGTACGGCAGGCGTTGGGGTGTGGAAACAAATTTCGCGCACTTGAAGACAACGATGAAAATGGACGTGTTGCGCTGCAAGACAGTCGCGGGCGTAGAAAAGGAACTAATGATCTTCGCCATCGTGTACAATCTAGTGCGGCTGGTGATGTTGGCCGCAGCCACAACGCAAGGCGTGCCGGTGGCACGCGTCAGCTTTATCGACGCGCTGCGTTGGTTGGAAGAAGCCTGTTGGCATCGTCCGGCGTTGGAGTTGGTCATCAACCCCGACCGCCGCGGGCGCTCTGAACCACGTGTGAAGAAGCGCCGCGCCAAAGAATACGATCTGATGAAACTGCCCCGCAATGAGCTACGTAAACAGCTTGTACATAAAAAGGTTACGGCTTAAGTTGACGCCATTC
>JAIOPX010000216.1 GCA_021413705.1 Planctomycetota bacterium | reverse complement strand
TATGGGAGATGTTCATAGGGGGATTCCAAGGTAAAAGGTGGTGCTGCGATAGCACCCGTCGGCTGCCCTCCCCCCGGAGGCATCTCAGTCACGCCGACCCATACAAACCCCATTATCGGCAAAGTTTGCCAAGGGGCTGAACTTTTCTCTGCATATGTAGGCCTGAGAAAGGCATAGAACTGAGCTAACAGGGCGCTATCGTTGCTGGCGCATAACCACGGGATGCCGCAGTAGCAGCACCGGTTTGCCCATTCGTTGACACGTTCTGACGGTCGGTTACGATGAGTGTATTCCCGTCTGTTTCGGGCCAAGCTCCTGACACGATCGCGCTGAGAGGAGAGGTCCGATATTGCGCTCGCCAACCATTAGGCCAACCCATCGAGATCCGTTGGGGATCCTAACGAGCAATTCCGGCGTCATTGGCCCCCATGGACCGCTGGCACCACGACCCCTTTCCAACCTGGCAAGATGATATGAGACGCCTGAATCTGAAGTTTCTCCTGCTATTGGTAGCATCACTCTGCGTCGTCGTTCTGAGTGTTCACTTACTCCATGCTTTCAATCTGCGCAGTTCGACAAAAGTTGTGCTGGGTAAGGCGGAAGACGCCCGCAAACAAGGTGATTTGCGGGGAGCAGTGCGCTACTACGGTGAATACCTGCGCCAAATTCCCAGCGATCACGAAGCCAAGGCCGCTCAAGCACTCGTAGCAGCCGAAGTGACCAAGCAGGGTGACGTGCGAGCCGCGGATGTCGTCCTGGCCGACAATCTGTTGGAACAGGCGCTGCGACAGGATGAGTTGCGTGAACGTCGTGACCTTCGACGCAAGTTAATTGACATCCAGATTCTGCGGGGAAGGCCGGAGGAAGCTCGCAAGAACATCGATAAATTGACAGATCCGACCAAACCCGATCCAGAACTTGATTTTCTGTATGCCCGTTGCGCGTATGCGACGGGGTTTTTTGATCCGGCCATCGCCCGGCTCGAGCCGATGACCGGCTACGACGGAAAGACGAAAAAATTTGTGGCCAAACGCGCGACGGCGGCGGACAACATCGAGGCTTATATGCTCTTGGCGATCATCCGCCGCGAAAACAAAAAGTTATTCGCGGAGGCCGACGCCTGTGTGGATGCCATGGTGGCTGCCAACCCCAAATCGGCCAAAGCACTGATGCAACGCAGCGCGTTTCAGGCCCGCTATGCGCAGGATGGAACGCAGGAGGATCATCGCAAGCGACTGGCCGCGGCCAAAGAAGACTTGCGTAGAGCGTTGGCGATCGAGCCCAAAAATGTTGATGCGCTCATGCAGAACGCCGACCTCGATATGAAGGACAAGAACTTTGACGCGGCCGTCAAGCATATTCAGCAAGCGATCGCCCTATCGCCGAAAAATGAGCGGCTCTACCTGGGCTTGGCGAGCGTGCTGTTCTCGCAGCAGAAACCAAAGGAGGCCATCGCCAAAGTCGAGGAAGGACTCAAGGTGGTTCCCAATAGCCCGGATCTCGTGTGGGGGCTTCATGAAATCCAGTGGCGGCAAGGAAACGTGGATGGCGTAAGAGAGTCGATCAAGCGCATGGAAGAAATGAAGTTTATGCCGGAGCGGATCCAACTGGCCAAGGCGCGAGTTCCCTTGGTCGAGCAAAAATGGGCTGAAGCGGCCAAGCTGTTGGAGGAAGTGCGTCCTCAGTTGCAGTTGTATGCCAATTTGGCGCAGTCGGCTGACATGGCATTGGGGCAATGCTACGGAAATCTGCGCCAGCCGGATTTGCAACTGAAGGTTTACACGCGGATTCTTCAATCCGATCCCAACAATGTGGAAGCTATGCGGGGCAGGGCAGCGGCGCTGACAGCACTCTTGCGATACAGAGAAGCACTGGATGTCTATCAAAAGGGATTGGCTTCGGCCTTGGGGCAGGAGGCATTTATGTCTGATCGCGGAATCGTCGGAGGCTATCTGGCCGTGCTTTCGGCCTTAGCGCAGCGTGAGGAAGAGAACCGTGAACATTTTCAGACGATCATCGATCGCATTCGGCGCAAGCTGAAGCCGGAAGCAGCCAATCCGGTGGAAGCCCTGGTCTTCACGGCCGATGGTTTATTGCGCGATAAAAAATATGACGAGGCTATCGCTCTGCTTACCAAGGGAATCTCCGAGCAGCCGAAAGACATGCGACTGCGAACCTCGTTGATTGCCACGATTGCTGCCCAAAAGGGGGCGGATGCGGCACTCGACAATCTGAAGGAAGTTGAGCGCGAATTGGGAGAGTCTCCCCAAACCAAACTTCTCCGCGGCGAATTGCTGGTGCGCAAGGGGGGGCCGGACGTGAAGCTGCGCTTGGCCGAACTGGAGAGCGGCATCGAAAAATTGACTCCCCCAGAACAAGCGGAATTCTGGGCCCGCATGGGAAGTCACTATTACCGTCTCGGACCAGCAGGCCGCGACGAAGCCTTGCGATGCTACCGGCAGGCTCTGGCTCTGCGCCCTGAAAATGGGCAACTGCTGGAAGGCCTCTTTGAACTGGCACGCGAAAGCAACGATCATCTCGCGATGCTCAAGGCGCGTGACGATATCGAAAAGGGAGCGGGGAAGGATAGCAGTCTTTGGAAATATGCCGAAGCGGCCCGCGCCGAATTAAAGAATGAGCCGGAGTCGGCCATCCGCGAATATCAGAAGGCTTTGGAGCTTGGCCCACCGAACGTCGCCATCGTGCAACGGCTCGTCGAGTTGCAAATGAGCCGGGGGCAGTATAACGAAGCCCTCCAGAGCTTGAAGCGCTTGGGAGATGCCGTAGCACTCGGCAAACTCGGAATCGTGGCCGAAGTGCTCGGAAATGGTAATCCCGAAAAAGCGTTGAAGGATCTGGAACGAGAAGTTCCCGAGCAGTCAACCAACCCGTCGGAACTGCTCTGGAAGGGCCAATTGCTCTTGCGGCTCAAGCAAATGGATAAGGCCGAAGCGGCATTTCGCCGCGCAGCGCAGATGGGGCCCAATCTGCCCCAAACCTGGTTGGCCTTGGTAGAGTTTCTCGCGCGGTTCAAAGACGGCCCCTCAGCCGAGAAGGTCATTCGAGATGCTGAAAACCAACTCTCCGACGACCAGGCCGCCTTGGTATTGGCTCAGTGCTATACGCTGCTGGGCTCCTATCAGCAAGCGGAACATTACTATCTGATGGCGCTGCGCAACAGCCCCAAGACTCCGGCCCTGGCACGCACCATCGGCGCGTTCTATCTCAGTTCCAAACAACCCGCCAAGGCCGTTCCCTTCCTCAATTCACTCATCGAGTCCGCTCCGAAATTGCGCCAGGAAGATCAGCAATATGTAGTCTGGGCCCGACGCGAGAAGGCTGTGCTGCTGGCTCAAAACCAATCGCAACCTCAATTCGAGAGCGCTATTCGCTTGATCGATGCCAATGCGGCATCGGGCGCTGCCGCTCAACAAGATGCGTTGCTCAAAGCCCGCTTATACGCCTCGCGACGCGATCCACGTTCATTGCGCCAGGCGGAAAAGCTCTATGACCAGAACAAAGGTTCGCTGGGATATGACGATAAACTGGCTCTCGCCCACGTCTATGCCAACACCGATCAATGGGAGAAGGCCCGGCGCCTGCTGGTCGAACTCAATGCTGAGCAACCGGCCGACGCTCGCGTCATAACGACACTGGCGGAAACGCTGCTCAAGCGCGGTGAAACCGAATCGGCCCAGCCCTGGATTCGCAAGCTCGAGCAAATTCAGGCGAAAACGCCTCAAACGGTTCGGCTCAATGCCTGGCTGGCCATGCGTCGCCTGCGTCCTGACGAGGCCGCGGAAATCGTCTTGGCGAGCTTGCCGAAGCAAACTACTCCGCAGAATATCGGGCAGGTGATCCAAGGGGTCCGCATCCTCGAAGATATCAAGAACCATAAAGCCGCGGAGAGCTTGCTTCGCTCGGTACTCCCGGTAACGCCGGGTGTGAAGGGAGAACTGACTGAATTTCTGGCCCGCCGGGGACGAGCCGAAGAATGCTTTGCTCTTCTGAAGGAACAGTTGTCAGACAAGACACTCGAAGCGGCCTGCATCCTGGGCACGAATGCCTTGCGAGAACACAAGGCTTCCACGGGCGTCGTTCCTCCCGCTCAAAGCGAACAGTTGTTGGCCTGGTTCGAACAGAGCCGGCAGCAGCCCACTAGTTCGATTTCGGTGAAACTCAATGAGGCTATGCTCTACGACTTGCTCGGCCAAACGCAAAAATCGGAGCAAATCTACCGGCAGATTATCGCGATGCAGGACTTGCCCGACTTTGCCCGGGCCACGACCGCCAACAATCTCGCATTTCTGCTAGCCGTCAACGGCGGGGATCTGGGAGAAGCGCAGAAATTGATCGACTTTTCGTCGGCCCAGTTGGGAACCCCACCCGAACTGCTCGACACGCAGGCCATCGTGGCCTTAGCCAAGGGCAACTCGGCGGAAGCCATCAAATTGCTCTCGGAAGCGACCCAGTTTGGCGGCAGCAGCGAGATGTTCTTCCACTTGGCGCTGGCGTATCAAAAGGCCAACGACCGTGGTGGTGCTGGACGCTTTCTGCGCCGTGCCCGCGAAGAAGGATTGCGCAAGGAGGGTTTGTCCAAGGGAGAGTCGGCCCAACTGAAATCCCTCGACGCCTGGCTCAATTCCTGAAAGCACGCGCTGGTCGTACTTCAGTGTGTTTCAGATTCTTAGCGCCTGTGGGGATGCTTGGATAATGAGCTGAAACACACTCCAACGCAAACGCTGCGGAAGTTTTGCGGGCTTTCGGCCCAACATCAATCTCCACAACAACTTGCATTGCGTAAAACAAGCGAAAAGAAAATCTGGCAATTGGCACGGCATCTGCATTCATCCGTGTGAAACCATTTCAGAGCTTCAGCTTGGCGCGAGCCCGCCCACTCATCGGCTGCGCCAACTGGTATTCCGGAGCAATCGGCGACTATGAACTATAAGTCACGCAATCAACGTCGGCGTCGGGGAATGTTGACCGTAGAATGGATCCTCATGATTACCGTCGTAGTCATCGGCATCGTGGGCGGCCTGGCGGCGGTACGCAATGCCATCCTCAGTGAGTTGCACGATCTGGCCGGCGCCATCAGCGCGCTGAATATCGTGGACGACAACAATCCGTAGCTCAAAAGGGTAGCCGAAATCGTGAGATTTCGGATTGGAGGTTCTGAAGTCTCACGACTTCAGCTACGGGCAACACGACTTCAGCCAAGGCCACAGGGCTACATGCCCGACTGCAGCATCCTGGAACGGGCCATCGCTTCTTCCGCCAATTGGATATATTGCCGGTTCTGCGTGCCAGCAAACGCCCGCTGATAGATCACGCTCATCGCCGTAAAGCTGAACGCATCGTTCGGCTCAAGCTGGCAGACTCGCTTGGCGTGCTCCACAGCTTCCGTGTGACGGCCCAACTTGCCCAGTAGCACTGCTAGTGCCGAATGGGCCAGAGCATACGTTTCCTCTTGCTTCAGCAAATCCTCCAACGTGGCCGCCGCTTCGGCCAATTTGCCCTCATCTTTGAGGCGTTCGGATTGGCTATACAATTCGTCACTGGTGGGCATCGCTCGGGCTTCCTCCGTCAAAGTCTTTCAAGGCGTCAAACCATCCCCATTTTGAAGCATCTTAACACGTTTCCACAAGCAGCCTTGCCGTAAGATAGGCAGAATCCGTTCGCTTTGCAGAACCGGTGCATTCGTTTGGACCGCGCCAAGGTTCTGGGCCGATATGCAGTTTCAGGCCCGTTGCGGGGCACCAACTGGCTACTGACCGAGTCCCACCCCTCGGCCCGCCTCACAGGGAGCGTGGGCCGACTGCCAGGTCGAAAATACATGCGTGTTGATCCCACCGCCGTGGTCGCCGCCGGCGCCAAGCTCGGTCGCGACGTTCAAATTGGCCCCTTCTGCATCATCGAGTCGGACGTAGTCCTGGGTGACGGTTGTCGCCTGGAGGGCCGGGTCACGATTAAGTCCGGCACCACGCTAGGCCCGGAAAACCACGTCTTTGAAGGGGCCGTTCTGGGTGGCTACCCACAACACCTCAAAATGCATGCTCAAATTGGCACGTTGGAAATCGGGGCTCGCAATACGATCCGCGAAAATGTCACCATGCATCGTGCCATGGCCGCTGGGCAGGCGACCATCGTAGGCAACGACAACCTGGTGATGGTCAACTCCCATGTGGCTCACGATTGTCGCGTCGGGAACAATGTGGTCCTGATCAACAACACGATGCTGGGGGGCCACGTAGAGATTCACGATCGCGTTTACATGGCGGGGGGTGCCGGCATTCAGCAGTTCTGCCGCATCGGCCGGCTGGCTACGATCGGCGGACAGGGGCGCGTTACGAAGGATCTTCCCCCGTATGTGGTCATGGATGGATTGACTGGGGGCGTCGTGGGGCTGAATCTGGTCGGCATTCGCCGTGCCGGTTACACCAGCGACGATATCGCTCAACTCAAGGCGGCGTATCGCGTAATTTTTCGTAGCGGGCTGACTTGGAACGAAGTACTCACGCGGCTGCCTGGCGAGTTTCCAGACGGCCCCGCGGCCGAGTTCCATCAATTCTTTTCCACCGGAAAGCGGGGGTTTGTCTGCGAACGGCGCACGCCAGCGGCAGCCTCCGTCCGACTGGAACCGCCAGCCGAAGAAGCACAGGCGCTTCGGATCAAAGCTGGCTGATCTACTTCCCGTTTCGCAGCACGGCCTGGGCGGCAGCCAATCTGGCGATCGGCACGCGGAACGGTGAGCAGCTTACGTAGTCCAGGCCCACGCTATCACAAAACGCGATCGAGGCCGGATCTCCGCCATGCTCTCCGCAGATGCCGCATTTGAGCTTCTGCGTGACTGAGCGTCCCTTGCGAACGGCCATCTCCACAAGCTGCCCGACGCCGCTGGTATCCAGCGACTGGAACGGATCCTTCTCCAGGATCTCCTGTTCCAGGTAGTCGGGCAGGAAGCTGTTGATGTCGTCGCGGCTGAAGCCGAACGTCATCTGCGTCAGGTCGTTGGTGCCGAAGCTGAAGAAATCGGCATGCTTGGCCACTTCGTCGGCCGTCAGAGCCGCACGCGGAATCTCGATCATCGTTCCCACGGCGATGTCTAACTTGCCCTTGAACTCTTTCTCCTTCTTCACGTTGGCGATGGTTTCCTCCGCCAACTTCCGCAACAAAGACAATTCTCGTGCGGCTCCCACCAACGGAATCATGATCTCCGGCTTGGCGTCGATGTTCTTTTGCTTACAGGCAATCGTCGCTTCCACAATGGCAGTGACCTGCATTTCCAGGATCTCGGGATAGGTCACGGCCAAACGACAGCCGCGGTGTCCCAACATGGGGTTTGCCTCGTGCAGTTGGGTCACTCGCGATTTCACCTCGGCAGGTTTGATACCCAGCTTCTTAGCCAATTCGGCTTGCGCCTTGTCGTCATGCGGCAGAAATTCGTGCAGCGGCGGATCGAGCAACCGCACGGTAACAGGGAATCCCTTCATGGCCGTAAAGATGCCGATGAAGTCCTTCCGCTGAAACGGCAGCAGTTTCTTCAGTGCCTTGCGGCGATCTGTTTCGTTGTCGGCCAGGATCATCTCGCGCATCGCGCTGATCCGTTCCCCTTCAAAGAACATGTGCTCGGTGCGGCACAGCCCGATTCCTTCAGCGCCGAAGTCTCGAGCCCGTTGGGCGTCGGCCGGAGTATCGGCGTTGGTGCGGATACCCAGGCGACGGGTGGAATCGGCCCATTTCATGAGCGTGGAAAAATCGCCACCAAGCGTCGGCTCGCGCGTGGCCACGCTGCCGACCATCACCTCGCCCGTCGAACCATCAATGGAAAGCGTATCCTTGGCGGTGTAGGTCTTGCCGCCGACCTTCATCGTTTGCTTCTTCTCGTCGATCTCGATATCGCTTACGCCGCACACACACGGCTTACCCCAGCCGCGAGCCACGACAGCCGCATGGCTGGTCATGCCGCCGGTGCTGGTCAGAATCCCCATAGCTGCATGCATCCCTTCGACGTCTTCCGGGCTGGTCTCTCGACGTACCAGCAGCACGGCTTCTCCCTCTAAGGTGCGATCCGCGGCATCTTCCGCGGTAAACGCCAGCCGGCCGACAGCAGCACCCGGCGAGGCGGGTAGCCCCTTGGCCAGAACTTCACGCTTGGCCTTGGGATCGAACGACGGCAGCAACAATTGATTCAAATCGTTGGCCGGAACCCGCAAGATGGCTTCGTTCTGGGTGATGAGCTTTTCCTTGACCATATCGCAAGCGATTTTCACCGCCGCTGGCCCGGTGCGCTTGCCATTGCGGGTTTGCAGAATGAACAGCTTGTCGCGCTCGATCGTAAACTCCAGATCCTGCACGTCTCGATAGTGCTTTTCCAGCTTGTTTTTGATGTCGATGAGCTGCTTATGGACTACCGGTTTCCACTTCTTCATCTCGATGACAGGCAGCGGCGTGCGGATGCCGGCCACCACGTCTTCACCCTGGGCGTTGATCAGGAACTCGCCGTAGAACTCGTTCTTGCCGGTCGAAGGATCGCGCGTAAAGGCCACTCCGGTGCCGGAGTCGTCTCCCATGTTGCCGAAGACCATGGTCTGCACGTTGACGGCCGTTCCCAGCAAGCCGGTGATTTCGTTGATCCTGCGATAGAGAATGGCGCGATCCGTGTTCCAACTGTTGAATACGGCGGCAATCGACTTCTCAAGTTGGATCATCGGATCCTGCGGGAACTTTTCCCCCGTGTACTTGTGATAGACCTTTTTGTACGCCTCCACCAATTCTCGCAGACCCTCCGCTCCCAGGTCGGTGTCCACTTTAACTTTGTGCTTGCGTTTGATCTTGTCGAACTCGGCTTCATAATGATGATGATCGACACCCATCACGACGTCGCCGAACATGTTGATCAAACGGCGATAGGCGTCCAAGGCAAATCGGTGGCTGCCGCTGAGCTTGCCCAAACCCTCGCAGGCGGCGTCGTTCATGCCCAGGTTGAGCACGGTATCCATCATGCCGGGCATGCTGGCGGCGGCACCCGAGCGGACGGAGACCAGTAGTGGATCGGTTGCCGAACCGAACTTCTTGCCGGTTTCCTTTTCCAGCAGTTCGACGTTCTTGCGAACTTCGTCCAACAAACCGGCGGGGAACTTCTTGCCGCCGTCGTTGTAGTCCGCACAGGACTGCGTGGTGATGGTGAAGCCCGGGGGGACCGGCAAGCCGATGCTGGTCATATCGGCTAAGTTGGCCCCTTTGCCACCCAGGAGCGTTTTTTGTTCACGGGTTCCTTCGGTTTTGAGAGATCCGAAGTAGTAGACGCGTTTTGTGCTTTCGGCCTTGGCCATGATGTGTGTCCTTGAGTGCGAAATAGCTGATGTTTAATTGAGAACGGCCGGCGCAATACCGGGTGCGGCGGCCGGAGGATATACATGCAACAACCAATTCCGCCATTCACTGGGAAGGAGACCGCCCTGCGTGGTCCCGGTGGCGGATTTGGGGCAAACGGGCTAATTTAGCTACCAGAAGCTCGGGCCGTCAATGGGCAGCCGTCGCATGGCGAAGCCTGTGGCGTGCGTATTTCGCCATCGATTTGCGATAGAATGAATGACGAAGCCCAACGCAGGGATATTCACGAGATAAATACCTCCTGGCGTAACTCCCGACTACACGACACCAACGCTACTCCTTAGTGGCTACTGATTTGTATGACCAAAGTTGGCCTGTTCATCCCCTGCTACGTCGATCAATGCTACCCTCAGGTGGGACTGGCGGTGGTGGAGTTGCTTGAGCGGCTGGGTGTTGAAGTTGACTTTCCCGAGGCCCAGACTTGCTGCGGCCAGCCGATGGCCAACACGGGCTGCGATGCGGATGCCGCGCCACTGGCCGAAAAGTTCTTGCAGATCTTCAAGGACTATCAGTATGTCGTCTGCCCCTCGGGTAGCTGCACGGCGATGGTCCGACATCACTATGACCATTACTTGCACGATCGGCCAGGCTTCAAGGAACTCAAACGCAAGATGTTTGAGCTGATGGAGTTTATCCACGACGTGCTCGGCGTGCGTTCATTCCGCGGTCGATTTCCACACAAAGTAGGCATCCACCAAAGTTGCCACGGTCTGCGAGAACTGCGGCTGGGGAGTTCCAGTGAGACGGTGGTCCCGCCCTTCAGCAAAGTCAGTTCGCTATTGGCCACACTCGACGGAATCGAACTGACGCGGCTCGATCGACCCGACGAGTGTTGCGGTTTCGGCGGCACGTTTGCCGTCGGTGAAGAGGCAGTCTCCTGCATGATGGGGAACGATCGTATTTTCGACCACGAGAAAAATGGCACTGCCGTGCTGACCGGAGTGGATATGTCGTGCCTGATGCATTTGGAGGGATTGCTGCGCCGGCAGAAAAAGCCGTTGCGGGTGATGCATGTGGCAGAAATATTGGTTGAGGCAAAGGCTCACCCCGTTTGATGCTTTCACTGCCCCACAGCCCTTTCGACGACCGCAGTCCGGATGTGATATAATTACTGAACGGGCACGTACTTGGGCCAATACAGGAACAACGGCCATGACCACGGTAACGCAGATCGCCACAGCCGATCAGCTCTGGGAGGCAAATATCCAGCAACCGTGTGAACTTGTACGAGGGGAACTGCGCATGATGCCGCTCCGCTATGCGTTACATGGATGGATCAACGCGAACGTGTCGGCGAAACTGGCCACTTTCGTCAAGCAGCATAACCTGGGCTACGTCTTCGGCGCGGAGACCGGTTTTCTCATAGCACGCGATCCCGACTCAGTTCTCGCACCGGATGTCGCCTTCGTCCGTCGCGAACGAATTGTGGGCGAGATTCCCAAGAAATATTTCCCCGGTTCGCCTGATCTGGCGGTCGAGGTTCTCTCCCCCAGCAATTCGGCCTCCCAGATTCAGGAGAAGACGGAAGACTGGCTTCACAACGGGTGTCTTGAAGTCTGGCTGATCGACCCACAACGAAAAACGGCCTCCATCTGCACGCTCAATGGCCTCGGGGTTCAGATAGAGACCGTGGACACGCTTTCGAGCGACTTGCTGACCGGTTTTGCTCTCCGAGTGGTTGAGATTTTTCAGTAGGCTAATCGCGGCTCCCGGCATAGAGAACTCCGTCATGGCGACGCTATAATCCACGCATGACGATCCAAACCTCACACGAAACCCACCCTGAGCTGGCGGCTACCTTTACGGCCGACGTTGAACGCACGCACTGGCATGACGGGGCGTTGTGGTTCGTTCGAGCCAAGCGGGACAAAGCCGCCCACAGTGTGCCAGAGTGGGAAGAATTGCGCGAAATGGCGGCGGCCATCAAAGCCAATACGATGTCGCGGCTGGCCGATTACCTGGAGCAATTCGAGACAAACGCCACGCGGCTGGGAGCCGTAGTCCACTGGGCCAAGGACGCGGCAGAACACAACGAGATCGTCCATCGCATCCTGGCCGAGAGGAACATCAAACGGGTCGTTAAAAGCAAGTCGATGCTGACGGAAGAGTGCCACCTCAACCCGTACTTGCAGCGGCACGGGATCGAAGTGATCGACACCGACCTGGGCGAGCGCATCGTCCAATTACGTGACGAAGCGCCTAGCCACATTGTGTTGCCGGCCATCCACATCAAGAAGGAAGAAGTCGGGGAGTTGTTCCACCAGACTTATGGCACCACGGCCGGCAACGCCGATCCACAATATCTGACCGAGGCCGCCCGGCACGCGCTGCGTAAGAATTTCCTCGAAGCCGAGGCGGGACTGACCGGCGTCAACTTCGCGATCGCCGAAACCG
>JAIOPX010000444.1 GCA_021413705.1 Planctomycetota bacterium | reverse complement strand
GTGCTGCATTCCGGGGAGCATATTCCGGCGTCCGAGTTGACCATCGCCTGGCCTTGGCAGGTCGCCGCTCTTGTACTGGGTGGGGTCATCGGATGGCTGTTGGCCAAGCCGCTCAATCGAGTGCTCGGCTGGTCATTCTGGAAGTTTAACCTGGGCTTTGACGCCGCCAAGGCTTGGTATGTTCGCGCGGTCGGCAAGTCGCTGCGCATGAGCGGCTTGGTGCTCGTGGGCTATGGCGGCCTGCTCGTGCTTACCTATTTTGGCTTCATTGGCACGCCCACCGGTTTTATACCCATGCAGGACAAAGGCTATCTGCTGGTCAATGTGCAACTGCCGGACGCCGCATCTATCGAACGGACCCAAAAGGCGATGATCGCCATCGAGAAGATCGCCAAAGACGACAAGAACAAAACAGGGATACCCGGCGTCAAGCACACGGTGGCCATCGCGGGCCAGTCGATTTTACTCAACGCCAATGCGCCCAACTTCGGCGCCATGTATCTAATGCTCGACGACTTCCACGAGCGGGCGGCCAAGGGGCTTACTTCCGACGTCATTGCCGCACGGCTGGAGGACGAAGTGCGCAAGAGAGTTCCCGAGGCGTCGGTGCATGTTTTCGGCGCGCCCCCCGTCGAGGGCTTAGGCACGGCCGGCGGCTTTAAAATCATCATCGAAAGCCGCGGCGAGAACACTCCCCAAGACTTGCAGCGCGCCGCTCAGGAAGTGGTCACCGCGGGCAACAGTAATCCGGGGCTGCAAGGGCTCTTTAGCAGTTTCCGGGCCGACACGCCGTGGCTCAATCTCGATATCGACCGCGACCAGGCGGAGTCGATGGGTGTTTCGATGTCGGAACTGTTCAACACGCTGCAAGTCAACATCGGCTCGTTGTATATCAATGACTTCAACAAGTTCGGCCGTACATGGCAAGTCAACGTGCAGGCGGATCAGAAATATCGCCGCAGCGTGAGCGATCTCAAACAGTTGAAGATGCGCAACAGCAGCGGCGGCATGGTGCCGCTGGCAGCGGTTTCCACGGCGCGCAACACCAGCGGCCCGGTGGTGATCGAGCGCTACAACATGTACGCATCCGCCGCCGTCAACGGCGTACCCGGCGAGGGAACCAGTTCTGGCCAGGCACTCTCGATCATGGAGCAAATTTCCGCAAGCAAGCTCAGTGGATTCAATGCGATGAAAGCGGAGTGGACCGAGCTGGCCTTGTTGCAACTGCAAACCGGCAACACGGCGATGTACGTGTTCGTATTGGCGGTGACGCTCGTATTTCTCGTGCTGGCGGCGCAATACGAAAGCTGGTCGCTGCCGCTGGCGGTCATCCTGGTGGTGCCGATGTGCCTGCTCTGCTCGTTGGTGGGGGTCAACCTCATGCGGATGGATGTGAACATCTTCACGCAGATCGGGTTTATCGTGTTGGTGGGGCTGGCGAGCAAGAACGCGATTCTGATCGTGGAGTTCGCCCGGCAACAGTCTCAGGAAGGACATGCGCCCGACGCCGCCACCCTGGCCGCCTGCGACCTGCGGCTGCGGCCGATCATCATGACGTCGTTCGCCTTTATCCTCGGCGTCGTTCCCTTGGCCATCTCGGTAGGCGCCGGGGCGGAAATGCGACGGACGCTGGGAGCGGCGGTGTTTAGCGGGATGTTGGGCGTAACCCTGTTCGGGATCTTTCTAACACCGGTGTTCTATTTCGTGATCCAAAAATTTGCGGAGCGCCGACTCAAGAAAACAATTCCGAAAATTGAGGGTGAGCCTTAACATCGTCCGAAAAGGCTCTGGCACTTCAGGACGCGAACTCCGCAATCCAAGCCTTCTGGCAATAACAATGCGGAGGCGAACGTCCGATTAGGCATTGCCGTTCAAACCAGCAAACAAAAAGACCCGATACGACAGATTGCCGTATCGGGCCTGACGCGTGCGGTTGCGAACAACTACGAGAGCTCGCTCTTGGTTGGATAGATTCGAATGCTTCGAACCGCGCTAGCCGTCCACAGCCTTCAACAGGGCGGTAGCATTAGCCACGCTGCCGGTTGCTTTGAGGAGTTGACGGCCGATCTTGATCGCGTCGATCCACATTGCGGCGGAAGTGATGGGGCTGTCGCTCTTGGATGACTTGGTGCGCTTCGGACGTCCGTCGGCGGCCATGTTCGTCTTGGTCTTGACCATGTAAACCATGTTCTGGCTCACATTGTGTCCATAATCTTTCTTGACGACCGCGGCCACTTCCGTGGCCTTTCCGCTGGGCAACTTCTTCAATACATTGCGAATTGCCAGACTCTTGTTCTTTTTGGGATCGGAACGGTCCGCCTTGGAAGTCGTTTTCTTGGCCATAGGGTACTCGTGGTTGTGTGAGGTAAAGATTGCAACCTAGTGCTTGTCGATCCCCGGGTCAACACCTCAATCCATAAAGTGGATGTAAGTTATGGAAGTGTAACAATAACAATAAGGTATTTATTGTGTATATATAGGTAACAAACAAGAGAACCTAACCTACCTATATGTATTAACCTTAAAATCGAAAGATAGATATATATTTTTCCATACTCGATAATTTTGAGGGCATGCGTCACATGTGCAGGCAGGAAAACTGGCTGGCTGACCTGCACTCACCCGAACATGGATGCCGGGGGGCTCCGAGTTTTCGATTTTCTTGCCCTTCGCCGACCGCTGCCATTGGAAGCGGTCGGCGGAGGGGAAGGAAGATGGGCAAAATTATCTCGCTGGACTCGTTTGAGAGCCCGCCCAATAGGGACACCTGAATTCCACCTGGATTCCTGTTTCGCCCGAAACTTGACACCCCGATTGCCATCTCCCCGACAGGGCGTTTGCACTCCGCACTCCAATCTGCTCCACTACGATAGCGTTTCATCAACGCCAACAACCGAACAACTTTCATTCAAAACCCATGAGGCTCGACCTGCGATGACCTACCATGCTTCCGGCACACCGTTTGAACAACACGATCTTTGGGAAAGGGAGCCTGCTGATACTGCGATAGCCACGCTCCTAGACGAGGCCAACATCGAATGGGAAGAGAATGCAACTTCTCCGTTGGTCAGTGAGGAAGAGGACGTCGAAGAAGACGACGTGGAAGATGATGACGATGAGGATGATGAAGACGAGGACATGGATGACGACCTGGATGAGACAGAATGGGAAGAAGTCGATGATGATGACGAGGATGACGAGGAGGATGATGACGACGAGGACGCCGAGGAGGAAGAAGACGACGAGGAATGAGCAACGCTAAGAATTCGATAAGCGCACCCGCTGAACAATGTGGAGAGTAAAACATGGGAATCCTGGCCTGGATTGTCTTCGGCCTGTTGGCGGGGATTGTCGCCAAGATGCCTGATGCCGGGCAATGACCCTGGTGGGTGCATCATCACAATCCTCATCGGGGTCGCCGGCGCCTTTATTGGCGGTTTCATCGGAACGAGGCTCGGTTTTGGCTCCGTGACGGGTTTTGACTTTCGCAGCTCTGATCGCCGTCGGCGGCGCCGTCTTACTGCTGGTGATCTACCGTCTGGTCGCGAAGCGTCAGCAAAGCTAGCACGCATCTACCACCAGCGACTTCAGGCCATCTGAAGTTCAGCGGCAAGGGGATTACGGACGAAAGAAAGCTAAGGTGTAGCGGTGCGCACTCGCGGCACAAACCGCGATCGGCAACCGCAGCGCCCCTCATCGAAATAATGCGATTCACGATTGGGCCTTTCCATCGGTAGAATTGCTCCTCAACGTCTGGGAAATGGACTTCCCGGGTACCGGCCGCCGCAGGGAAGTGAGCCATGGTCGAATCTACGTTTTTTTCACGGTTCGAATTTACCGTACCCGCGTGGCTGCGACCGCTACCGCAGTGGTGCGCACGGTATCCGTTCCTCTTGGTAGTTCCGATTGCATTGCTGGCAATCTTGTGGGGACACCTGGGGATCGACCTGGGCATTCCTTTTTTGTTCTGGACGGACAATCCCTGGGAGCAGTTGCTGGCCGGCGAGGCCGTGGCCTTCATCCTCGGCAAGGTGTGCTTCAACGGCTACCTCTTGGCAACCGACTCGGAGTGGATGCGCGGCCCCGACGGCCGGCTCCGCTCTCTCCACTGGTACATGATGTGTACCTGGGCTCCGCTGTTGATCGTAGGCATCGGACTGCGCCTGCTGATTCCCTCCCATGGCGACGACGCCTTCACGCGGCAGTTCAATGACGCCTCGTATGGAGCGTTTCTGGCCAAGCACGCGCCGTTCGCCCTGGGAACGGTGCTGGGCGTGTTGATCGCCATCGGTTTTGCCATGGCCGCCGAGCGAATTCAGGCGCGGTTGATGCCCGTGCGTCTGTTGCAACTCAAAAAGCTCAAGAGCCGCCTGCCGACAGATGTGCTGAGCCATGTGGAGCACCGGCGCAAGGGAATCGTGCCGAAACAGCTTCGCGAGCAGGTTCCGATGGACGTGACGCTGCACGCTTTAGCGGCCGCCTCCTTCGGACTGTTCCTGGGAATTTATCTTCTGCTGTCGTTCGTGCGCCCGTGGTATATGTATATCACACCCGCGCTGGCGGTCTGCCTGTTGTTGAGCCTGGCGTGCGACGTATATGGGGCCATCCGCTTCCACTGGCCCAGGGCAGTCTATCCGGTGCTCGCCGGCGTCAGCGCGCTGTCGATCCTGTTGAGCGGGGCGGCCGACAAACACCGGCTGATTGGACTGGAAGACTACTACACACAACCGGTCTCCTTGACGACTAAGAATTACGATGCACAATGCGGGCAGGATTGCGGTTTGATTCAGAATGGGGCACTGCCGCAGTGGCGGGCCTACTATCGCCAGCACCACGCCGTCGATCCCAACTCAGAGCTGCTGCCGAAGGTGGTGATCGTCGCCACCAGTGGCGGCGGTCAACGCTCGGCCCTGTGGACGGCCACGGTGCTCAATGAATTGGAGCAAGCCCAACCAGGATTTTTCTACAACATTCGGCTGATTACCGGTGCCTCGGGCGGGATGCTCGGCGCGGCCCACTTCGTGAGCAAGCTCGACGCGCTGCAACAATTCGACGTTTCACACAACTTTCGGGCCTCGGGAGCCAACCACCCGCAGGTTTTGGCTGACCGCCGCGATCTGCTCGGCCGCTTGAAGATCGCCACGAACCTGGAAAAAAGCAACCTGGACAACGTCGTGCAGTATTGGGCATTGCAAGACATGCCGCGCAGCTTCTGCCCGCGCCCCTACAGCAAAGATCGAGGCTGGGCCTTGGAAGAGGCTTGGCGCACCAATCTGGAGGGAGCGCTGGAGCGGGGCGTGCAGGATTTGCGCAACGGTGAACGCCAGGGTTGGCGCCCGTCGCTGGTGTTCGCGCCGATGCTGGTCGAAGACGGCCGGCGGCTGTTGATCAGCAATCTCGATCTCGACGGTTTATCGCGTTCCTTCGGCAGCATCCAATCGGGTGACAAAGCCGCGCGGGGTCTCTATTCGCTTTCGGCCATCGAGTTCTTTCGGTTGTTTCCGCAAGCCGACCGCTTCAAGCTCAGCACGGCCGTGCGGCTCAATGCCTCGTTCCCTTACGCCAGCCCGGTGGCGGCGCTTCCTACGAACCCCTCGCGCCGCGTAGTGGATGCTGGCTATTACGATAACTTTGGCATCTCGGTGGCATCCGCCTGGATCTGTGAAAACCTGCAATGGATTCGTCAGAATACTTCCGGCGTAGTGCTGATCCAGATTCGCGACGCCGTCTCGAAGGACAGTCGGCAGCAAGTGGGCTTGGAGGCGCAGCAAGATCCTCCGAGTTGGCTGGAACAAGGAACCAAGGAATGGACCACGCCATTGCTGGCCGGCATGGCCGCTCGGGAAGCGAGCATGTCGTTTCGCAACGACGAGCAACTTCGCGATCTCGACTACATGCTCAACCGCAATCGCCCCTATGCCGATCGCTTTACTACGATGGTCATCGAATGCCCGGTCAAGGCATCGCTAAGTTGGTCGCTGACCAAGGTGGAGACGGAAGCCATACGATCCGGCATCGTCGGTCAATTCAACGATGACATGAAAAAGATGGTGGCCGAGAAGCCCCGCTATATCCGGCTCAACGCCGAGAACCGCAGCCGGGCCGACGAAGTGCGAGCGCTGTTGAGATCGCCTGAGACCAAGTAGCACGTTGAAGTACAGGCTTCAGCGTGCTTTCCCCCGTTCAATCCAGCCCAACGCTGTCACTGCCAGCAGATCGCGCAAACTCGTCTTGTCGCCCAGCGGACGTAAGGGGTACAGTTCTCGGCTTCAGTTACGGTGTCGATTTCCGTTCAATGCAGCCAGAGGCGCGCGTCACATGGGTCGATTTCTGATGGGCTTTGTCATGGGGGGCGCCGTCGTGCTCGGCGCTCTGCGATATCACGTCGTGCGGGCGGAGGACGGCGTACATCTGGTCCCGAAGATGGGAGCCACGTTGAGTGAAACGTATGTGGACATCCGCACCTACTCCCCGCAAGATTGGAGTAATCATCCGGCGGTGGCCGCGGCATTGGTTCGCGACGGAAAGGGAAACCTCGTCCGAGGCGCCGCCGTCGAATCGCTCTGGAACGGGGCCGAAGGAATGCTCAAAGCGATGGGGAGGTAGGTCATCGCCATCATGCCTTTGTTATTTACCCGCCGATCTACCGGGTTGCGTCAGGCAAAATCCTGACCTACTCCACGCCGCCACTGTTTTTCACGGTCGCATCATGTGCTGGCCGGGTTTCGTCAGGCAATAGCCTGACCTACAATGACGGATTCCCCCCCAGCGACCCGCCTGCGGAGCTTCGTCATGCTCAATCCCCTGCTGTTGCCCGAACTGCGAGAGATGCTCGCTGAGCGGGATGCCGCCGGATTGCGCGAGTTGACGACGGAACTGCACGCCGCCACGATCGCTGAGTTCTCCGAAGGGCTGACCAACGAAGAAACGTGGCAAGTGCTGGACCACGCCACGATCGAGCGGCAGGCCGAAATCTTCGCCTACTTTCCCATCGAAAAGCAGGTGGAGATGGTGCAGGGGATCGGCAAAGAGCGGATGTCGCGGCTGTTGGAAGAAATGCCGCCGGACAACCGGGTCGATCTGCTCAAGCGGCTCGATCCAGAACTGGTCGAAGACCTACTGCCGCTGGTGGCCAAGGCGGAGCGTCACGATATCCGGCTGTTGCTCTCCTGCCCGGAGCACAGTGCCGGCTCGATCATGACGACCGAGTACGCCTCGCTGCCGGAAGACATCTCGGTGGCGGACGCCTTAAACCGGCTTCGGACGCAGGCCCCGCACAGCGAAACAATCTACTATATCTATGTGCTCGACGTCGATCGACACCTGCTAGGCACCGTCTCGCTGCACGAGTTGATCCTCGCCAAACCGACCACCCGGGTTCGCGACCTGATGCAGCGCGACGTAATCAGCGTCCGCGTGGACGAGGACCAGGAAGAAGTGGCCAAGAAGATGGCCCGCTACGACTTCATCGCCATGCCGGTGGTGGACCCCGACAATCATCTGGTGGGAATCGTCACGCACGACGACGTGATCGACGTCGTGGTGGAAGAGGCCACGGAGGACGCCCTGCGCATGGGTGGCGTCGGCACCATCGTCGAGCACTATCTCGACGCGCCGTTTGCCCGCGTCTGGTGGAAACGATCCGTCTGGCTTTCCTGCTTGTTTATCGCCGAGTTATTCACGTTTACGGCCCTGGCTCAATTTGAACATGCGATCCAAGCCCTGGTGGCCTTGGCCCTGTTTGTGCCATTGTGCATTTCCACCGGCGGCAATTCAGGCTCCCAGGCGGCCACGCTCATCACGCGGGCCATGGCCCTAGGACACATCCACGAGCGCGATTGGTGGCGTGTGCTGCGACACGAACTCTTGATGGGTGTAGCCTTGGGGCTGACTCTAGGGGCCATTGGCTTCCTGCGGGCGGTGCTGACGCCCAAGTCGATTCTGGGGCCCGTCAACCCGTGGAGTTTGGCGCTGGTGATTTCCCAGGCCGTCATGATCATTTGCCTGTGGGGAACATTGGTCGGCGCGATGTTGCCGCTGATGTTCAAACGGCTGGGCATCGACCCCGGCTACGCTTCCAGTCCGTTCGTGGCCACGTTTGTGGACGTGACGGGAATCCTGATCTACTTCTCGATCGCGGGAATGTATCTGACGTTTTAGGCCCGCCGGGGTGCCACTGACTGGCTTGCCCAGCAGAGTCTTCGCAGCACCTCTTAGCCCACAGGTAACCAAACAACGCCAGGAAAAGGCAGGGCTGTTCCTGCAAGGCAGATCCGACCCGGCAAGAAAATTTTCCTCCGCAAGTTCTATCCAGCTCATCACTTGCGATCCGCCGCTGAAATAATCGCGGGAACCGATTCTCGCCAAGCGGTATAGATTTGCAGAGGGAGACCGGTGCCGGCCTCCGCACATCCTGCTCCCGTTGCCACCGAGTTAAACGGTCACCGTTTTTTCCGCCTGAGTTGCCAATGTCCGATCCTCGGGAACAATTCGTCGCCGATTTGACCGACGCCCAGGGGAGGATCGCGGCCTACATTCGCACGCTCATTCCCGACCACGACCGGGCGAAGGACGTGCTACAAGAGACGAATCTCGTCCTGTGGCGGAAGGCGGATGAGTTTACGCCCGGGACCGAATTCGGGGCTTGGGCGTGCAAGGTGGCCTACTTTCAGGTTCTGGCCCATCGCCGCGACTCGGGCCGCGAGCAGCTGCTGTTCGACGATGAACTGGTGGGCCAGGTGGCCGCAACGGCCGAGCGCCGCGGCGAACTCTTCGACCAGCGGCAGCGGGCCATGCGCGGCTGTCTCAAGAAGCTCGACGCCCGGCAGCGCGAAGCGATCCACGCCAAATATTCACTCTCGTTGCCGATCGCCGATATGGCGGTGCGGTTCTCCAGCACTTCGGAAGCAGTCAAGAAGCTGCTGTTTCGCGCCCGGCGGGCCTTGTTTGCCTGCATCGAGCGATCCATCTCCCAGGAGGGGCAGAGATGAACGAGCGAGACAATCTTTCCGACGATCTGCTGACTCTGCTTGCCGGCGCTGCCGACGGCTCGCTCACTCCTGAAGAAGCGGATCGCTTGTCGGCCCAGCTTCGCGAATCGGAAACCGTGCGAGAGCTGTATGCCGACTTCATGATGCTGCACGTGCAACTGGAGTTGGAACACCTTCCGACTGCCCAAGAAGCGCCCACACTAGCCCGCAGCGTCATGAGCGGATCGGCGCTAGTCGCCGGTGACCTCCCTACTTCACTCCCCGTTCCACGCTCCCCATTCCGCATTTCCGCCATCGCCGCCGTCGTAGCGTTCGTCGCGATCGGCATTCTGGCCTATTCCTTCTGGTCCGGCCCCGCAGCGCTGCCCGTGGTCCAGCAGAGCCCGGCCGCGAAGATCGCCAACCTGTCGGACGCCAGGTGGGCAGGAGCATCTTCCCAGGCAGGGGACACACTCATCGCCGGCCAACAACTGTTACTTCAGAGTGGCTCGGCGGAAATCACGTTCAACAGTCAGGCCAGGGTGATTGTGGAGGGTCCGGCCGAGCTGATGATCGTTGATGCTGCAGCCTGCCGGCTGGCGGACGGCAAACTTGTGGCGCATGTGCCCGAGCCGGCGAAGGGCTTCAAAGTCCACACGCCCGACGGCACGGTGACTGATTTGGGGACGGAGTTTGGCGTGTACGTGAAGAATGAGGCTGCAGGAGTGAGGCTTGAGGAAGTAGGGGAAGTAGAGCAACAGCCGGGTGGCGGCCCGCAGTTCGACGGCAAACAGCCGCCGGTTACGGAAGTGCATGTCTTCAAGGGCAAGGTGGAGGTTGCAAAGTCGGAAGTCGGAAGTGGGAAGTCGGAAGAGATTGCGCAAAATCCGACCTCCGACCTCCGACCTCCGACCATCCTCCAAGCCGGTCAGGCCGTCACGATCAGCGAGAAGAAGGTCCAGCCATTGCCGGCCGCCGATCCATTCAAGTTCGCGCTCGACAAGCTCCAGGGCCGGCCGCGGCAAGTGCTGTTGTCTGAGGATTTCGAGGCGTACGACATCGGCCCGCACAACACGGCCATCGGTCCGTGGATGGTTCAAACGGGCACGCGCAAGGGGCAAGGGGTTAGTCTTGACGACCTCCGTCAAGGCGTGGCCGACGCCAAGGCCGCGGGCAATCCTGTGGACGCGAGCTACTACCCGGCCCCCCCTGTCGGCGCTCGCAATCTGGTCGTCGCCTCCGCGGTGCAGAACCCGCGCGATACGTACCCCTTGCTGGCCCGGGAGATCGACGGCCGAGAGCTGGCCGGGAATTGCCAATTGCTCGTGGAGTTTGATTTTGGTCCAGGCCTGTCGCAACCTTCGCTTGCCTTTGCCAACGAGGTGGGGCACGCCGCAGGCTTGGAGTTCTGGCGCAATGCCGACGCGGCCACGCCGGCTATTGAGTGGGCCTGGCTTCGCTACTATCACGTCCGAATCCTGATTGGCGTGAAGGCTGGGATACCGAGCGAGGCCCGCGTGGAACGCTCAGTGTGGCAGGGTGCGGAGGGCTGGGTTCGCGACGGCGATTATCAAACCGCGGTCCCCAAGTTCGATTGGACCAAGCCGCCAAAGTTTGTGATCTTCGGCTACCCGGCGGTGACGCCCGCCACACCGGGGGCCGTGTTCAGGCTCGACAACATCCGGATCGAAGTGATTTCGGAGAAATAGACTTCCCTCTCCCTTGGAGTAACGCTTATCGCCAACTCCGTCTCGTCAATCTGAAAGTTCCCATTTGAAATCTGAACTGAATCCGTTCTCCGCCCCCGCCGGGTTGTTCCCGGTCGCGAGGCGAAGGACACACGCTCCAACCCAATAAGGTGAGCCAATGTTATCCCGAATCGAAACTCTTCGCTCGATTTCTCTGGTTTCCACGTTCGCAGTTCTGGTATTGGCCGGCAGCGCCACTGCATGGGGCGCGCTGACAAACTACAACGGCAACCTGAGCGGCTGGCAGGCGGCCGTAACAGAACACCCGAATTCGCCCGAGACCTTCCTCGGTGACTCGCATGACTACGGCACCAATGGTCCCAAGGACGTTGGCGATTTCACAGTCTCGTTTGGAACTGGGTCGGCGACAACTAACCATCAGATTGGCAGTTTTGCGTTCCCCCCTGCGCCTCTGGTTTATCCCGTTCTTGGAGTTCAAACGGGGCCTGCCGGCGGAACGACAGTCTTGACCTTCGATTTTCCGATCACCGGGTTCGGATTTGATGTCTTGGGTGTTGGCTCGACCCTACTTGTGACCACGAACAACACGGGCAGTGAGTCGCAAGTTCTTTCAGCGGACGGCTTCTTTGGCTTCAAGTCGAGTACACCGTTCACGCAGGTTACGTTCAGCGGAACTCTGAATGATGCCTGGTACGTCGATAATGTCCGATACGACCTGCAGCAGGAAGCCGTCCCCGAGCCGAGCACATTCGTTCTGGCCGGGCTGGGCCTAGCCGGGCTGGGGCTGGTCGCTTGGCGGCGGCGGAAGTGAGAGGAAATGCGGAATGTGGAATGCGGATTGTGGAATGAAAACAGCCGATAGCGGGCTCCACGGGTCCGCGTGAGTAAAAGTAGCGAGCTTCGCGCCGGTCGGTCTGGCGCGGGGTAACATTGGCTGGGCCGTCGCGGGCTTACCGAGGCCCGCGGCGGCCCTTTTTCCAAGGGGGAAAAGGCGACAGCCACCAATCTGGGTCTCTCCATCAAAACGGCAGGCGCTCTACGATGTCCGTCCATTCGCTTGGCTCGGATGCCTGGGCGACTAATTCCAGATCCTTAACGTATTGCCCAATCGTACCGTGCAACTGATGGCCGAAGAGCAACCCGGAAAACGACCGTCCCAGCCGCTGCCAGTCTTCAGCCAGCGCTTGGAAACGGATGTCGTGCGTAAACAAGACACGTCCCAACGCCGTGGCGCGGGCCAGCAATGCGTCATCCGGCAGTTGGTCCGCGTCGTCTTCGATGGCCGTGAGCACGTCGACTCCCCGGCGTCGCAGCGCATCGGTGATGGCCTGATGAATATGCACATCCATGTACAGCGGAGTGGCCATCGGAAAATGCCCGGTCTACAACAATCCCCGAGCTTTCATTCGCACATAGAAAGGGGACCGATCGCGAGTATTTCGGTCACGAGTCGCCTGGTCAAGCTCCTGGCGGATTTCTTCGTCGATCTCGCCTTGATGGTCAAAGTAATAAGCCATTGCGGCGTGCGCTTCGGCAAGTCTCAAGTAGGGATGCTGACGGCACATTTCGTCAGGAGAGAAGCCATAGGCCAAGTAGTCCATAGCAATTTGCGCAACACGAATGCGCGGCATCCGCTGCAGCCGGGCCGGTCCATCCGTCGGCTTCTCAATATGTGCATATTCGAGTTTCATCGCCATGTTGAGATTATACCATGCACCGCTGACGCGGGGAACCGAGAAATTGACTTGAGGGGGAGAAATCGTGCTATGGACCATGCCTTCAGGCGACTCGCGCCCGATACACCATCCTCCATCCATCATCCATTATGGCGCCGTGGATTTTCGTTAGTCGAATTGCTGGTGGTGATCGCCGTCATCGTGATTCTCATCGCGCTGCTGCTGCCGGCGATCAGCGCATCGCGGGCGTCGGCGCGGGCCGCGCAGTGTGCGCGGCAGCTTGAACAGATCGGCGCGTCGCTGACGAAGGCCGACATGGCGCGCGTGACGGCCTCGCCGGCGCAGTGGACGGTGAAGCTCGCACCGTATCTGGATGACGCCGGTATGATCTTGCGGTGCCCGGACGACATGCCAACCCCCGGCGGCTCGCCGGGGGCTAAGACGGCGGAACCTAGCTACGGCATCAACTCGCGCGCTTTTCGTTTCCAAAGCGGCGATAGCCACAAGATCGTCGCGCTCGATTACAGGCTGGCCGTGGCCAATGTCGTCGGCCCACAGAGTACGGACAACTGGGCTGCCCATGTCGCCCCGCGCCATCGTGGCAGCCTCCATGTGCTGCTGACCGATGGCAGCGTCCAGCGCAGAAATCCAGCCGAGATCGACCCACGCATCTGCGACATTCACGATCGGCTGTGGCGTCCCACTCGCGATTTCGCGCTCATCAAACCGGGCTGCACGCGCGACGTGAGCCTGATGCCGCCTTCCAGCACGGCCGGAACTACTAGCAGCGGCACGATGACCGGACCGCCCCCGCCATGCCCCGGCTTGTCGGGCACGATCACGGTGAGCATCGCCGCCGCAGGCAACGGCGGAGTCAACGAAGGGGCCGCCGGTCAGACGACGCCGGTGACACTGACGGTTACGCTCAGCCAGGCGGCCAGCCAGACCGTCACCGTCCAGGTGGTTGCAGCGGATGAGTCGGCCACCGTTGCCAACAACGACTATCAGGCACTCAGTCAAAACGTCACGTTCACGGCCGGGCAGACCAGCAAGACAGCGACCGTCAACATTGTGGGGGACAACACGAGCGAGCCGAACGAGACATTCCGCGCCGAGCTGCTCAATCCGACATTCGGCGGCACGGCCTGTGCGCAACTGTCCGCCGGCAGCCCGGCCACGATCACGATCTACAACGACGACTCCTATACGCCGCCGCCGGATCCCTGTCAGCCTCCGGGCGTCCCGCAACAGGTGGCCGCCGGGCTGGATTGGCTGGTGCGGCATCAATTCGACGACGGAAGCTGGTCGTTCGCCGCATCGACGCATCCGGATTGCCTTGGCCAATGTACCCCTGATGGTTCCAGCAACCAGTTCGGCACGCTCAATGGAAATGTGGCCACGGCGATGGCGTTGTTGCCTTTGATTGGCAGCGGCAGCTCACCGACCAAGGGACCGCATCGCGAGCAAGTTTGCAAAGGAGTCAATTTTCTGATGGCCATGCAGTGGCCTAATGGAAACTTTGAAGTCAATGCCGGGTGGCAGGCCACCTATACGCACTTGATCTGCCACCTCGCGGTGGCCGAGGCCTATGAGAACATGAAGCTGGCCGCCGATCAGCAGTGCCCAAACTCCAGCTCGGGATCGGGCGGTTGCACAGTGGACCTGGCGGCGCTGAGGACCTGCGTTGAAAGGGCCGTGAGCCACACAGTGGCCACCGAAATGCATGCGCTAGGGTCGAGCCTGTATGGGTGGGGCTATGGCTGGCCGTTTGGAGACACGTCGCACCATAGCTGGGCCGTGGCGGCGTTGCGCGTGTCGGCTCGCGCGGGGATCCCCGTGCCGCAGGCCACGCTGGATCATGCCAAGGCGTACCTCGATTGGGCCGGAATCTGGCCTGTCAGCCATAGCGGTGTGACGATCTGTAGTCGGTATGCCTATTACCGGAACGATGGGGACGGTTATCGCAATGAAAGCACCAATCAAGGGCTGATTTGCCAGGTCTATCTGGGCGTCGCGCCGCAGCACCTGGCGATCCGACAATTCGTCGATTCCGTCACTCAGCCGGCTTCACTCACCACCTACGCGGCTTTGTATGGCAACATGCACGGCACGCATTTGCGGTATTTTGCCGGCGGGGCGCAGTGGAACACCTGGAACCAGGCCCTCCAGGCCCAGCTCTTTGCCATACAGAGTCAGGTTGGACACGAGCGCGGCAGCTTTGCGGTGCAGACGAACAGCCACGAACAATTGTTTGGCGGTCGGTTGGCCGTTACATCATTAGCACTGCTCAGCTTGGAAACGAACTTCACGGGCCTGCGGCTGGCGCAGTAGGGGTCTGGGGTCTGGGGTCAGGGGTCAGGAGTCAGGGGTCAGGGGTCAGGAGTCAGGGGTCAGGAGTCAGGAGTCAGGAGTCAGGAGTCAGGAGTCAGGAGTCAGGAGTCAGGAGTCAGGAGTCAGGAGTCAGGAGTCAGAAATGAGCAAGCGATTGGAATATTTGACTTCCCTGCTACTTTTGGCATCTGCCCTGTGCCTTCTGTCTTGTCTGGCCGGGTGCGGAAGCGGGATCAGCGCTTCCAGTGGCGTCAGAGCCAGTGATGTCAGCGAACCTGATACCACCGCGCTGGACACGCAACTTAAAATTTACGAGCAGCAGACGGCCAAACTCGGCGGCGATGTGGAACTGAAGGTCAACCTCGCCAAATCCTCCATTACCGATGAAACGCTCTCGACGCTGCCGTTGCCGGAGAACATCTGCGCGCTTGATCTCTCGTCCACAAAAATCACGGACTCCGGTCTGGCACATGTAAAAAAGGCGCGGCGCCTGAAGAGTCTGTCCCTGGTGGGAGTGCCGATTACTGACGCGGGCTTGACGCATCTGCGCGACCTGCCGAAACTGGAATTCGTCGATCTCCGTCATACCAAGGTCTCACAGCCGGCCCAATGGGCCCTCATGAAGGAACTTCGCCAGCGGGCCTACGAGCGGCAGCAGAAGAGATGAGGAATGTGGAATGGCGAGAGCAGATAGCGCGCTCCACAGGTCCGCGTGAGCAAAAGTAGCGAGCTTCGCGCCGGTCGGTCTGGCGCGGGGTAACATTGGCGAGGGCCGTCGCGGGCTTGCAAAGGCCCGCGGCGGCCCTTTTTTGTTGGAGGCTCCTGGCGCGACCTGGACTGCTCCTGCCAAGTTGGAAAGGCGGGGCGTGCTGAGTACACAGTACCAAGTACTCAGTGTTCAGTACCTGAGCGTTCGGAAACTGGCGGCACCGCGTCCTTCCCCAGGCCAGCCAGTAAGATCGCCTGCCGCCGCAGGCATTCTTCGCGAGTGTTACGGCGGACTGTCTTCTGCTGCTCTCCCCATGCGATGGCCTGTTGCAGAACTTGCCAGCGCAATTTGGGATCAACCATGCGCTCGCGCTTGGCCTCTTCGCGCTCGATCAGGAAGTTGTCGACCTCAGCGGTCGGGACCGGTTGGTCACGGGAATCATCAAGACGCATGGTCTGGCTTCCCTATGCCGGTTGAGACAGTCGAAAACGCGGTCAGAATCCATGTTGTAATTCTAACACAAGCCACCCGTCAGTACGGTAACGGCGGGCGGGCACCATCGGGCAGCGGTGTGGGCTCCGCACGACCGGATTGCGCTGTAGCGCGGCATAACAACAGGAACCTCTTCGTCGCATGGGTCAAGCTAAAAACATCATTTGGAGCAGCGCAACTCGTTTCAGCGGCATGACATACTGCGAGCCGCCAAAATCTTTCGAGATTTCGGGTGTCACCGTCCCGGTTCGACACGTTATCTCTTGGGGTTTCTCCAACCTGATGCATGGACGAGACCACCTTCCATGTTTAGAGTTGGAGTACGGCCTTTAAAGCTGCTTTCAATGCGCAGTTAAGAGGCCGTACCCAACGGCTTGCCCCCGGGCAGCTTGCCCCCGGGCAGAGCCCGGGGCTATGTATACGACGGCCCGCCACTTGAACGAACCCACCCCTCCCAGCCTGACGCTGCTGGCCGCTTTCGACCTGCTGCGGAATAAGAAGCCGGCCGAGTTGACGGCCGACGAAGTGGCGGGCGTGCGCGCTCGCTTGCAAGCCGGCCCGACCCTGTTCGCAACCGTCGGTGGGGTTGAGGCGGTGGAGCGGTTTCTCGCAGAGGCCGAAGCGGCGCTGGCTGCCCAGCCGGCAAGTGCGCCCCTGGCTGAAGCTGAGTCGAGCGGCAAGCCTCCTACGTCCGCGCCGCGCGATCCGCGCTCGTTGCGACGCAAAGCGGAACTCGCCATTTACGCAATCCTCGTGCTAGGCGCTGTGGGTTTGCTGTATGGTCTGCTGCGGCCCAGCGAATCACCACCCATCCCCGCGAAATCTGCCAAGAAAACCGAGCAGCCATCTCCTGCGACAACCGCCCAGGTGCAGTCCACGAGCAGTTCTCCGGACAAGACTCCGTCCGCTGCCAAGGGATCGGAAACCAAGGTCGCAAACACCCCCAAGGCGAAAGATCCCGAAGCCGATCCCAAAGTCGCCAAACCCGTCGAGACCGAACTATGGTTGGGTTGGCAGATCCATCGCAGCCCGGGTAGCACCGCGCAACACAAAGAGGCCTGGGATCTGACAAATCCAAGTAATCCGGTCCCCTCGAAGGGGCTGTTTGCCTCGCGGGGAGCAATGCGTCTGACGCGCGAGGCAAAGGTCGGGGCCGACGATCGCTGGTTGATGGTTCACGTTCGCCCTGACAACGTCGTGGCCAAAGCAGGACAGATCATTGTTACCATCGATGGCCAACAGGCCGCCAAGGCGTCGATTGGCATTGGCGACTCGGAGTGGCCGATGTATGTGCCCCTTACCGACTCGCACGGCGAGAAGCGAAAGCTGGAAGTGGCCTTTGTCCCCGGTGAGCCGGCGCAGGAGATAACCTGGTGGAATTTGCAGTTCGAGGCCAAACAGAGCAAGAAATCTGATCCCGAGAGTAAGTTGACAGCCGCCATGCGCTCGACGGATCCTGCAGCGCGGCTGCAAGCCATCACCGCAGCCGGACAACAGTGGGATCCCTTTGACTCATTCGCGTTGGTGCGAGCGCTCGACGACACCAATGTCGAGATTCGCAGAGCGGCGACCCAGGCGATGGGAAAATACAATAGCGGCGGGCCGTCGTTTATCAACGAGGCCTTGGTCAAGAAGCTGGCCGATTCCGACCCAGCAGTTCGCCGACTGGCCGCGCAGTCGCTGATGTCGTTTGATACCGAGTTGACCTGGACCACGCTGAGCCGGGCGATGATTGAACATTCCGACGCCGCGCTGCGCTTGCAGATTGTGCAGCAGCTCGCTGGCCGGGGAGATCCCGCCATCGTCGCGGCCCACGACAAGCTTCTCAAAGACAGCGACGATACATTGCGACTGGCAGCCGTGGCCGGCCTGACGAACATGGCCAATCCAGACGCTATTGCCTTGCTCGCGCGCACGCTGGCAGATCCGGAGCCGGGAGTGCGGCACAGCGCCGCCACGGCACTATCAACCAACAAGCAACCCGCGGCCGAAGCGGCCATGCTGGAGGCATTGACGACGCATCCCGATCTCATCGTGCGACGCACGGCACTGTTGAGGTTCTTAACGCTTCCGAACCCCAAGATACTGCCGGCACTTCGTTTGGTCATGCAGAGCCCCGATGACGCGTTGCGGCGCACCGCCTCTGGGGTGTTGGCCAAACTCCCGGGAGAGGAGATCGATACTCTGCTCTTGGAGATGTACAACTCGAAGGATCCCAGCGCACAGTACAATGCCGCTGCGATATTCTGGAATCGACCGGGCAAGACGGCTGATGACGTGATGTTGTCCGTCTTGGCCTCAAGGCCTGACCTGGAGCTACGTCAACTCGCCTGGCGACGGTTCACGACGCCGGCATTTGCGACCCCCCGCGTGTTGCCTGCGCTGCGCGAGGCGGTCAAAGATCCCAGCGCCACAGTTCGGTTCGACGCGGCGGGAGGGCTTCTCGGCGTGCGAATGGCAAAAGTGCAGCAAGCGATTGAGCAAGGCCAGACACGGGCGGCGGCTCTCGACGAGCTGACCAAGCCCCCCTGGGCGGAGACGTTCTCCCTGATGCTGCAAATGATCGATGATCCGATCCCGCGCGTCCAGGCGGTCGCCGCGGGCGTGCTGCGGGGCGATCCGCACCCCGACGCGGACGCGGTCATGATGCGGTTGATGCAGAGCCCCAACTTGCTGGTGCGGCAGTTGGCGTCCGGTCGTTTTCCGCGCTATGCACAAACGTCGGCGAAGATGATGGAGTTTCACAAGTTGTGCCTTAAAGACCGGGACGACCCGGTACGCGCCATTGCGGTGGTTTCGCTGTGGCAGATCGCCACGCCGGAGGCGAAGGGGCTGGTGGAAGCCGCCGGCGACGATCCGGCCTTTCAGGTGCGGCACGCCTCGTACCAATTGCGCGGACTCGACCCGAACAAGGTCAACGACGAAGCGCTTTTGCCCGCCGAAGCCAAGGTCGCCGGTGCTGCGGCGGTGCCGGTGCTGGTCAAGTTGCTCAGCGATCCGAAAGCCAGCGTGCGCGGCGCCGCGGCACTGCGGCTGAGCCAGAATACCGACCCTGCGGCCGAACAGGCAATGTTGCAGGCAGTGGTATCGCATCCCGATGTGTTCGTGCGGCGCGCCGTAGCGCCGTCGTGCCTGCAACGCAATCCTCCTTCGCCGGCGGCGATGGCCATTGCGCGCGACCTCGTCCGCAGCCCCGACCCTGAGCTGCGCGCAATCGCATTGTATGCACTCTCTCGCCTGCCTGCCGCCGACGCGGTTGCGCTCATCGCTCCCCTGATGAGCGATCCGGTCCCCACCGTTCGCATGACGGCGGCTTCACTCCTCTGCGTGGTACCCGGCCCGCCGGGCGATGATGCGGCAATTTCCTTGCTGGGCCACGCAGATTGGCAGATCCGCGAGCATGCGATAGCGCGCTTTACGCGTACGCCGTCGCCGCGCGCGATCGACGGGTTGGGGAAGGTCGTGGCGATGCCAGAACAAGTATCGAGAGTCGCGGCGCTGAGGGCCTTGGCGCTGGTACACGATTCGGCGGTCACCCCGGTGGTGGCACAGGCTATAGAAGATCCGGACGATCTGGTGCGGCGCGTCGCCCTGGAGACGATCATAGGTCGTCCGGAGCCGGCAGCCGCCGACCTGATGCTCAAGGCGCTCACGTCGAGTCCCCGGCCCGATGTTCGCCTGCATGCAGTATTGAGATTCGCACAGATACCGACTCCGTCAGCCTTGGAACTGCTGGGCGTGGCAGCTAAAGATGAAGAGGATGCGCTGCGCGTCCGTGCGATTCAGGCGCTTGCACGGATCGAAGGCGCCCGGGCAAGCGCCTTGATCGCCGAGGCTTTGGCTGACCCCATCCCGGAGGTGCGGCTGGCCGCGGCGACGGTGCTTGGCGCTCGAAAGGATGAAGCAGCGGAGGCCGCGATGATTGCGGCATTGCAGTCGAATCCCGACGTCGAGGTTCGCCGTTTGGCAGCCACGCGATTCCAGACGATTCCCACGCCTAAAGCGGTCCCCGCGCTGGCCGTGGCGCTCAAGGACGTGGACGATCAATTGCGTCTGCTGGCCGTGCAAGTGTTGCAGCACACTCCGGTCGAAGGGATCGATTCATTGATCGCGGCGCTGGGCGATTCAAGCGAGCCGGTGCGGCAGACGGCGCTGGCTCTTCTGGCCGGCCAACCCGACCCCCGGGCCAAAGCCGCCGTGGCGGCGTTCAAGGCCAAGCTGCAGGCGGTGCAGTGAGCCGCAGTGTCTTTGCCTTCCGGAGATACGAGGCCATCCTGTAAGGTATCCGCAACAAACCTTCTCTTGCGGAAACATTCCGTGCCGGGCTTTTTCAGGCAGCCACAAGAAATTTGCGAGGGCTGGTTTTCAGACGCTTGTGCCCTGCATTTCAGACAGAGCAATCGCACCAGGGATTTCCAGGCATTTGCTTTGAAAGCAACCACTTATCTGCTAGTGTAGTGGATGCTAGACAGAAGCCTCCAACGGGGGCAACACCGTTGGCTTAGCAGCGGTTTGTTAGCTCGGCGTGGGATGCCTGAGTGGGCATTTTCAGGAGGTGGGAATTCACTCCCTGAATTCCGGGCCTCTGAACGCGGAACTTCCGTCGTTCCATGGGGTTCTATTCAGGTAGCACACTTTGAGGCGGCTGACTGCCGCGGGGCACATCCCTTTTCAACGGCACGGAGATGAACACATGCGACATTATGGCAGCACCTGGTTGGCGACGCTGACGGCGGCCGCCCTGGGTTTGGGGGTTTGGTCGGCGACCGGCACGGCAGAGGACTCGGCCGATCAAGCGCGTCAGCTCATTGAACGTGCCGAACGCGCGGCCGCTGATGGGAATGAGGCCGAAGCCCGCGAGCTTGCCGAGCAGGCCCGCAAAGTGCTGCGAGCGGTCGATCGCGAGGACGGCTCCGAGGGTGAACCGCGCCTAGCCGATCGGCCCGCCCGTGGTGAAGGTGGTCCGCCGCCGCGCGAAGGCCGCCCCGATGGTCCGCCCCCCGGTGATGGCCCGCCACCTGGAGATGCCTCCCCGGGCGATGGTCCTCCTCCACGCGGCCCCCGTGGCCAGCGCCCCGACCCGGAAAAGATGCGCCAGTTCCGCGAGCAATTCGAAAAAGCGGGACAGCTCTATCGTCAGTTGCGTGAGTTGGAAGAGGCAGGCAAGAAAGATGAAGCAGCCAAAGTGCGCGAGCAACTCGATGAGATGCGCAAACAGTTTCAGGCCCAGATGCCGCGCCATCCTTTCGGCGGACCTGGAGGACAAGGTGGCCCAGGCGGGCCGCGTCGTGAACGTGGGCCAGAGGGTGGGCCTGAAGGACGTGGGCCTGGGGGACCGGAAGGACGAGGGCCAGAGGGACGAGGGCCAGAGGGGCGTGGTCCTGAAGGTGGCGGTCCTGGTGGACCGGAAGGTCGTGGTCCTGGCGGTCCGGGTGGACCGGGTGGCGGCCCCGGCGAGTTTGGAGGTCCCGGCGGCGGCCCTGGTGGCCCAGGCGGGATGCGCCGTGGTCCTGAAGGCAGACGAGGCGGTCCAGGGGGCGATCGGATGGGCAATGTGAGACGGGCGGCTGAAATGCTCGAACGAGCGGGTTTTCCAGAAGAAGCAAAAAAAGTCCGCGAACTCGGGAAGCAGATTCCACAAGAAGAAAGACGACCTGAAGGTGGCCCGCCGCGAGGACGCGACGGAGCTGGCCCTGGCGGACCCGGTGGCCCAGGGGGTTCTGACCAAGCAGGTGGCTCAGGTGGTCCCGGCCCTAATGGAGGAGGCCCTGGTGGTGCAGGCGGTCCCGATGGGGAGCGCCGCCCTGGCCCGCCGCCACGTCGTGGCGACGGTCCGCCGCGCGGCGATGGCCCGCGTGAAGGCCGACCGCCCCGAGGCGAAGAAGGCCGCGGCGGAGATCGCCCGCGCGACCCGCAAGAAGTGAAGGTTCGGATGGAGCGCATTCAACAAGAACTGCGCCGTTTGACTGAGCAAATTGAGCGGATGAAGGAAGATAATCCGGGCAACGAGTAATTCACTCTTGCTTCGACATTGGTCACTTGCCTGAGCGTTGCATGTAGTAGCGCTGCACCAGCGCCACGCATGAGCGGCCGTTGGGAGCCAATTCGGCGCAGCGGGCTTCCGGCGACTTGGCCTTCTCGATCGCCGCGCGAACGCGCGTGACGCCACCTTCGGCGATGTCCAGGTCGATGTCGTCGGAGGTCAGACCAAAACAAGCACAGATCGGCGCATCGGGATTCTTGGGATAGACAGGCTTAGCCAGGTCGGCCGCCAACACAAATCGTTCGAACGTGTCGAAGTAGGCCACTTCGCAACTGGGAACCGGACAAAAGCAAGCCGGCACCGCCAGATTTCGCCGCTGCTGCTCCGACAAGTGAACCGCCAGCGTCATCTCGCCAACCGAATCGCCAGCCGATCCACAGCGCGGACAATAGTCGGCCGTCACATCAGGTTCGCGAACGAAGGCTTTATTCATGGGCTACCAGGATTTTCCCTTCTTGTTGCGCGTGCCGCACAGGGCCACTTCCAAGCCCAGCGCGTCGGCCATCGCAGCCTTGGCCAACGCGGCATTGTCCGCTTCGGCGGCGCTATTGGCGTAGGCCACCTGGATATGGTTGCTTTTGTGACGGGCCATCATTTGATCGCGGGAGACGCCATAGGTCACGGCGTGCATGATCGGCCACTGCGGCGTGGTGGCCTGCCAGCGGCGCTCCGTTTCTTCGGCCGGCAACTCGACAACGCCTGCCCGGCCGATGTCCATTTTCAACTTGCCATCGGCCACGTAGACGCGCGACCAAACAATCTCGCCCGGCTTGGAAATGCCTTTGAGCGTGCCGCCGCCGGAAGGGAAATACATGGCCGGCTGCCGCTCGCTGCTGGCTCCTGCCCAACCATCGACAAAGTGAGCCGGGGGGGCGGAGCCGCTGATGAGGAACACCCAGACATAGTCCTCGACGGTGCCAGTAGGATCCCAATCGCCCCAGCGAAGATCATGGAGCGTGTTTTCGACCGGCTGTCCCATCGCTTTGTGAAGGCGATAGGTCATCAGGCCGTCGAGCCCGGCACATTCGTCTACTTCATTGAAATGGGGGACGGGCTCTCCTTCATAGAGCACGCGGCTGCCGTCGCGGCTGCGCACCGGCGGACGGTCGCCGTTATTGAGCGTCCCTTCCACGAGGTCGCTGGCCGGCAGCAGGTCTTTGAGGCCCTGTTGATACTGAATGCCAATCGTGTGACAGCCGTAATCGTCGGCGATGCGCACGGCGGCGATGTACATTTTGCACTGCAAGAGCAACTGCTGATCAGTGAGATCCTGCTCATGCACCGTGCCAGTGCGGAACTTCATCCCTCGCTCTTCCATCCAGCGACGGACGGCCCGGGCTTCATCATCGCTGACTCGCGTCGTTTCATAGTACAACGCCGATTGGCTGAGTCGTTCCTTGTAGACCCCGGTGGGATTGAGCAGGTGATCGGGAATGATGGCATTGAACATGCCCATGCAGCCTTCGTCAAAAACACCCATGATCGCCTTGTCGCGTTGCAGTTGCGAGGCCAGCGCTTCGCCGAGTTTCCGCTCGTTCGACGGGATTTTTACGTCTTTGAGCCGCACGACATGGTCGGTCGGGTGACTGACCGAACCCTTCTTGAGCCACCTATTGAGATTTTTCACAAACGGTTTGGCAGTGAAGTTTTCAGTCCACAGGCTGGAGTACTTGGTGCGGGCCTTGGTTAGCGAACCATTGAGATTGAGCATGCCCACGAGCCCCGGCCAGGTACCCGACCAATTGGCCACGGTCAGGATCGGGCCGCGATGCGTGATCAGGCCATGTAGGATGTGATGCGAGTATTGCCAGACCGCTTCGGCCACGATCAACGGAGCATCGGGATCGATGCTGGCGAACACCTGCATCCCTTCCTTTTGCGAACCGATAAATCCGTGTTGCTCGGCGGGCTTGAACTGATGGGCGCGAACCAGTTCGTGGCCAGCTTCGGCAACCGCCTTGGTCAGTTCGGCCTCCATCTCTTGCTGGGCCGCCCAGCAGCGCTGATTGGCGGTGAGACGCAAGTCGCCGTTGGCCACCAGCAAGACTTGCTTCTTGCCAGCCTTAGCGGGTTTCACTTTTTCCGGTATCGCGTAGGTGTCCATCAGAGATGCTCCAGTTTCAGTACTTGCTGAGACAGAACCGCCATAATAGCGGGAAAAACTGCGAAAGCAATCGGCGCAGTAGGCTCCTTCTGCCGGCTGTAAGTCCCGGCGCGCCGGGGAAGGTGCCTGGGTAGCCGATACCGGACCACGCTTTCGATTCGGCCTATTTCACTCCATTGCGCCTCAACTCGCCAAAGCCCACGCCCGGCAGGTGAGGGCTACTTCGCCTACTTCCGGTTGACGTTGGCCTCCAGGGTGGGGAGAATCGAATCGCGGGGCAAGCTGCTTTGCCTTCAATTCCATTCCTTGTAATTTATCTTGGTCATGCGTAATCCATTTCCCTGCCACTTAAAACATTGGTCACTCGCCCTCTTAGCCACAATGGCCTTTGCCGGCTGCGGCACGAGCGCCTATGAGGATCGGCATTCCGCCACTTTGAAATACTTGCAGCTCGAAACGCCGTTTCGACCGCTGTGGGACAAGCCCGTTGAAGACTTCCCGTCGCCATCTCTCTCCTTGCGCATTCCCAAAATCTTTCGAACCGGGGAAGCGAACTCGCTCAACCCGATGACGATGTTGACACCCGACCCTCGCCGCCCCAACGACGTGGTCGATCCCTACCGTGTGCAGCCCCCCTTCCTCAAGCTGCCGGGGCACCAACGGACCTATGAAGGTTTCACCCAGGTACGCGGCACTCAATCGTTGGACATGGTTACGAAGCCCTACTACTTGTATGTCGCTTTGAATACGAGCAACGCCAAGGACAAAAAGCCCCTTTCGGCTCAAGAGATGGAAAAGCAAATTCGCGACAAGCTCGTCAAGCAGTTTGGGAAGAAGGACGTGACGGCATGGGAAACGGTCGAACCGTTGCCTCCCACGCCCGACGGAGGAACGATGACCTGGAGACGCATCAAGGCCACCGGCGAGCAATACTGGGTGACCTATGAAGATAAGGTGGGCAGATACAAAATCTATCCCGGCGTTTACGTGCTCTACTTATACAGCACGCCGGATTATCATGTCCTGCTGGGTTGGCGCTGCAGCTCGGAAGTGGCCGAGGCCATCGGCCTGGATCGTATCGCCCCGATCTGCGCGGGTACGGTGAAAGTTAAGTAGCCTGAACGTCGTGCCGTAGCTGAAGTCGTGAGACTTCAGTTCGAGTCCGAAGTCTCACGACTCCGGCTACGAGAAGGGTTTCACCCCTACTCAAAACTCCGCGTTTCCCGGCGTCCGAGGAAACGGGATCACGTCGCGGATGTTGGCCATGCCGGTCATGAACTGCACGACTCGCTCCAAACCCAGGCCAAAACCTGCGTGCGGCACCGTGCCGAATCGCCGCAGGTCGAGATACCACCAGTAGGCATCTGGATTGAGCCCCTGCTCTCCCATCCGCTGAGTGAGTACATCGAGCCGCTCCTCGCGTTGACTGCCGCCGATGATCTCACCCACTTTGGGGACCAACACATCCATCGCCCGCACGGTGCGGCCGTCTTCATTGACTCGCATGTAAAACGGCTTGATGCCGCGTGGATAGTCGTACACGATGACGGGGCGTTTGATCGCCTCTTCGGTCAGATAGCGCTCGTGTTCGGCCTGCAAGTCCTGACCCCAGGAAGGCTGGTAGTCGAACTTTCGGCCAGAGCTTTCCAGCAACGCCATCGCGTCGGTATAAGTGATTCGCTCAAACGGGCTCTCGACGATCCCTGTCAAAGTCGCCAACACGGTGTTGTCGATCCGCTCATTGAAGAAGGCAATGTCCTCGCCGCAACGATCCAGCACGTCACGAAAGATTCGTTTGATCAGCCCCTCGGCCAGTTCCATGTTCTCTGGAAGTTCGTTGAAGGCCACTTCCGGTTCGACCATCCAGAACTCGGCCAGATGCCGCGACGTGTTGGAATTCTCCGCCCGAAATGTTGGACCAAACGTGTAAACGCGGCCAAGCGCGGTGGCGTAGGTTTCCGCTTCGAGTTGCCCGCTGACGGTCAGGAACGCCGGCCGCTCGAAGAAGTCGAGTGCGTAGTCGGGTGGCCTAGATTGCTTGGCCAGAGCCTCCAGGTCGAGCGTCGTGACTTTGAACATCTCGCCCGCCCCCTCGCAGTCGCTGGCGGTGATGATCGGCGTGTGGACGTAGAGAAAGTCCTGCTCCTGGAAGTAATTGTGAATCGAGCGGCTGGCGCAGTTCCGTACTCGAGCAACCGCGCCGAGTGTATTGGTGCGCGGCCGCAGGTGGGCCCATTCGCGCAGCTTCTCGAAGCTATGGTGCTTTTTCTGGAGCGGATAGGTTTCAGGATCTGCCCAGCCATGAACCACAATTCGGCTGGCGTGCAACTCCGTTGCCTGCCCCTTGCCGCCGGAGGACTTGATCTCTCCTTCAGCCGACAGGCTACAACCCGGGGCAAGTCGCTTGATTTCCGATTCGTAGTTGGTCAGCGAGGCGTCGGCCACGATCTGGAGATTGGCCAGCGACGTGCCGTCGTTTAGCTCAATGAAACTGAAGCCTCCCTTGGAGTCGCGCCGAGTGCGCACCCAACCGCTGATGCGACGTTGCTGTCCGATGGCAGCAGCGTTGCGGGCGTCGCGAACGAGGATGCGTTGCATGGAAATGCCCTACAGTCCCTTGGCCGCCAGATAGCGTTCCGCGTCCAAGGCTGCCATGCAGCCTGTGCCAGCCGCGGTAATGGCTTGCCGGTAGTAGTCGTCGGCCACGTCTCCCGCGGCAAATACACCTTCGACGCTGGTGTAGGTTCGCTGCGGCTTGGTCCAGACAAGGTATCCCTTGGGATTCATCTGCAATTTGCCCTTGAGAAAGGCCGTGTTGGGCGTGTGCCCGATCGCCAGAAACACTCCGCTGGCGTCAACCTTTTTCTCCGATTTGTCCACGGTGTTTTCCAATCGCGCGTGGGTGACTCCCTGCTTATCGTCGCCCAACACTTCGACCAGCCCATGGTTCCAGACCACTTCGATCTTGGGATTATTCAGGGCCCGCTGCTGCATGATCTTCGAGGCTCGCAAGGCATCGCGCCGATGGACCATATAGACACGGCTGGCGAACTTGCTGAGATAGTCTGCCTCCTCCACTGCGGAATCGCCGCCGCCAACTACCACCAGCGGCTTGTTGCGGAACCGGGGTAGCGCGCCATCGCATACGGCGCAAGCACTGACACCCTGATTTTTAAACTTTGCTTCCGATTCAAGTCCGAGATAATTCGCTCTCGCGCCTGTGGCGATAATGACACTATGGCACACGACACTTTCACCGCTATTGGTAATGAGGCGAAATGGCGAGGAGTCGAAATGAACGTCGACTATGTCCTCGGCCTTGATGCGAGTGCCAAAATTGATTGCTTGCTGCTTCATAAGCAGCATGAGATCGGGACCAGTAACAGCATGGTGTTCGTCATCCTTGGGTGTAGGCGATCGCAGGTAGGAAAGTTCCTTTCCAATTGCACTATCAAGAAAGGATTCCAGCCGCCCAAAAGGAAAACCCGGAAAATTTTCGACCTCGGTGGTCAAGAAAAGTTGCCCTAACGGCGGTCGTCCAACGCTCATATTCTCATCGTTGGACAACCCTTCAAATACCAGCGGCTCAAGGTTAGCCCGAGCTGCATAAATCGCGGCAGTCCACCCGGATGGACCACTCCCAATGATTACTACTTTCTCTGTCATCTGTTGCTCATCTCATCGGTTAACATCGAATTAAAAAAGCGAAAGACGCGGACCCAATCGCTCCCGAATCATACGCAGGCCACTGGGCCTCGTGCATGACGTTTCCGCTTGTCCGCGAAATTCGCTTGTATCTCACTGTCTTGGGCTTTGTTGTATCGAACACCTCGTTATTCGTCGAGTAGCCTGTGTGGAACCCCGAAGGTGCCGAAGAGATCTGTCTCCGGTCAGTCGCGGGGGCCGAACTCTCACGAGTCTGGCTACTTTTGATCATTTCTCAGGAATTGACCTACTGCCGACGCAATGGGTTGGAGAGCGGTTGAACTCCTTCCGTGACGGGCTCCGTATAACTCACGGGGCGCACTGCCGCATCATGCACTGGCATGAACCTGGCCGTTGCTGAACCCGTGGCAGCAGCGTCTTGCCCCCGAGCGGGTCGTCGATTCGCCCCAGACAAGGGTATCGCCTCATCGTGAGCCGGCAAGCGTGCCGGTTGTCCATCCGCAGTAGGTTCCAACACTCGGCCCGTTGCCGGAGTTGTTGTCTCCTCAATATCGCTTGCGGGAGCAACTTCCTGCTGCCTGCCGTTTTCGTTCCGTGTACTCGCTCCCATGGCTACCCATTTACCTTTCGCTTGGGTTGTGCGAATGGAGGGGCGCTCCGGCAAACTAGCCCCTTTGTTTTGATTCTTGTCACCACCACTGCGCGGCGGTGCTTCGAACAAATTGTCTGTGGGTTCTTTCTTGGGTTCTTGAGGTTCGGGCTGCTTGGGTTCAGGCAATTTGAGATCAGGTTCTTTGGGCTCAGGCACCATGGGTTCAGGGGCCTTGGGCTTGTCTTCCTTGGGCAACTGTGGTGCAGGCAACTCCATGGGTGGCGGCATGATTTCCGGTTCCCGCGGTTTTTCGATTTTCGGTTGCGGAGGTGGGGATTCCACTCGGGGCGGGGGCGTTAACATATCTGGACCAGGGGCAGGAAGCGTTTGGCCCGGTGGTGGCAACACGCCCTTCTCAGGCATCGGCGCCGGTTCAGGAAGTTGATTTGCCCCAGGCAATGGCGGTAGTGGTCCACCGCCAGGCAGCGGGGCAGGTTCTACTTGCTTGGGTGCTGTGGCCGGAGGACGAGGTGCGGTGTCTCCCTCACGCCGGGGTTTTGGCTTGTCCAAAGGGGGAGGTGCAAGGCCTCCATTGGGCTGGGGAAGTTCCTCTCCCGTCGGGGCAGTTTCTGGTGGGCCTTGCGGCTTGCGCAGTCCGGGGAGATAAGCCTGTTCAGAATCCCAACGATTCCATTGTGTTGGATAGTAACCTGCATTTGGAGGCGCAGGTTCAACGGGCGCTTCCACATAGGGAGACGCGTGTACTCGATGGAAGAGCTCACCCGACATGGCACTCGTTGCCACGCCGGCGGATCCCAAGGATATCAAACCCAGTGTGAGGGCATTTCGTCCCAATCTTCGAAATCGCACGGGTATCTCCTCTGATTTCTAAAACCCTTGGTTGTTGTTGAAGTCCCTGCTAAACGAGCCGTTGAGATTGCGAATAGCGTTGGTTCCCAACAGGATCACGCCGGAGAGCCGTTCCACCGGAGCGACCAGCTTGCCCACGGCCGTGTCGATGGCCGTAGCCTTGTTGGCCGCTACATAGAGCCGGTCCCCCGGCAGAAGCTGGTAGTTGGTGGCCTGGATCCCCTGTTGGGTAATCTCGTTCCAGTTGACCGGCAACCGCTGCTGGTAGCCGAGTTGGTCGGGCACCGGCCGGGCAATCCACAACTGCTGGCTCGAAAGCTGCGTC
>JAIOPX010000443.1 GCA_021413705.1 Planctomycetota bacterium | reverse complement strand
CCAGGCCGATTCGCGGAGTTGTTCGGTAGTTTCGAAGGCGAAGGTCGAGAATGTGGTGAAGGCTCCCATGAAACCCGTCAGGGCGACGAGTCGCGCTTGCGGACTGAGCATCAGCCGGGATTCAAGCTGGGGACAGAGCATTCCGAATAGCAGGCAGCCGAGCGCATTGACCGCAAGCGTTCCCCAAGGAAAGGCGTTGCCGAAGATGCGCAGCACTAACCCGCTTAGGCCGAAACGACAAAGTGTCCCTGCCGCGCCGGCCAGAGCCAGGAGCCCACAGGTTGCTAGTTGCTGCTGCATCGGTGCGAATACTCCTCGGGTTTGGACGAATCCTCTTTGACATACCCAGGTACCCACAAGTCGCTGGGGCGGCGCCTCGCTTGCCCCAGGCACCCTTCCGTTTATTGCTTACTCCAGGCACCCGCACACATTACGGAGCCGGCGCTTTTGGCAGGCCAGCGAGAAACCGCTGCACCGCCGCATAGTAGCTTCTCGGCTGCTCGTCGTTGTGCTCGCCACCGGCCACCGAGATCCATTCTTTGGGATCATTGGCCGCATCAAACAATTGGCGTCCCAATTCGATCGGCACAATGGTATCCGCATCACCGTGGCTCATCAGCAGCGGGCCTTGGTAGTTCTTGATCTTCGCGAGCGAATCAAATCGGTTCCGCATCAACCATCGCACGGGTAGCCAGGGATAGTGGCACGCCGCCGCATCTGGAATCGAGGTGAAGGTCCGCTCCAAGATCAGCCCGCGTGCGCCGTCGGTGGCGAGATCGACCATGACGCCGCCACCAATCGAACGGCCAAAGAGTACGATCTGGTCTTCGGCCACACCGGCCCGCTTGGCCAGCCACGCCCTGGCGGCGCGGCCATCGGCCAGCAAGCCGGCCTCGCCGGGAGATCCTTCGCTCTTTCCGTAGCCGCGGTAGTCGAAAACCAGGATCGACACGTCCAGGTCGCGTCGCCATTGGAGGCCCACTTCCGACCAATAGGCTACATTGCCGGCATTGCCATGGGCAAACAACACCACGGCTTTGGGATTCGGATGGTGAAAATACCAACCGTGCAACCGTGTGCCGTCGGCCGCTTGAAACTGGGCGTCTTCCACGTTCGGTTCGACAACCTGCCAGCGCGTGCCGCCGTCGTAGGGCCTGGGAAAATAGAGCAGAGCGTTTTCGAGCCACAGCATGCCCAGCAGTATGACCAGATAGGCGATGAGGAACAACCGTGTCCAACGCCAGGCATATTTCAGTGCAATCGAAGTAGCTGAAGGACGCGGAGTGCCACTGGTTGATAGACTCGCGCGATGCATAAGAACCTTCCCGCCCGGGGCTATTCGCTCTTTCCTGAGCATCCCGGACCCGACTCCGTTAGTTCGCACGGCTGTAATTGTGTCGCGCTCTGCATTACAATAATATCAGTCGATGAAAGGAAATTCTGGCGTGGCGTACTACGAGTTTCTCTGGACTGAAGAGATTATCATACATCTAGGTGAGCATGGAGTCACGCCGGACGATTTCGAACAAATCGTCCGGTTTCCGGAAGCCCGCGGGAACAGTCGCAGTACGGGCCGGCCTTGCTGCTGGGGCGAAACCGCCGACGGCCGCTGGGTGATTTGCGTGTATGAGAAAATTGACGATGTGACTATCCTCCCGGTCACTGCCTACGAAGTCCCTGCGGATGGACAGGAGTCGAGTTCATGAACGAGCGGAAAATCGTTCCCATGACACCCGAGCTACAGGCGCGTTGGGAGCAGGCGCGAAAAGAAACGGAAGCCGAACTTCCCGATCTAATGAAGCTCGGTGGTCGCTTGCGCGAGGCCAGCCTTGAAGAGACTGTATCTGGCCACCTGCGGCGGGCCATTCATCGCAGTTCTCGTGAACTCGCCGAAATTGCGGCGGCGGCGGGCATCAGCCTGTTGCAACTCAACGAATTTCTCAGCGGCGAGCGGACGCTACGTTCGGATGTGCTTGATCGGTTGGGGGCCGCCGTGGACTTTACGCGCGCCTTGTCCCAGCAATGATGCCTGGAAGGCACTGCTTGGCGGACGCATGGGAGCGGCAACTTTCTTAAAACGGATCGTGGCGGTCTGGAAGCAGTGGCACCAGTACCGCAGTGGCGGAGCTCACGGCTTCTGATTATCGAATCTGGAAATCAGCGTCCGTATAGCCGTTGTTGAGCTTCACGTCGGCATACGTGTATTCCTCAAGTAGCTCAGGCTGCCCACCGGGAGTCTTGGGAAAATCGTAGGACTCAAAGCGGATCGGTATGTTCCGTTCCTTGTCGATGTAAATCCGGGCGATGTGGTATTTATCTTGCGGCCGTTTGACAGGGTGAGTCACCTCGGTCAATCGCGTGATGCGCGGCTCGGAGCCGGCCTTCACCTTGACGTTGTCATAGTGCTTCACCGTGACTCCGTCCGTCGTCTCTCCATCGGTGCCGGCTTCAATCAGCCGCCGGGTGAGATTGACGAAGCCGATCTCCGTGATCGGATAGCGCTGGCCTTGCATGGCCAACATGCCGGTCGTCGGCAGGTGATAAGGGCCTAGCTTGCCGGCCAGGCCAACCGGCTGGGCAACGAGGTTGCCGTTATTGCGTCCGTCGATGTACACCACCTGCTGCCCTTTTTTCGCCGCAGGCGTGAGGAAGTACATATACACGCTGAAGGGGTTGTGGCGGATTCTGGTGTAGATCGCCTCGTGATCGAGCAGCTTGTCGCCTACGCGTTCCCGCTTGACCATCGTGAACGAATAGTCCTTGATGTCTTTTTCCATCGAGGCCAGTCGCTGCTTGGCTTCGGCAATGTCCGGGTCCAAGGGGCTCGGCTGCTTCCCCTGGGGAGCGACTTTGGCGTCCGCCGGTTTTGCCTCTGCGGCTGGCTTGGGCGGAGCAGGGGCGGGGGAGCTCTCCTCCGCCCGGCCTACCATTGCGCCGCCGAGTGCTAAAACAGAGGCCATCGCGGTCGAAACCATCCATCTGGACACCGTCATACTTTTCGCTCCTTCTCCACCTTTGTTGAACGTGGGCATTCCGGGAATGCCATGTGATCCTTGACCACCTGAGTTTCAAAACCATTGTCGGCAGCGATCCAACCCTAGGCAACCCTCGGATCGTCAAAAATGGCTAATCTAGGGGCAATTTTAGGGGTTAGCTTGGGGCAAATGGGTATTCGAGGATGAAATGCAAGCCAAGGCGCTGCTCGATAACAGTTGCCGCTGGCGAGCTAATCTTTCGCCGAGATGGGGATCGAGCGTCGGAAAGTAGGTCCATTCTGCCGGAATGGACCTGTTGTGAACACTACAAGAACTGTGAAACAACGCGACTTGGCAAAATGTGCCGCAATCCAAAGATCCGCCTCGGCAAGGCGGACCTACTGAACTAATCTTTCACCGCCAATAGGATTCCCAGCACCAATTTGCGGAGCTTGGGTTCCGCCGTGGCGGCAACCGCTAAAATCTCTTCGATCTGGGCCGGCTTCAGGGCGTCAGGCAGGCACAAGTCGGTTACCACGGAGAGCCCCAGCACGCGCATGCCTGCATGGACGGCGACGATTACCTCCGGCACCGTGGACATGCCGACCACGTCGGCCCCGATGGTTCGCAGGAACCGATATTCGGCCCTGGTCTCCAGGTTGGGCCCCGTCACGGCCACGTAGACGCCGCGATGGGCCGCAAAATTTTCCCGCCGAGCAATTTCCAAGGCCCGCTCGATGAGCTGCCGATCGTAGGGGGCCGACATATCGGGAAACCGTGGCCCCAGCGTGTCGTCGTTCACTCCGATCAGCGGATTGCCGTTGAGCAGGTTGATGTGATCGTCGATGACGACGATGTCGCCGCTGGTGTAGTTGGGATTCATCCCGCCGCACGCGTTGGAGACGATCAGCATCTCGGCACCCAGGGCCCGCATCACGCGCACGGGGAATGTGATCTGCTGCTGCGAATAGCCTTCGTAGGCGTGAAACCGCCCCTCCATCGCCACAACCGGCACTCCGGTCAGTTGGCCGCACACCAACTGCCCCGCGTGGCTGATCGAAGTGGAGTGCGGAAAGTGAGGGAGCGAGGCGTAGTCAAGCGACGCCTCAGCCTGAATCTCACGGGCCACTGCTCCTAAGCCAGTGCCAAGGATTAAACCGACCTTCGGCTGCCCGGCCCATTTTTGCCGGACAGCCTTGATCGCATCGTCGATTTGACTTCGGAGTTGTTTCACGCGGCGCTAACCTTCAAAGACTTCGTCGATTTCGGGTTCGTCGTCATCGTCGTCGGGAATATCCATAACGGAGCCTTCCTCGGCGACCGGAGTCTCATACCCGTCGTCCTCTTCTTCTTCGAAGTCATCATCGAAGTCGTCGTCGAAATCGTCGTCAAAGTCTTCTTCATCGAACTCATCTTCGATGATCCGTTCGACGGGCTCCAGCGGCGCTAAGCCGAGATCGGCATCGTCACTCCAGGGGTCGTCCTCGGCC
>JAIOPX010000442.1 GCA_021413705.1 Planctomycetota bacterium | reverse complement strand
TTCCGAGGCCTGCCAATCGGAAGTCTGGAATCGCGTCCGCGACCAGGTGTTCGACATGGACGTGGCCGAAGCTCGGGGCTACATCCGTGCCCGAGCGATGGCCCCGGTTCGCGACCGGATCCCGGCCCTCGTGCCCAGTTCCGCCGCGTTGTCCGCAGCGCAGCAAGCCCGACTGACCGCCCACGCCACCGATCGGGTGGTGCAGCGGATCCTCTCGGAGTTAGCAGCCGGAAGTTCCGTCGGACGTCGTGCCGCATAACGTAGGTCAGGCTACTGCCTGACGACGGCGTTCTTGCCAGTGTGTTTGAGGCATTGTCCGAACAGTTCTGGGGCGGCGCCTCGCTTGCCCCAGGCACTCGGGAATTGATTACAATGGCAATCATCTGTTCCCTCGCATTCCTGGCGAAAGATGATGCCTCGTTGCAGCCCATTTTGGCTTCTCCTGATCCTGGCCACGGTTGCAACGGCCGAGGGGGCAGACGATTGGCCCACGTTTCGACATGATGTCGGCCGTAGCGGCTCGACAACTTCCGCTCTCCAACTGCCGCTGCAACTCCAGTGGCATGTCACCCCCGCCGCGCCACCTCAACCAGCTTGGCCAGCACCGGCCGCAGCCAACATTTATGCAAAATTGTCGGTCCTGCACCCTTCGGAAACTGCCGACCGCGCGCCGCATGTGGTGATCGTGGGAGACCGCTGCTGGTATGCATCGAGCGCCACCGACACCGTCTATTGTCGCAAACTCACCACCGGCGAACTTCTCTGGGCATATACCGCCGGCGCCCCGGTGCGACTTCCTCCCAGCGTGGCGGACGACCGAGTCTACATTGCCGCAGATGACGGATGGGTCCATTGCCTCACAGCCAGCACAGGGAAGATAGTGTGGCAGACCCGCATCGGTCCCGAAGACCGATGGCTCCCGGGCAACAGTCGCCTTATTTCCCGCTGGCCAGTCCGCTGTGGTCCACTCACCAAGGATGGACAGGTCTATGTCGCGGCAGGTGTTTTTCCTGGCGATGGCGCTTTTCTGAGTTGTCTCGATGCGAAGTCTGGCAAGGTCGTCTGGCGGCAAACCACCGACATAGTCGCCAGCGGGCCGATGCTCGCCAGCCACGATCGCCTGTTCGTGCAGGCGCTCCGATCGCAGCCCAATGCTTTTGAATTGGCAAACGGTAAGCGAATCGGCCCTGTCGCAGGTGGCGGCTCGTTGGCCGCCGTCTGGAAGTCTCAACTCGTCAGTGGCCCCAACGAAATCGGCAAGATTACCGGCATCGACAATGCAGTCCTGGGCGTCTTGCCCGACAAGCACCAGTTTCAATTCACCACGCGCGGCGCCGAGTTGTACGCCGCCTCGCAGCAAGTGATCGTGGCAGTCGATTCCGAACGCCGCGTCCGCTGGAAGAAGCCGCGAAAGAGCACACGCAGCCTGATTGCCGCCGCAGAGGTGCTCGTTGCTGGCGGCGATGGCGAAGTAGCCGCCTATCGCATGGCCGATGGAAAACAAGTCTGGCAGGAAAAGATTGAGGGGAGCGTACTCGGATTGTCCGTAGCTGGCGGACGCCTTCTGGTGAGTACCGATCTTGGTGGGGTCTATTGCTATGCTTCCGCCCCTACTCCGAGCGGAGAGCCAAAGTCCCCCGTTGATTCTGTCGTCCACATCCAGTTCGACGGCCCCATTCCGCTGACTCCACCCTCTCCGATCAGCCCTCCCACTCGGCTTCTCCACCAGGAATTGGACAAAATCGGCTATCCCATGGCGGGCTATGCACTGCTCATTGAACCACCCCAGCACGATTTGCTGTTCGCCCTGGCCCAGCAGAGTTCGTTGCAAATTGTCGCCGTGTATCGTGATACCCAGAAAGTTCGAGAGGCCCGCTCGGCACTGCGAGGCGCTGGCTTGATCGGAACGCGAGCCACAGCCATCGAGCAGCCAGCGACTTGGAGCGGCTTGCCGGCGCAGGCGTTTAATCTGATCGTAGCCTTCCCTGATCCCAAACGCGAGGAACCGCCTGTTGCAGCCTGGAATGAACTGCTGCAACCATTTAATGGAACGCTCGTGGTTGTCGCTTCGCGGAAAGCGGTCCCCATTGCCAAAGAAGAACAGGCACTCGCTAGTGTCGTGACCATTCAAGATTGGGTTCTCCACTTATTGCGAGCCCGCCCTGCCGCTGGCCTTGGCGAGTGGTCGCATCCCTACGCTGATCCCGGCAACACAGCCTGCAGCCAAGACGCCGTCGTGAAGGGACCGTTCGAGATCCAATGGTTCGGCCCGCCCGGCCCGCAGCACATGGTCGATCGCCACAATCGCACCAGTCCGCCGTTGTTTCGCGGCGGCCGACTCTTCATCCCGGGTATGGACCGGCTCACAGCAGTTGATGCCTACAACGGAACCGTGCTGTGGGAGCAAAAGCTGCCCGGGGCAACTCGGCTGGCGGTCTCCAGAAACACGGGGCACATCGTAGCGGGGCCGGAGCATGTGTACGTGGCCCGAGAAGGAGAGTGCGTAATGCTCTCCGCGGCCACTGGCCAAGCGGTCCGCACGCTCAAGATTCCTGAGGCGGCCGCGACACTGCCTGAGCCGGCGGCTGGCGACAAGGAATGGGGCTATCTTGCGCTGAGCGACGACGTGCTGCTCGGCAGCGTCTCGACGAGTGATCAGGCGCGTCGCAAGTTGACCCAGCAATCGTGGGAACAGGGCTATATGGATCATCAGCCGCTGGTGGTGAGCGAGATGCTGTTCGCCCGGCGGCCCATCAGCGATTCGAAACTGTGGGAATACCGCCCGCAGGGGGCGATCATCAACACGGCTCTGGCCGCGGGCAACGGGCACGTCTACTTTGTCGAAAGCGCCGATCCCGAAACGCTCAAGAGCAACAAGGGTCGCGTTCAACTGGCGAAACTGCTCGGCAAAGGGGCGCATCTGGTGGCCCTGCGCACCGACACGGGGCGCGAGAGCTGGCGGCAACCGTTGAGTCTGGAGGCCCGGCATATTTTGTTTCTTTCGCTGACCGGCAAGAAGCTGGTTTTGAGCGGGTCGCGGAATGACGGAGCGGCGCTGGTATCCGATCTTGTGGCCCACGATGCTGATTCCGGCCGCGAGTTGTGGAAGCTTTCGCAGCCCACCGGATTGAAGATCGGCGGGAGCCACGGCGAACAGGATCAGCATCCGTTGGTGGTGGGAGACACGTTGTTCTACAAGACGTTTTCCTGCGATCTGGCCACGGGTAAACTGAAGAAGGATTGGCGACTTCCCATGGTGGGCTGTGGGGCGCTCTCCGCTTCGCTGCACAGCACGTTCTATCGCGCGGGTTCCGCTTGCTATGCGGATCTCGGGGACAGTCAGAATCGAGAGTTGACCGGCGTCACCCGGCCCGGCTGCTGGTTGAACATGCTCCCGGCCGGCGGATTGGTGTTGGCGCCCGAATCGAGCTCCGGTTGCACATGCGCCCAATACTCGGTGCAGACTTCGCTGGCGCTGCGTCCGCTGGCTGGTCCGGCTCCCGATGTCCTGGCCGGGTTTGAAAAGGGAAAACTGAAAGCACTTTCCGGCGACATCGAGTTTGTTGGCCGATTGCGGGTGGCACTGAAGGCACCTGATCCAGAAACGAAGATTCGCTACTCGCTCGACGGCACCTGGCCCAGCTCGAATTCCCCCCTCTACGAGCAGCCGCTGCTGGTCGAACGCGCGGCAACCTTGTTTGCCAGAACGTATCGGGGCGACCAGCCGGGCGGAATCACCAAGCGGAACCTCCGCTGTGTTGAAGTTCCCCGATTGACCAGCCCGACGACGACGCTGGTGACCAGCGCTAAGATTCAGTTCGCGAGATACCCCGGCGAGGCGGTGATTCGATACGAACTCGACGGCCGAAGTCCCACGGCGCAATCGCCGGTGTACGAAAAGCCGGTCGAAGTGACCGGCGCCTGCCAGCTTCGAGCCGCCTACTTTGCCGGAAGCGACAAGCTGGGTGACGACCTGGCCGTTGAGTTTCGCAAAGTACCCGGCCGCCTGCCCGATCGGCCTCAGTCGGTGCAGCCAGGGCTGGCCTATGAATACTTTGAAGTGGACGGCCTCACGCAACTTCCGAACATGGACCAGCTCAAGCCAGTGCGGACCGGTGTCATCGATCGCCTGACGGTCCCGCCCGTCCACCGCCCCGACAGTTTTGCCGTCCGCTATCGGGGCTATCTGGAAATCCCGGCCGACGGGATCTATTCGTTCCGGCTGATGTCGGACGATGGGAGCGAGCTGAAGATCGGCGACGAAGTTCTCATCTCGCACGATGGCATGCACGACGCGCGAAGCGAGCGGCAGGCCACGATCCCGTTGGCGGCGGGAAAACATCGGATTGAACTTCGCTACTTTGACGGGATGGATAAGGAAGTGTTGTTGCTGCGCTACGGCAAGCCCGGCACCGACCGCAATGAGATTCACCCTACTAGCCTGTGGCATGATTAACTCATCGTGCCACGACCTTTCGTGCCACTGCTTGAAGGACGCCAGTTTCCTTATTAAGTTACTTGCCCACACCATGCGTCCGCCAAGCAGTGCGGGATGAGATTGGAGGCTGGAGTTAGCAGGGTGTGGGGAGCAGGTCTTGTAGCTGAAGTCGCAAGACTTCAGTGCTTTGAAGCCCGCCTGAACTGCACTGCTTGAAAGCCGTAAGAAGGCCGGTTTGGTTGGCCCTTGTGCATCGCGCGCGGCTTTCAAGCAGTGGCACGACGCTGAGTTACACTTTGTCGTCGCGGATCCTTGATCCTGGTTCGCCACGATCCGCTGACTCGGATACCCAGCCCACGCTCGGCAAGCGAGGGCTACTTGCGCTGCCCCAGTTATGGGACGGTCTCCCGACCGTCCCATTCCCCCGACCGCAGGTCTCCCTAAACATGGTTCTTCAGGCAACGCAGGGAGACCTACGGTCGAAGCAGTGAAATGGTCGGAGACCACTGCACAACATGCCAACAAAATCATCATCAACACCACGTTGATCCCGGTCGATCCGCCCCCTTTGCCGGGCCGCTTTGAAGAGCTTGGGGCGCTTTTCGTGTTCTCCGCCGCAACGTGTTGCTCGGCAATAACTCGCCCACATGTCACGAAAAGAACGCCGTGCGATCATGTGCGACTCGGGGGGCTGGCTTATGCTGGCCGACGATTGGTATTACACGCTGTGGCACAAGCAGTCCACTCGCCCGGCGATTGGATCCATCGGAGCCTCGCACGAAGTCTTCGCATATTCTGTGGGGGAAGGCGATAGGTCATTCGACTTCGTGCATTATCAAAATGGAAAGCTGGCCCGCGCGTACGTGGTCGAGTCACCCAACTACTCCGACCGCATCGTTGTGGAAAATATCGGTACGCCCTTACCCGGTGAAACAGCACTGCTGCGCGAAGATGGCGACAATATCGGCATCCAATTGGCGGAGACCCTGGGGATCAAGACTCGCTTCAAGGATGACGAGCTTCGCATCTACGTTCCGCCGGAGGAGCCGCAGTCGTTGAAAAAACGGTTTGCGATGTGGCAGGGATTGAAGCGGTGAGTGAAGCGGTGAGGGACAGCCATCTTAAAGGGAGACGACAGAGGGACACCCACCGTATGGCGTGCGATGTTTTGCCCCCCTTTCTATTCTCTATTCTCTATTCCGAACTGAATCCCAGCCCACTGGGGACGTGAACAATCTCCTCTCTGCAACGACGCGGCGAATTGCGGCGACAGAGCGTCCGGGGGGAGACCAAGGATAGCCATCGAGCCCCATAATCGAAACGGGAACTGCCGGGCTCTCGCGCTGACTTTTGTCAGCGCCCGCATCGCAAGCCATTCTCCCTACAAGAGTTGTGGCGAAGGCTGTGGCTAGCTATCGATTCGGGTGATGGGGCGGCTGATTGCCGTCGGCAACAACTGCTTTCGTCAGCAGGCAGCATGAGTTCCAGGCGGAGTAGCCCGGAAACCCCGCAAAACCCGACCTGGGCCGAGCCGGGGACCGGTAAAAAAGAGGGAAAATTCGTTGGCGTATTATTCCCACCTTGAATACAATAATCGGTATCTGCCGCGGTGAGGTCGCGCGCAGTCAACCGGAACGGGGGCTGATTGCCAAACGCTCGCTGCTGTGGGAACAGCATGTGCCCTGGCGTCTATTTTCGCAGGAGAATCTCCAACGATGTCACGTTGCAAACTAATGATGACTTGTGTGATGACGCTATTGACAGTTGCTGCGTCCGCGGTGGCTTGGGGCGCGCCTCCGAATTCCGAGTCGGCGCGACTGCAAAGTTATGCTGGACCCGATGGCCAGGGTTACTACGCCTTGGCGCTGACGCCTCCCATCGCGGCCCCTCCGGCGCAGAACACGTCGATCCTCGTGCTGGTCGATACGTCGGCCAGCCAAGGGGGCGAATATCGCAAGCAAATGATTCAGACCCTCGGCGCGTTTCTCGCCACGCTCGGTTCCAGCGACGGAGTGAAGCTGGTGGCCGTGGATGTCGATGCCACGCCGCTGACGAAACAGTTTGTCAGTCCCTCCGGCGACGACATGAAGTTTGCTTTGGACAATCTTCGTCAGCGCGTGCCGCTGGGTTCCACGGACATGATGAAAGCGATGACGCTCGCCGCCAATAGTTTTGCCCCGGAAAGCACGAGCCGCCAAGCGGTGATCTACATTGGCGACGGCATGAGCACCGCGAATCTGCTGGGCAATGCAGACTTTGGAAAACTGGTCAGCGATTTGGCGAGCAGGAAAATCGCCGTCTCCAGCTACGCACTGGGACCCCAGGTCGATGGCGAGCTGCTGGCCGTGCTGGCTAACCAGACGGGTGGACAAGTGCTGATGGACAGTCCCGATCGCGACGCCGGACAAACAGGACAGGGTTTGGCCAACATCGCCCGGGCTGCCGTGCTCTGGCCCACGCAAGCCAACTGGCCCAAATCGTTCGAGACGGTTTATCCGCTGAAGACGCCTCCCTTGCGGCTGGATCGAGACACGGTCGTTCTAGGCACGGGTAAGCCGGCCGGCACGGAACCGATCTCCATGACTGCCGAACTGGACGGCAAACTGGTCACACTCAATTGGAAGGTTCCCACTGCGAAGTTCGATGAGGCCAACAACTATCTTGTTTCCATGGTCAAGATGGCTGCCGCCAATGGCGGGGCCACGCTGCCGACCGTCGGCAGCGAAGGACTGCTGGAAGCACGCCGCGTCGTTTCTGCAAACGCCACGAGCCTGATCCGCCTGGGTCAGAACGCGTTGGCGATGCAGAACTTTCCTGCCGCGGAGCGGATGGCCCAACGCGCGTTGGCCATCGACCCGGATAACACTGAAGCTCAGACTTTGGCCGCCGCGGCCAAGAAAGCCCAAACCGGCGCGCCGCAAATTGCGGCTCCGCCCTTGCCAGAGGCGCCCGGAGGTGCTGCGGCAGGGGCCGATTCCGACTTGCTGGCGCAAATCCCCAAAGGCCAGGGAGACCAGATCGACGTGGTGCAGCAGCGGATCGACTTGAACACCAAGATACTCCAGGCGGACGTCAAGGAATCGCTGGAGAAGGCTCGCAAGCTCATGGGGACCGATCCGGGCTCCGTCGAAAACGATCTCCGTTTGATGCTCGACACGGTTCGCAACACTCAAGACGTATCGGCAGACGCCAAGGCGCAGTTGATCGACCAGTTGCAAAACACGGTGCGCGAAGCCGGCCGTCAGGCCGTGATCGTTACCGAAGAGAAACGCCGGGCGGAAGAGGCCGCTGCCATTCGCCGCGAACGGCAAGCCTTGATCGATCGCGTCAACCGCGATGACGAGCGGCTGAAGCAATTGATGGATCGCTTTGAATCGCTGATGCGAGAAGGACGCTATGTGGAGGCCGACCAGCAGGTGGCCGCCGAAGCCAGGAAGCTGGCGCCCGATTCGCCGACGGTGAGAGCCGCCTCCGTATTTTCTCAACTGAGGGGCGCCTACCAAGATCAACAACGGTTGCTTGAGCAGCGAAACAGAGCCGTGCTTGCCACCCTGTTCGAAGCCGAGAAGTCATTTGTGCCGTTCCCCGATGAACCGCCGATCGTCTATCCTTCCGCTGAAGTTTGGGAGGAACTGACCATTCGCCGGCGTAAGTATGCCTCGGTCGATCTGCACCAAAGCAGTCCCGCCGAACGAAAGATCAACGAACAGCTCAAGAAAACCACCAAGATGGAGTTCAATGAGACACGGCTCGACGAAGTGATCGGCTACTTGCAAGAACTGCACGGCATCACCATCTCATTGGACAAGACCGCCTTGGAGGCGATTAATATCACGGGCGAAAATTTGGTGACCCTCAACGTCCAAGGCGTTTCGCTGCGATCCGGGTTGCGGCTCTTGCTGCGAGGCCTCGACCCGACCCTGACCTATTCCATTCAGGATGAAATCCTGATGATCACCACGAAGGAAGCGGCGCAAGAGCATATGGTGACCAAGGTCTATCCTGTGGGAGATTTGGTCGTGCCGATCAGCTATGATTTTGCCGGCTCCGGCGGCTTCAGCGGATTCGGCGGCGGCGCCTTCGGCGGCGGGCAGCAAGGAGGCGGGTTTGCGGGAGGTGGACAGCAAGGAGGAGGTGGTTTCGGTGGCGGTGGC
>JAIOPX010000142.1 GCA_021413705.1 Planctomycetota bacterium | reverse complement strand
GGGGGCCAACAGCACTACGTCGCTCCGGCGACGCTCAATGCGATGGCAAATGAGGGTTGGATCTGGTCGGCGGACTGGCGAATCCCCAGCCGGCATGGCGCCGGTAAGGCGGTCGAGGATGAAATTCTCGACCGAATGAGGGCTCACGAGTGGAGTGAGCACGACGTCTTCGCCGTTCACCTCTCTCTGGAAGAAGCGCTGGTCAATGCCATCAAACATGGCAACGGGCTGTGTGATACGAAGACGGTGAGCGTGGCCTGCCGCCTATCGACGGATCGGCTGTGGGTTTGCATTACCGACGAAGGGACCGGATTCTGTCTGGAAGAAGTACCCGATCCCACCGACGAGGAAAACCTCGAACGCCCCTGCGGTCGGGGAATTATGCTGATGCGAAACTTCATGTCCTGGGTCAAGTACAATGACCAGGGCAATTGCGTCGAGATGGAAAAGCACCGCGCGTCTTGATGAGGATGCGGCGCACGTCGTGCTCCTCCTTAAATACCCGCCAAATTAGCCTCGCCTGAAATAACCACCCTGCCCCCGACGCCCCGCGTCCCGGCCTTTTCGCACTTGGAGCGTGACATGCACAGCTTCTTCCTGCGCATCCATCGAGCCGCTGTGGCACTGCTTGACAGACGCCGCATGGAGCGCTCGTTCAGCCGAAGCGGAATGGGGCGTCTGTCAAGCAGTGGCATGGGCGTGATTGCTTTATTGCTCGCACTCAGTTCTCCAGCTGTGGCCGAAGTGCCGACGAAAATCCATGGCCGCGTCGTATTGGATGCCAATGCCAACGGGCAACTCGACGCGAATGAGCAAGGGATGCCCGGCATCGCCGTGACCGACGGCGTGCAGATTGTGCAAACCAATGAGAAGGGAGAATACGAACTGACCGTGATCCCCGATCCGGTGCAGCATTTCCTCGGAGCCCGAACGATCTCGGTTTCCTGGCCCAGCGGTCATTGGCCGTCGTCGGCGTGGTGGCGACGTCTGGCCGATCTGCCCGCCGACGGCAAGCTCGACTTCGGCTTGCGAACCGACGAGCAGAAACTCCCGATCACCATTATTCACGTCACCGATCCGCACAACGGTTTTGCCGGAGATTACAACAAGATCCTCCGCGAAGAAGTGACCCGCATGGGCAAACGAGTTCAACTGGCTTTTGCCACGGGTGACCTGGGCTATGCCACGGCGCAAGACGAAGGACGGGCGTTTCTCTCCGTGCAACAATACACGCAGACATTCCCCGTGCCGCTGATGCACGCCATCGGCAATCACGACGTCATCGGCCTGCACGGCCCCGATTGGAACAAGCCGACCGACTATCACGGCAACGGCGCCTTCACGAAGTACGTCAGCCCCATCCGCTGGTCGTTCGATTATGCCGGCATCCATTTAGCCGCGCTCGATTGGTCGCACCGCGAAGGGCCGAAGTTGGAAACCAGCGGCATCGAGCAGGAAGCGGCCGATTGGCTGGATCGCGATTTCGCCAGGGTTAAGCCGCCGGCGCGGATCTACTTCTTCATGCACAGCGCCTACGACAAAACAGGGAAGCTGTGGCCCATCCTGAAAAAGCACAAAGTGGAGTTATTTCTGGCCGGGCATTCGCATCGCAACGTGGACGAAGTCGTCGAGGGGATTCCCTACCTGATGACGATGAACCACGCCGGGCCGTATAAGCTGGTCAACATCCTGCCCGAGCCCGGCTTTCAAGTGATCCATCGCTGCATGGGCTGCAAAAACCCTGGCATCAATCACCGCTCCAACAACGCATCGTATCCCAAGACGGGAACCTGCCGCGTAGCCTTGCCGGGTCTCGACGCCCGTCGCGGAGCGACTGCGTCGTTGGCCGATCAAACTGTCAGTGGCGAACTGGCCGCTGGCAACGTGAAATCGCAGCGATTGGAGGCTGACATCACCGTCGAGCGAGGAACCGCCAAAAGCTGGGGGTTGCGAATCGGGCCGGACGCCCAGGGTAAATCGGTCGAACTATTGGCCACGGCCGATGACCTGCGTTGTGGCGAAGTGACTACCGATCCCGCTCGGGCACCAGGGCAGACGACCGACAAGTTTCATCTGGTGATGACAGAAGAAGGGATTTCTGTGTGGTCCAACGAACACGCAAGATTTGACGCAGCGTATGCCGCCGGTTCGCCGGTCGGCATTACGCTGCTGGCCCGCGACGGTACGGCCAAGTTCACCAAAGTTGACGTGTGGGAACTCAAAGAAGGTCCTCCCATCCGACAGTACAAAGAAAAGTAAAACAAAGGAACCAGGAATGCATATTACAGCCAGGCGAAGCTCCACATGGTTAGCGATCGGACTTCTACTCTGTGCGGCCGGTTCGTCGCCGCTGTGCGCCGCCGAGATCGATGAGGTTCCGGTCCCCGGATTGAAAACCAAGCCGGTTGAAGCGCAGTGGGAATACAGTGCGGACGGCAAGACCTGGGGCGCAAAGCCGCCAGCCGGGGCTCCGGCCAACGCGCAAAACGGAATTGCCCCAATGGCCTTCCGCGGCACATTTGACGTTGCCGATCCCCAGGCCGTCGCCGGGCTTTGGGTGAGGATCGTGGCCGAGCAGCCTGGAACCCCCGCCAAGTCGGCCATCTGCACCGGCGACTTGGCTGCCGCCAGTGGCGGCTATTGGAAAGATCTGGGGTTCTGCCCCACGTTGCTCAATGCCAAGGCTGTGCTCAACGGCAAACCCGTGCCGACAACCGTCATGCCGATGCTCTACTTCTGGCTGCCACTGCAAGGAGCGCTCAACAAGGGGAAGAACACCATTGAATTGAGCGGCGACTGCTATACCTATTGGGGAGCGTTGCCTGCCACGGCGATCACGGCCAAACTCGTGGCCGCTGATCCGCAGCCCGCCACAATTTTCAACGGCCCGGTGCTGGGTGATTTTGGGGACGGCTACTTCACCGTCACTTGCCGTACTGCGCTGCCGGCCAACGTCACGCTCGAGGCCACACCAACGGAACCCGCAGGCAAACCCGTGACGGTTGCTTCAGAAAACAAGCTCTGGCACCGGATGAAGGTTCAAGTACCGCCGGGCACGAAATCCGTCAGCTATAGCCTGAAGTCCAAGCTGGGAACGCACGAAACCAGTCGCGGGCCTTACTCGGTGAATTTTCCGGGTGCGGAGTTTCGCTTCGTCGCGATGGGTAACTTGCTGTCCCATCCGATCCAGGTCGAGCGATTGAGGATGATGGCCGATCGGGTTATCGCCATGAAGCCAGGGTTGGTCGTCAACACGGGCAACATCTCCGAACATGGAACTTGGGACTACGACTGGGAAACACGCTTCTTTGAGCCGGCTGGCAAGATGGCGGCGACGATCCCGACGCTGCACACACCCGGCGGTCGTGACTACGCCGGCACCGTATCCGAAATGCTCTACACGCCCGCCGACGACGGCTATTCGCACAACTGGTCCAAGGCGATCGGCCCCGTGCGTTTCATCGGCATCGACGGCAATCAGTTGTGGAAGCCGGGGAGTGAAACCGCGGTGTGGCTGGAAAAGGAATTGGCAGCCGCTAAGGAAAAATACCTGTTCGTGCTCGATTCCCAAGCGGGATATTCGACCGGCAAGCACAGCCGCAAGCCTCACGCCTGGAGTACGCATTCGCGCAACGACGTGATGCCCCTGTTGGGTAAGTTCAAAGCCAACGCCATGCTCAGCGGCAATGATCCCAACTATGAGCGCTGCGAACCCACACCCGACAAAGGCTGCACGCAAATCGTCATCGGCTGCTCGGGCAAGGATGCCTATCGCTTCAGCGGCAGCGCCATGTCCAACAACCCGTTCTTCAAAGGGAAAGGACACGACTGGGCCGGCGCGGAACAAACCCGAGGGATCTGCGTGTTCGACTTGAAGGAAAACGCTGTGGAAATGAAGTTTCTGCAGATGCCGGATGATCCCAAAGTGGTCAATGAAGCGGATTTTAAAGTGCTCGATAAGAAGACGTTTTCGCCACGACAGTAAGAGTGGCCGAAGAGTGGCCGGGACTGGAGCCGAGCCTCCCGTTGGAGTACAGGCTTTAGCCTGCTTAGCGTAAAGCAGCCTAAAGGCTGTACTCCAACGACGAACATTACAACGGAGATCAATATGTTGCGACGATGTGCCTACTTTCTCGTAGCACTGACTGTTGCGCTCTACTTGACGCGCGCTGGCGCTACACAGAGTGCCGAAAAGACCAAGAAGGTGCTGCTGATCGGCATCGACGGCTGCCGGCCGGACGCATTGCAACGAGCTCAGGCGCCGCAGATCGGCGCCCTGGCCGAACAAGGCGCCGTTTCCTACACAGCGCAAAATCTCCCCTTGCGCCTCACCGATGTGGAAACCAGCAGCGGACCGAGTTGGTCCACGATGCTCAGCGGCGCATTTCCCGACAAGCATGGCTGGATCGACGACGTTCGCCGTCGCCGCTTCAATGGGCAATATCCGCACTTCTTCGCACGCCTCAAGGAGGCCAACCCCAAAGCGTCCACCGTGTCGATCATCACCTGGCCCGACATCACGCAGATGACCAAAGGGGCTGACATCAACGAAACGGTAAAGACCGACGAGCAAGCCGAGAAGCGGGCGATCGAAGTTCTTGAGAAGCAAAACCCCGACGCCATGTTCGTGCATCTCGATCACGTCGATGCCACCGGCCATGCCAAGGGATTCAATCCTGAATCGCCGGACTATATTGCCGCCATCAAGGAAACCGACGCTCGAGTCGGCCGAATCGTGGACGCTTTGAAGAAGCGCCCCAAATACGCCGAAGAGGACTGGCTGATCATGCTCAGCACTGACCACGGCGGCCATGGCAGCGGACACAACAGCCATCGCCATGTGGTCCCCGCGATCCGGCTGGTGTTCTACATTGCCAGCGGCGAGGCTGCTTCTCGAGGAGTGATCGAGGGACAGGTCTACACGGCCGATGTGGCAGCCACCGCCCTGACCCACCTGGGCGTAAAGCTCGACCCCCAGTGGAAGCTCGACGGCGTCCCTGCCGGGCTCAAAGGGCACCCCACCCCGGCCGTCTCCCGGCCCAACGAACCGGCCGCCACGGAGTTCATCAAGCGGAAGAATTAGGCGTTTCAGGCGGTACAATCCGTCGTAGCATGGGCTTCCCAGCCCGTGGCCTTGGCAACTCTGAGCTTGTTCATACCGGGAATTCGCCTTGTTTTATTGTCGAGCGCTTCGCTAGGTGGAGGCTCGTCTCCAGTCCCGGCCACCCTATAAGTAGGTCCAGTCTGCCGGACTGGACCTGGTGGGAAAGCAGAAAGCTGTGAAATAACGCTTCGTTGAGAAACAAGCCGTAAACAAAAGGTCCGCCTCGGCAAGGCGGACCTACGGCCTACACCCATCCACCTTTCTTGATTTACCCAGCTTCTCCAATTACCATCAATCTTGGCTCTGGCCTGCCAGAAACGGCAGCCGGAACTGATTTCCATAGTCAACAACACGTTCCCATCTCTCGGCCTTGTTGGGGCGGGGAGGTGGGAGCGTACTCGGACAGCCGTGGCGTATTTGGGGCAGTTTTCCTGACCAGCAGAGGTGATCGATGGTTGTGTCGTGGCGTGTTACTTGCCGGTTCATTTACTCCGCCGCTTTTCTCTTGGCGCTGGTCGCCCCCTCCGTGGCTTTCGGCCAGGGTGGTGTGCTGGTCGATGTTGACGGCGTGATGAGACTGCGTCGCTTCGACGATCCCAACGGCCAACTCCACAAGCAGCGCGTGGCCGCCGCCCGGGCCGCGCTCGATCAGGTACTCGGCCGCAAGAGCAACCTGCGGATGGTGTCGCTGACCGCGCTGGAAGCCGAGATCGGCAAGTCGCTCACTGAGAATAAGCAATTGACCGATGCGATGCGCCATCTGGCCGGCCTGACGCGCGTGCAATACGTCTTCTACTATCCAGATTCCAAAGAGATTGTCCTGGCCGGTCCCGCCGAAGGCTGGGTCGAAGACGCATCGGGTCGCACGGTCGGAATTGAAACGGGTCGGCCGACGCTGTTGTTGGAAGACTTGATCGTCGCTCTGCGGGCGTATGGCCCGTCGCAGCGCAAGGGTCCGGTGATCAGCGTCTCGATCGATCCGACGCCGGAAGGGCTGCGCAACATGCAGCAGTTCCTGGTTCGCCTCGGTGGCAACATTCGCCCCAGCGACGCGCCGATGATCGTCAACGGTCTGAAGACCAGCCTCGGGTTACAAAAGGTGTCGATCCGCGGCGTTTCCCCCCGCACCCATTTCGCTCAGGTGCTGGTCGAGGCGGACTACCGTATGAAGTTGATTGGCATTGGCCTGGAGAACCCCGGCGTGGGGATCGTAAGCTATGTGGCCAAAGCCAACCCGGCCGCGGTGGCCCAGAACGCTCTGAAGCGTTGGTATTTTGTGCCCAACTATGAATGCGTCCGGCTGAGCGAAGACGGTTTGGCGGCCGAAATGGTCGGCGACGGCGTCAAGCTGGTCGGGGCCGACGAAGTGGTCGCAGCCGACGGCACCCGTCACGCCGCCGCCCAGGAAGACCGGGCGAGCACGGCCTTCACCAAGTCGTTCACCGACAAGTACAGCCAGCTCTCCGCCCGGGTGCCGGTGTACGGCCAGATGCGCAACTGCATCGACCTGGCCATCGTGGCCGCCCACATCCGTCAGTCGGGCATCGCCGATCAAGCCGATTGGCAAATGCCGGTCTTCAGCAGCGAAGAGCGCTATGCCGTGGAGACACGCAACTCACCCGTCCAAGTGGAAACTGCGGTCAACGCGATCTGGAAGGGAAACCGCCTGACGACGCCTGTCGGCGGCGGCGTGAACATCCAAGCCCACCTGGCGCTGAGGAGCCCGCAGGCGGACACCGACGGCGCTCTGAAGCGCAAGCACTACACCACCAAGCCCCACCTGGCCCCCGGCCAGTGGTGGTGGGACTAGGGCGCGGGGACTGTACCAATTTTGCCCCAGCAAAATGGGACTGTCCCATTGGGTCAGAGCTCTGCTAAGGCGCACACGGAAGCATCCAAGCGGCGACATCGCTCGTAACATGTGCGAGATTACTCACCACATTCACCGGCTACGACTCAGTTCGTAGCCCAGGGCCGCGCTTAACCGATCCATGACATCGGAACGGAGTGTCCGTTCGCCGGTCAGGAAATCGTCCAGGAGATGAGGAGTAATCCCGACGCGCTGAGCCAGCACGGATAAAGAAAGGTCGCTGGCATGAATGGCGCGCCGTAATTCACCGCTGAGGGTCGTTTCTTCACCGGCATCTTTGCGCATCTGATCACGCGCCACCAAGTCCGGAAGCTCGTCAGACACCTGCCGCTGATATGCCAGCAGGCGGGCCTGCTCGTCGGAGCTCAACGGCCGATGGATACGCTGCGCCTCACGTTCTGCCATGGTATCACTTAATGCGGTTCGGGAACCTCGAATGCCGTCACCGGCAGGATCGTAATCTCGTCCAATTCTTCATACACGACCATGATATAACGCCCGTCGATCGTCCATCCCCAGGCGGATGGCAGGTTTGACGAACGGCTGATTCCTTTACTCTTCGGTCTGCAAACGACCTGTTCAAAGTCAGATTGGGATATCCCATGTTCACGAAGATGCTGAACGATCTCGTCGGACCAGATAAAAACGAAATAGGGCATTTCCAGGCCCCGTGGGATGATAATCAGCGGGTCATTGACATTATACGCTGCCGTTCGTCTCGCTTGAAGGATGCAGGTAAGGCAGGTAAGAGGGACAGCCATCCATGGGAGCAGTGGCCAGAGGGACACCCATCCATAGGATGGGTGACATTTTGCCCCTTTCTTTGGCCCTTTTTAAGTCACATGCCATGGCAGGCAGGTGCTGTCTTACGATGCGGTTGCCGGCGTGCCTAAAAGCATGTTCCTCTGGCTCTCTCTGCGGAGGCTTCCTCCTGCTGCCGCTGAATGATGAAACCTGACTGAAGGTTGGAGTCAAAAACAAACGATTCAACGCAGGGTGGACGAAAGCTACTTGGAGCAAGTCCTGCTAGGATAGTGAGTTGAAGTGCAATCGCCCTGGTTCCGTCCCCCGGCTCGCCGTCCCGACTCGCCGTCCGGTAGAATAAGGTTCAAGGAGCATCGATTATGACCAACATCGTATTGCACTCGACGAGCGGCCCTGACGGGAAATTACATCTGGAAGTGCCTGTTGGCAAGCCAGATACGGAGTTTGAGGTTGAAGTCGTGGTTCGGCAGAAGCCTGCCCCCGGAAACGGTTGGCCTCCGGGTTATTTCGAGCTTTTCGGCTCCATCGACGACGAGACATTTGTTCGTCCGCCCCAAGGAGAACTGCCCCCTCCCGTGGAGCTTGAATGACCTACTTGCTCGATACAAACTTCTGGGTCACCGTTCTTCGTCGCCCCACCTCGTCCCTGGCGGGCTGGAGGAAGCCCAATTGGTCCATTCTTTTGAGAAAGCGGGTACGACCGTCGATCGGATACCTTACGGCAATGAGGATGATGACTGGGGTGCTTCCCGCGGCGAACTCTGCCACGACTGCGAGGCTGCGGCCGGCCAGTATCACGCCCTCGGCTGCGATGTCGAGCGGTGCCCGTTGTGCGGCGAACAAGCCCTGTGTTGCGACCATGACTGGTACAACGCGCTCGACACCGACCAGATAGTACATTAGATAGACGGAGGGACCCTCATCCATAGACTGGCAACCGTCCTGCCACTGCCGCCAAAATCCTCGCGGGCAACAGTTAGTGCCCCATCCAGTTGTTCAGATAGAGCAACTGATTGACAAGATCGTCTGCGGAGAACGTGCTGACAATTGCGAGCATCGCTCGGGCGTTGGCTCCCGGATCGTCCTGAGTCGCGACAATGATTCCGGCATGACCGAGGCCGGCCGCGACCCGCTCGTGGTGCAATCGAGGGAAGTCAGCGACGTTGTACGAGAGTATCGCGTAACCGTGGTCGGCGGCAAATTGAATTTGCTCCCCATCCGAGGAACCCGAGCGACCGGCGCCAGGGGTGGTTAACACTTCCCAGCCACGGAGTTCGAGAGCCTGAGCAATGAGATGATGCACATCTTCATCAAGATAGACCTTGATTTGTGCCATCCGACGGCTTCAGCGTAGGAGGATAAAGATGCGCGGCCGACGTGGCGTCATTCAACTCTGCGATTTCCTGGTCGAGCTGCTCGCGGTGGTCATAGTAGTATGACAAAGCGTCGTAAACCTGTGCCGGCTTGAGATGGGGGAACTCCCTGAGAATTTCCTCGACCGTACAACCGCGGCGATGGTTCTGCACGATCGAGCTGACGGGAAATCGAGTTCCCGCAATCACCGGTCGTCCCCCCTGAACTCCGGCGACAAACTCCACATGTGGATGGACTATTTGAAGAGGCGCGTTCGAGGTCATGCTCATAACTCCTGGTCTGGATTGATCATAGAGTTCTTGAGCCGCAAGGTCAAGGTTTTGATGAGCCTCGCATTCAGAAGTTTTCGACGTCAATCACGGGTTGAATCTCGCAGTCCCCATATTCGCGCCAAGATTCGGCGGCTTTGGTCACGAGCGCTTCATCGTCGCTCTCCGCCAGGACGAAGACGACGTCCGATCGCACTCCGATCCACGCTCCTCGAAACGTCACGCCCGGGTTGCGATTCGGCCCCGTTCGCTCAAAGATCTCCACCACCTTCTTCTTGCTGTCAGGTTTCAAGTGGAACTCAACCAGGAACTTCATAAATCACCTCCGCTTTCTGCGTCATTGATCAAAGAGGTTGCTCGAAAAGTCTGCCCAACCTGGCGGCCCTCATCTTACCTCATGGGTGCGTCCTGGCCCAGCCAATATTTCACAATCCATGAGACTCCCTTTGGTTACAATTGGAGTCGCCGAAAGCGCCGCGGTAAACTTTCCACTTGGGCGACCAGCTTCGGCGGACTGCACGCCGAGCTGAGTCTCTCTTGCCAGTTATATGCCTCGGTATTGAAGCCACGATAGTCTCACAGACGGTAGAGCCACATCCAATCAGGTATAAAACCATATGGTGCCGGATTCTCACTACTTGGAACGACGGGTCTTGTAGTATCTGTTCAACAGCATATCCAGAAGAGGTTTCCCGTGTCATCGCTGCTGTTTTTCAGCACCCTTCTCATCGTCCTTGCCGCATGGTTGATCTATTCCCTCAATCATGTCCAGATCAAGGATCCCAATCGCCATCGAAATGAACCGGAGTCAAAGGAAATCCAAAGCAGAACTTATTCCAGGGTTGGCTGCCTTGCGTGGCACTTGCTGCTCATTGGGATATTCTTGTTTCTTATTGCGGTCACACGCCACGATGGGATCGGGCTAAAAAATGTTCTCATCGCCGTAGGGGTGGCCATCGTTCTGATGGCATTCTGGATAGTCGGCAAGTTATTGATTCAAAGTATCTATCGTCGCCGATCCAATGCAATCTTAGCACGGGCCTTTCAAGGCGAGATAGAACAAGCGCTCGAAGACGCATTGAATTGGAATAAGCAAAATCCTGAAGAGAAGCAGTCGTGGGTGACCCTTGCCACGCTTCATTCACACAAAGAAGATTGGTCGATCGCGGAAGAAATCATACGACAATTCGAGGGGCATCATCCTAAGGAAACAGATCTGAGGAAGCTTAAGGCGTGCGTTGTTGCCAAACAGGGAAGGCTCGACGAATCCGTTGAGTTGTTCCACGCCGCCCTTGAACAAGGATCAGCAGACGTCCCATTCCTTCTAAGTTTCTGCCAGGTATTGCTATCGGTTGGTAGTGGAGAGGAAGCTGCGGAACAATACTGCAATGCGGTAAAACAACATCGACGGCAGTTTATCTTCGACAAAAAGTATCGGCAATGGATTGCTCACGAAATCGCGGAATGCCGTTCGCAAGTTTCGACCTGGCTGCAGAATAAAAAGGACATTTAGACGAGACGCTATCCTGGCGGCCAACTCAGGGGGCGTCCACCGTGAAAATGTGGAAGTGCAAATGATCGACTGACTACCCGGCGTCTTTGCCGGAGTTCGGTTGCCCAAGTCGCCGGCGGCTGGCGTCGAACCGCTCACGGTTAGCGCATCCTATAGGGGGGTGGCCGATTCTGCTACTTGATTTTTGGAGCAAATCTGATAGGGTGATGGTGTGTCAAATGGCGTTATTCATCCCTGGAAGGATGAAACGCCTGGCACGTGCGAGGTATCCTATCAGAGCTTGGGCTGAAGCGTAAAACACTTCAGGATCAGGTATCAGAAGAGCCCGCCCCAAAACGCCTAAACCGCGTCGTGGGGCGGGCTTTTTTGTTGGAGTACAGGCTTTAGCCTGCTTTGTTA
>JAIOPX010000141.1 GCA_021413705.1 Planctomycetota bacterium | reverse complement strand
GACACGAACCCCACCAAGGAAGAGGAAGAGTATGTGCAGTCGATCCTGGCCGACATCCGCTGGCTCGGTTTCGACTGGCAGGATCGTCTTTACTTTGCCTCGGACTATTTTGAGCAACTCTATGAGTGGGCCGTGCAGTTGATTCGCGACGGCAAGGCCTATGTCTGCGATCTGACACCCGACCAGGTGCGCGAGTATCGCGGCACGCTGACGCAGCCAGGGCGTGAGAGCCCCTATCGCGGCCGGAGTGTGACGGAGAACCTCGATCTGTTGACGCGGATGCGTGCCGGCGAGTTTCCCGACGGCTCGCGGACGTTGCGGGCCAAGATTGACATGGCCTCTCCGAATGTCAACATGCGCGATCCTGTACTCTATCGCATTCTCAAGGCAACACATCATCGCACTGGCGACCAGTGGTGCATCTACCCAATGTACGATTTCACGCACGGCCAGTGCGACTCGATCGAGCGGATCACGCATTCCATCTGCACATTGGAGTTCGAGAACCACCGGCCGTTGTACGACTGGTTTATCAAGTCACTGGGCATCTACCATCCGCAGCAAATCGAGTTTGCCCGCCTGAACCTGACATTCACCGTAATGAGCAAGCGGCGGTTACTGGAATTGGTGAACGGAAAACATGTCAGCGGGTGGGACGATCCGCGGATGCCAACGCTGGCCGGTTTGCGACGCCGCGGCTACACGCCGGAGGCGATCCGCCTGTTTTGCGAACGGATCGGCGTAGCCAAGTTCAACAGCACAATTGAAATCGCCCAACTCGAGAACGCGCTGCGCGATGACCTCAATCGCCGAGCGCCGCGCGTGATGGCCGTTCTCAAGCCATTGAAGGTCGTCATCGACAACTACCCTGCGGACCAGACGGAGCAGCTTGAAGCGGTCAACAACCCGGAAGACGCTTCGGCGGGGACGCGGCAGGTGCCTTTCTGCCGCGAGTTGTACATTGAGCAAGACGATTTTAAAGAAGTGCCGCCTAAGAAATATCATCGGTTGGCCCCGGGCGTGGAAGTGCGGCTCCGCTATGCTTACCTGGTGACCTGCACCAAAGTCGAAAAAGATCCGCAGACAGGCGAGCCGACTGTGGTCCATTGCACATACGATCCGGCCACCCGCGGAGGCAACACGCCCGACGGACGGAAGGTGAAAGGGACGATTCATTGGGTGTCGGCACAACACGCGCTGAAGGCCGAAGTGCGGCTCTACGATCACCTGCTGTCGAAACCGGACTGCGACGACGTGCCGGAAGGAGGCCGCTGGCTGGATAATCTCAATTCCAATTCACTGGTGGTGACCACTGCGTTGGTCGAGCCGAGCTTGGCGACGGCTGCCGTGGGAAGCTTCCACCAATTTGAGCGGACCGGTTATTTCAATGTGGACCCAGATTCAAAGACCGACGCACTTGTCTTCAACCGTAGCGTGTCCTTGCGCGACACATGGGCGAAGATTGAGAAGCAGGCATGAAAGTCATAGCTTCTTACAACGGGCAAGTCGCCGCTGAAAGAACCTTTCAACTTCTTACCGATGGCGTTGATCTTCCCACCGCCTGCGTCGAAGGGGTTGTCTTGGTCGAAGACGATCCAAATGAACTGACCGTAGGGTACGGCGGGCTGCCGAATGCTGAAGGGATTGTCGAACTCGATGCGGCTGTCATGGATGGCCGAACGCATCGCGTCGGCGGCGTGGCGGCACTGCGAAACATCCGCAATCCGGCTCGCGTGGCCTTGCGTGTGTTGCAGAAGACCAATCGTGTGTTGCTGGCCGGTGAAGGCGCGCTCCAATTCGCCCTGGCCGAAGGGTTTACCGAAGAGAACTTGTTGACGGAGAAGGCCCGTAAGATTTGGGAACATTGGCGGCAAACCAAGCAGACCGATTGGCGTCCCTCGGCCGAAGCGCAGCTCGACCCGGACGTGGCCGCTTACGTTGCGACGCACTCGGAGCGGCCCTGGGGGACCGTGCATTTGGCGGCGATCGACACCCATGGTGACGTGGCCTGCGTGACCAGCACCAGCGGCCACGCCTTCAAGCCGCCGGGCCGTGTGGGAGATTCCCCCATCGCCGGCGCGGGGCTCTATGCGGACAACGCGGCTGGCACCTGTGGCAGCCTGGGTCACGGTGAATCGAACCTCCAGAACTGCTCCAGCTTTCTCGCGGTCGAACTGATGCGCGGCGGCATGGCACCGTTGGAAGCAGGTCTCGAAGCTCTGCGGCGGATTGAGCTTCACGCAACACCCAGTGAGCGAGGCACCGACGGCCGAGTGAAGATCGACGTGCGGCTCTATTTGCTCTCGGCCGATGGCCGGCACGCGGGCGTGTCGCTGCAGCCGGGGAATCGGATGGTGGTTGTCGGTGAGGCAGGAACTCGGATGGAGCCGTGCGTGGCGCTTTATGAACGCAGGCCGGAATGACGCAATGCACGATGGCCACTGGTCGCGGTGGTGGTTGATGCGGCATAATGTCGGCCGGATTTGAACATTCGATTCCCTGCGTGCCGTCTGCTTCGGAGTTTGCCCCCATGCCCCTGCTCGTCGTCGGTTCCGTCGCCCTGGATTCTGTGGAAACCCCCACCGATAAGCGCGAGAACGTGCTCGGCGGTTCGGCGGTCTATTTCTCGTATGCAGCCAGCTATTTTACACCCGTCCGTTTGATGGGTGTGGTGGGCGAAGATTGGCCGGCGGAGCATACCACACTGCTTAAGAAGCGCGGCATCGACACAGCCGGGTTGCACGTCGTCAAAGGGGGCAAGACGTTTCGTTGGAGCGGCAAGTATGAGGAGGACATGAACACGCGCGAGACGTTGGAGGTGCATCTCAACGTGTTCGAGAAGTTCGATCCGGTGTTGCCGGAGTCGTACAAGCGGTGCGAGTTCTTGTTTCTGGCCAATGGTTCTCCCACCGTGCAGATGAAGGTGCTCGATCAGGTTGGGGGGCCGCGGCTGGTCGTTGCCGATACAATGGATCTGTGGATCAAGATCCAGCATGACGACCTGATGAAATTGCTCAAGCGAGTGGACGGCCTGGTGCTCAACGACAGCGAGGCCAAGTTGCTTACGGACGACGACAATCTGGTCCGGGCCGGGCACAAGGTGCGCCGCATGGGTCCGCAGTTCGTGGTCATCAAGAAGGGGGAACACGGGGCAATGTTTTTCTCAGAGCATGAAACCTATGTGCTGCCGGCCTACCCGACCGAGAATGTGGTGGATCCCACTGGCGCTGGCGACAGCTTTGGCGGCGGGATGCTCGGCTATCTGGCCTCGAAGGGAAACTTCGAGCCGCAGACGCTTAAGGAGGCGATGGCCTACGGCATCGTTACGGCCAGTTTCAACGTCGAAGACTTTAGCCTGGAGCGGATGAAACAGATCGAACGAGCGGATCTCGACCAGCGGCTGGCCGAATATCGGAAAATGTTGACGTTCTGAAAGTAGCGGGCACAGGTTGCCGGGTTCTCGCTGGCAAGCTACAACGAACATCATGTCATCCGCACTCCCGGGTTCTTCCAGTGGCATCGGCCGAGCCATCGCTTTGCGGTTGGCCGGGGCCGGAGCGAACTGTCTGATTCACGGTCATAGCCACATCGATGCGGCGCACACTACGGCTAAGGAAATTGAGCAGTTGGGGCGCAGCAGCCAGGTGGTGCTGGTAAACCTGGCAGTGCCTGAGGAGCAGGATCGCCTCATCCAAGAATGTTTTGCTTGGCGCTCCAAGATTGATATTTGGATCAACAACGCTGGGGCAGATGTACTCACCGGCACCGCGGCTAACTGGTCGTTCGATGACAAGCTGGCCGAGCTATGGCGAGTGGACGTGACCGCAACGATTCGCGTCGCACGACAGGTGGGCCAGCGGATGCTTCGGCACGGCGGCACGATACTCAACATGGGTTGGGACCAAGCTGAACAAGGAATGGCCGGCGATAGTGGTGAGATGTTCGCCGCCGTCAAAGGAGCCGTCATGGCTTTCAGCCGCAGCCTTGCCCGGTCGCTGGCCCCCCAGGTGCGGGTCAATTGCCTTGCCCCAGGTTGGATCCGCACGGCCTGGGGGAACGAGGCGTCCGAATATTGGCAGCAGCGGGCGAAGGCAGAATCGCTGCTGGGCCGCTGGGGAACGCCGGACGATGTGGCTGCCGCCGCCCACTTCCTTGTCTCGCCGACGGCCTCCTTCATCACCGGACAGACGATGATGGTCAACGGCGGTCGGCGCAACGAGGGGGCCGCGCCGTGAGTGCCGCCAAGCAAACCGACGACGATGATGCCAATCGCTGGGCAGGGCGGCACATTCACTTTGTTACTGGGCGGTTGGCGGAACACGCGCTTCGCAAAGTGCTCGATCGCACGGCCGCAGAGGTGGGATTTCGCTACTCGATCGATGTGCTGCCGATTACCGTGGCGGCGCTGATGGCGCCGGAGTGGATCGCCAAGCGGCTGAAGATTCCCGATGAAGCGGAAGTTGTGCTGGTGCCAGGCTATTGCGATGGCGATCTGACGGCGATTGAGATGATCGCCCGAGTGCCCGTGCAACGAGGGCCGCGCGACCTGCGCATGTTGCCGGAGTTCCTGGGTAAGACGCGCGTCCTGACGGACTATGGCAGCTATGACATCGAGATTCTGGCCGAAATCAACCATGCTCCCAAACTGACGCTGACACAGATTCTGGCGGAAGCGGCTCGGCTCCGCGCGGCGGGTGCGGACTTGATCGACGTCGGTTGCGAACCGGGCCAACCGTGGAGCGGCGTGGGAGCAGCCGTGGCGGCATTGCGAGCGGAAGGTCATCGCGTGTCGATCGACAGCCTCGATCCCACTGAGATCGGCGCCGCGGTAAAGGCGGGCGCGGAACTTGTGTTGTCCGTCAACACAGGCAACCGCGAGTCCGCAGTCGACTGGGGTTGTCCGGTGGTCGTCATCCCCGACGATCCAGCTAGCGGCGCGGGGCTCGATGAAACGATCGAGTTTCTTGCGGCTGCAGGCGTGCCGCTGTTGATCGATCCGGTCTTGTCCCCGATCGGCTTTGGGTTTGCCGACAGTCTGCAAGGCTATTTTCGCTGCCGGCAAAAGTATCCCGATGCCGAGATGCTGATGGGGATTGGCAACCTCACCGAGTTGACCGAGGTCGATTCGGCTGGAGTCAACCTACTGTTGTTGGCTATCTGTCAGGAACTAGGCATTCGCCATGTTCTGACGACAGAAGTGATCGGCTGGGCACGATCCTCGGTGCGCGAGTGTGATGTGGCTCGGCGGCTGGTTTATCATTCCGTGCATCAACAGGTGTTGCCCAAGCATGTCAATTCCGGTTTGGTCATGCTCCGCGATCCGCAAGTGCCGGAGTTTGGCGCCGCCGAATTGGCCGTATTGGCCGAGTCGATCCGCGACAACAACTATCGCATCCTTCTGGATGGCGGCCGGATTCATCTGTTGAGCCACGCTATGCATCTGGAGGCTACTGATCCATTTGTGATCTTCGAGCAATTGGCCGCCCGTGGGCCGACCAATCTCGATCCCGCTCACGCATTCTACCTTGGGTTCGAAATGGCCAAGGCGTCGATCGCGCTTCACCTGGGCAAGGACTATCGCCAGGACGAAGCCCTCCAATGGGGTCTGCTGACGGTCGAAGAGCGTCACCATCGGCTGAAGCGCGGGCGTAAGGAAAAAGGGCCCTCTGCCGATTGAGCGGTCTTCCGCGGCCTTTGCCCTGGATTGACGTTTGACGCTCTGAACTGCATCTTATTAGTATTGGACGCGCTTGACGGATCGAACCTATTTATGCATGGAGCAACCCATGGCCATAAGCGAAGCCACCTCTGATCTGATGGAAGCCAAGGGTCTGCTACGGCGGGCCGCCTACGACGCCCGAAACGCTCAGCCGGACAAAGACGCCGTAAGCCAGCGGGCCGTTGCAAAGCTGATGCAGTTGCCGGAGTATCAGGCGGCCAACACCGTCCTCTGGTATCTCGATTGCCGCTCAGAACTGCGCACCAGCCCTGCCCTGCCCGGGGCGATCAACAGCGACAAGCGAATCATCGTGCCGTATTGCACTGTCGATGAGGCCGGCGCGAACAAGTTGGGGCTGTGGTGGCTTACCAGCATGGACGAACTGGTCGTGGGCAAGTGGAAAATCCTGGAGCCGCCGCGCGAGCGCTGGGGAGAACCGGGCAAAGAGCTGCAGCCCGAAGAAATCGACTTGGTGATTGTCCCCGGTGTGGCGTTCAGCCGTGACGGCGGACGGATGGGGAACGGCCAAGGCTATTACGATCGGATGCTAGCGCGCGTTCGTCCCGATTGCGCGCTGGTGGCACTCTGCTATGAATCTCAACTGTTTGATGAATTGATCGTGAGCCCGCACGATGTCTTCATGGACAAAGTGGTCACGGAGCAAGCGGTTTACGAAGGGCGCGGCCGGTAGGGGGACATAATGAGCCAGTCCCCGCCCATGCCGGCAGTCATCGACGACACTTATGCAGAAGCGTTTCGCAGCATCTACGTCGAGTTCTTGATCACGGCCCGCGATCGAACCTGGGTAGATCACGCCGTCACCGCCGTTACAGGCAACGCCTCCAGTACGATCATGTGCGACTGCGAAGCGGGTCTGGATCGTTATGTCGGCCCTGGCGGAGACGAGTCGATCAAGACGCCCGACGGCCGCCCGGGGGCGATCGTGCAATTGCATGTGCCCCGGTTTCGCAAAGACCGAGTTGAGGCACTGGAAAAAGCCGCCCTGACTCGCATCTGCCAGAATGTGCTCACCTGTCCAACCACTGCCTGCTTCAATCTGATCGACTCGGAAAACTACTTCCGCCTGGGAAGGAAGATCGCCTTTTTCGGAGACGGATTTCAAAAGCGGGTAGAGCGGAATGGGAGGAAAATGTGGTGGATTCCCACGCTGGGCGATGAGTTCATCCTCGACCGCCGCCTGGGTTACGCCGATGGCCTGATGGGGGGCAATTTGTGGTACTTTGGCGAAAGTGTGGACGCGGCACTGGCGGCGGCAGAGGCCGGAGTGGAGGCGGTGAAGCAGTGCCCTGGCGTCATCATGCCTTTCCCCGGCGGCATCGCCGGCAGCGGCTCGAAAGCGGGGAGCAAATACAGCTTCATGTTCGCCAGCACCTACGAAAAGTTCTGCCCACTGCTACGAGACGACCCCAACGCCCACTCGGGCTTGCCGGAAGGTGTCCGCTCGGTGATGGAGATCATTATCAACGGCCGCGATCTGGATTGCATCGTTCGCGCCACTCAAGCCGCCATCACTGCTTCCCAAAACACGCCGGGCTTGCTGAAAATATCCGCCGGCAACTATGGCGGAAGGCTGGGCAAGAGTTTTATCTATCTCCATCCGAAGAAGCAACCGGTCGAAAGCTAGCTCCATCGTTGATGAGGAGCGATTTGCTCAAACATCGAGCGGTACCCAGAGTTCCATACCGCCACCTCCGGTGTGCGGATTAAACTCCGGCGTATAGCGCTCGAAGCAGGGAGCTTTGGCGATTGGCAGTCCGCAGTCTGGCGTCCATTTCGACCAGATGGTGTCGATCGTCTGCGGAAGTTCCGAAACGTGGCCGGCGTGAGTAAACACTACGTAGCGGCGCCCCGGCAGTGTGATGCTCGCGAAGTCGGCCGGCAGCGAAGCCCCGGCTGGCACTTCCACACCAGTCAGGTAGTCGAAATTGCACGGAGGCTGGAAGTTCGAGCAAACTCCGTAGGCCATGGCATCAATCTGGCCGGGCACCTTGCCCAGGTGGGATGAAAAGCTTGTCCATTGCGCGGGTATTCCGGTCCGCGTCTCGGCCGTGTAACTTCGGCTGAGACCGGCAATCGTGCGATCATCCGTGGCTTCAAAACGAATAGAGCCAAGTCCCAATGTTTGCGCGCGGATGTCAGCTTCCTGCTCGCGAAGCTCCGGAGTGAATGCCTCGCCAAAATCTTCCGGTCCAAAAATAGGCCGGATCTCGACGTCGGCTTCGTCGTCGTGAGGATTGGGACATTTCTTGAGCCAGGCAATGGCCTCGTCCATCGACTTCACATTCCAAATCCAGTAGCCGGCGATCAATTCCTTGGTTTCGGCGAACGGACCGTCGATCACCGTCCGCTCTTTGCCGGCAAAGCGAACACGGACGCCTTTGGAACTGGGATGCAGCCCATCGCCGGCCTGCATGATGCCTGCCTTGACCAATTCTTCGTTGTAGTTGCCCATTTCGGTCAGCAACTGCTGGCTGGGTATTTCACCCGCTTCCGATGCCTTGCTGGCTTTGACGATCACCATGACTCGCATTGTGTTGTCTCCCGTTTCAGAGTTATTTTGCTTGCGGTAATCCAGACAACTCAAACACCGGACGGATTTCAATCGTTCCCTTGGTGGCGGCCGGAATGCGGCTGGCCACGGCGATCGCTTCATCGAGGTTGGCCACGTCGATCAGAAAATAGCCGCCGAGTTGTTCGGTCGTCTCGGCGAAAGGGCCATCGGTGATCAGGCGCCCCTCGCCGCGCACTTTGACGCAGGTGGCGGTGGTGACGGAATGCAAAGGGGATGCACCGAGGAACTGGCCCTGCTCGGCTAGATCGTGGCAGAGTTGCGTGGATTCGGCCTTGCACTCTGCCCGTTCCTTGTCGGTCCAAGCATCTTCGGAGCCATAGGCAAGCAACATGTATTTCATGATTTCCTCGCAGTTATCGGGCTTCCATAAGTAGTCGAACGAAGATTCGGCAAATCGACAGCCTGTGAAAATAATTTGGAAAGATTTTCAAACCAATTCCGCCAGGCGTTTTCGCAAAAACCGCCGTTCCGGCTCCTGTTGGGCCAAGGCCAATGCCCGCTGGTAAGCCTTTGAAGCTTCCGGCTTTCGACCCAGGCGGCGGCACAGGTCGGCCCGGGCGGCATGGGCCAGATGGTAGTCCGCCAGTTCGCCCCGGGCCAAGAGTTCGTCCACCAACTTCAGGCCGGCTTCCGGGCCGTCGCGCATCGCCACGGCCACGGCCCGGTTCAGTTCGACTACCGGCGAGGGGGTGGAGCGCAACAACAAGTCATAGAGGGCCACAATCTGCGGCCAATCGGTTTCGGCCGTGTTGGCGGCATCGGCATGAACAGCCGAGATCGCCGCCTGAACCGTGTATACGCCGAAACGCCGCGAAGCGAGCGAACGCTGCACCAGGGTTCGGCCTTCCCGAATGTACTCTCGGTTCCATTGCGAGCGATCCTGATCTTCCAACAACACGATGTCTCCCTCCGACGTGGTGCGGGCCGTGCGCCGCGATTCGTGCAGCAGCATGAGCGCCAACAGCCCCATGGCTTCTGGATCGGGCAGCAATTCGACGAGCAGCCGACCCAGGCGGATGGCTTCGGCCGAAAGATCGGGCCGAGTGAGCGACTCTCCCGAAGAGGCGGAATAGCCTTCATTGAAGACCAGATAGATTACGGAGAGGACCGAAGCGAGCCTCTCAGGAAATGCGGCCAGCGATGGAACTTCGTAGGGAATGTTGGCGTCACGAATCTTGGTCTTGGCTCGCACGATCCGCTGCGCCATGGTCGAGGGAGTGGTCAAAAAGGCGACTGCAATCTGTTCGGTAGTCAGGCCGCACACTTCGCGCAGCGTCATGGCAACCTGGGCGGCCGAGGCCAAGGCAGGATGACAGCAGATGAAAATAAGCCGCAGCCGATCATCTTCGATTTCATGCCCCGCCCGGGCGGCATTGACCGTGGTCAGCTCGTCCACGCGGCGGGCCATGGCTTCTTTCAATTCGTCGGAGTGCGCGCGGCGGCGGATGGCGTCGATGGCCTTGAAGCGTCCGGTGGAAACCAGCCAGGCCCGGGGATTTGCCGGGGCGCCCTCCCGGGGCCATTGCTCGACGGCGGCCGCAAAGGCTTCGTGCATAGCTTCTTCAGCCAGGTCAAAATCGCCGAGGAGGCGGACCAGCGTCGAGAAAACGCGGCGGGAATCGCGCTCGTAAACTTCGCTGACAAACTCTCGCATCTGTAATTGCGACTGCCTTGAGGGGAAAATCCTGAGACCGTTTGGCTCATTGTATGGTGGCCTGGCAAATACTGCATGAGTGCCGCGCCAGATATGCTCTCCCCTCTCATCGTAGTACCGCGGGGTTGAGTCTGGCAGGTTCGTAGCAATTGTACCGGATGAGACATGCTCCAAATTCATGCCTGAAAAGACCCTGCAAGCCGCGGAAAAGCATCAACCCGCAGGTCGCCGCGCACCACTGGAAAGCTATATTTCTGCAGCCCCGGGCCATGCTCACAGGGTTACCCACCCGCGGCCTCTGCCGCAAATCCTCACCAACACCTACCTAGAGCCGGTCGCATCCCATGCCTGACAATACCATCCTTCATCGCTGCGGTTCCCTCCTCTTCGGGGATAAGGTTCCTGCGATCAGCGCTGCCAAGAAGCGAGCTTCCAGCCGCATGATTCGCGTCGAGTTTCTCGAGCCGCGCACGGTCATGTCGGCCACATCGTTGCCAATCGAGTTCACCGTGCCGACCACCGCCATGACCCAGGAGTTCTACGTCTCCATCACGGCGCAACTTAACGCGAACTACAACGGAATGCAGACTGGTGATTGGGTGTATTATGATCCGAGCACCAACGACTACGCCTTGGCCGACAGCACCACCCCATCGGCCGATCTCACGTTTCAGGTCACCAACTTTGTCGGCACCGTGGCGACGATCGACGTTCCGTACACGCCGGTCGTCAGCGGCCACATTGTGATGGGGGTCGGTAGTGCGCCGGTGGTCGCCTATGCCAACAATCCCCAAACGAACCAAGGTGGAATTTCAGCACCCACCCCAGGGGGACCCAACTACGACAAAATCTACGGTCTGTTCGAATACGCCCTGGCGGTCGATGCGAGCACTCCAGGGAATCTGCTGGTGGACGTGGACATGTCGGAAGTTGACCAGGTGGGTTTCCCGTTCACTATCACGGCCACGCCCGCGACGCAAGACAGCCCGGTCGATCTGGGAACCGGCATCACGCAAAACCGCGACGACATGTTCGCGCTCTATCAGCAGTACATCACGGACAAAGGAATCTACGCCAGCAGCTTCAAGCAGTTGGTGCAAAAGGACAGTACGGGCGACATTATCCGGATCATGGCCCCAAACAACTATGTTGACTACGCCCCCAGCCCAGTCCCGGCGATCAGCTCGATTGGGCAACTCTTGCCTGGAACTCTGCCGCCAGATTCAGGCTTCTACTATTGGGTCACCGCGACCAACGGCTATGGTGAGTCGATGGCAAATAATCCTCAAAATCAAACGACGAAGGGTTCCAGCGGCGGCCACCCCGTCGAATACGGCTCGCTCCAGGTCAATTGGACGGCGATCAGTGGCGCCACGGGTTACAAAATCTACCGCGCACCCGTACTTGGCAGTGGCAACAATATCCACCCCGGAACGCCGCAATTCCTTAGCAAATGGAACGGCACGGTTAATGGACAAGGCAATCCGTACTTCGTCGACAACGGTTCCTACACCACGACTAGCAACACATTCCCCACAACAAACTATTCTTATTTCCCGCAGAACTACTACTTCAACAACGCGTTGCAGCAGTTTTTCAACTACTACGCTACGAACACGTTTTCCATCGACGTGCCGATGACGATGCCTATTGCTGGGCATGATCTAACCGCCATGTATACCCTCAGTGGCAAGACGGTCAACAACTTCGTGGCGACGGGCACTGACAACGCCTCGCACAACTACACCGCACTCGTGCTGACGGGCACCACCAGCGCCGCCAACATCACGCTAGGCTTTCCTGACACTACGGGCCAGCAGTTTGCCGTGTTGCGTCCGTATTTTCAGCAGAACATGAACAGCAACCTGTTCCCCCCGGCGCCCATCTGGATCTCCAATCCCACCGAGTCTCCGGGCGTCATGGTCTTCGGGAACGACGGCGTGTTCAACACCGGCGGCGAACAGCCAGGCGTCAACGCCCAGCTCCTTTCCAATCTCGAGAACCCGATCGTCTCCGCTTTCAACCGCGGCGTCGCCACCAATTTCCCGATCGCACCGAACAACTGGGCCAACGCCCCCGATGTCTACGCGGCCACCGCGCTTCCTGGCGGGTCGTTGGCCGCCGATGCCTATTACTATGTCGTCACGGCGACCAATCAATGGGGGCAAACGACTGCCAGCTTGGAGTACTCGGCCGTTGCCGACGCTACCAACAAGGCCATCTCGCTGCAGTGGAAAGCCGACAACGAACCCACGCAGTACAACATCTATCGCAGCACCACGCAGGGTTCCGGCTATCAACTGATTGCCGCCGTGGCCAATCCTGACGTGACCAATCACAACATTCCAGTAACGCTCTTTGTGGATACGGGTTACTCGCCGGTCAAACCTACCCCTCAGCATCCGGCCCCGGCGTTGCTCACCCCCATGGTGTATTACGCCCCGGGCACAACCTCCAACTGGTATGCAGGCTTCTTTCACCAGAACGTCACCGACAACCCCACCACGGGTGTGAGCATCCGTGGCTTGGCCTATGGATTCGCCTATGACGACCAGGGGAGCCAATCGACCAACATGAACGATCATTACACCCAGATCAACATCAATCTGGAACCGTGGGGAGCTTCGCAAACGCCGCCGGTCAATTTCGATCCCACACCCAACGTGCCGGTCGATGTTCAGATTCTGATGCAACCCAAATCGGCTCGGTCCGGTTCATTTACCACCATTTCGTTCAAGGCTTTTGGACCAGAGGGACAGGCCTTCACTGGCGGCACGCAAGTGACGGTGGAAGTTGTCGGCGCGCAGCGCGGCACATACTTGGTCAATGTTAATCCGATCACCGGCTTTGGCATCCTCACATTCAAGAGCACGGACATCGGCTACAACTATTTGAAAATCACCCAGAGCGACGGCAAGGTCTACAACAGCAAGGTCTTCAACACGCTGCCGACGAGCATTCCGCTGAGCTTGATGTATATCTTCGACCAGGAGTGTGAACGTCTGAGCAAGAACGCCGGCTTCTATACGTCGCTGGATCAAATTGCCCGAAGCCGTCGCTAAGCAATGACCGGATGGATCCTGACATGTCGATAAGCCAACGACTTCGGGCGGTCATGACGCCTGCTTCACGGAAGCTGCAACGAATCAGCGCCCAGGAACCGCGCGCACAGACCCTCAGTGAGGAGCAACTGCGTAAGGAATACCTGGCGCTGCGCTATCGTGCTCAGTCTGGCGAGCCGCTCTCGCAACTCTTGCCTGAAACCTATGCCCTGGTCCGCGAAGCTGGCCGGCGTGCCCTCGACATGCGGCACTTCGACGTGCAGATCCTCGGCGGCATTGCGCTGAGCCAACGCTCGATCGCCGAAATGCAAACCGGCGAGGGCAAAACGCTCACGGCCACGCTTCCCCTTTGTCTGGCCGCGTTGCCGGGCAAAGGCGCCCACCTGGCCACCGTGAACGACTATTTGGCCCGCCGCGATGCGGAACTGATGCTGCCTCTCTACGAGTGCCTCGGTCTAACCGTCGGCATTATCGAAAGCGATTCGTCTCCCGAACAACGCAAAGCGGCCTACGCCTGTGACATTACGTACGGCACGGCCAAAGAGTTCGGCTTCGATTTTCTCCGGGACAGACTGGTGAAGCGGCATGCGACGGAGATCGGCTCTGTTTCACAGCATTCGGAACAGTGCGTGCAGCGCGAGTTGCACTTCGCTCTGGTCGATGAAGCAGATAGCGTACTGATTGACGAAGCCAGCACGCCGCTGGTCATCGGCGCGCTCCCGGGCGAAGCCCAGCGTCGCGAGATTGAAGCCTATCGCTTCGCCGCCACCGCGTCTGGCCACTTTGCCGAGAAGGAACACTATCATTACGACCACCAGGACCGTACGGTTTCGCTTACTTCCGCCGGTCAGCGTCTCGCCCGGTCGCTCAAGCAACCCGAGGCGCTCCGCGATTTGAGCCTGGCCAGCTACTACGAGTTCCTCGAGCGGGCCATCCGCGTGCAACGCGATTTCCACAAGGACCGGCAATATGTCATTCGTGATGGCGAGATCGTCATCGTCGATGAGTTCACCGGCCGGCTGGGTGAAGGACGCAAATGGCGCAGCGGCATCCATCAAGCTGTCGAGGCACAAGAGAATCTGCAAGTAAGCGTCGATGCCGGCCAAGCCGCTTCCATCACCGTCCAGGACTATTTCCGTAGATATGCCCACCTCGCCGGCATGACCGGCACCGCCGCCAGCAGCACGGCCGAACTTGCCAAGATCTACGAGCTCGGCGTCACCGTCGTGCCGACCAATCGCCCCGTCCAACGAGTCGAACTTCCGCAGCGAATCCTGCCTAACTCCGAGAGCAAATGGTCCGCCGTGGTGGATGAGATCGCAGAACTGCACTGCGCTGGCCGTCCTGTCCTCATCGGCACTCGATCGATCGACAAGTCGCAACAACTTTCGCGATTACTCGCGCAAGCCGGCGTCCCGCATCAAGTGCTGAACGCTCATCAGGTTGCCCTGGAGGCGGAGATTGTCGCCTTGGCAGGCCAACCCGGTCGCGTCACCGTCTCCACGAACATGGCCGGCCGCGGCACTGACATCAAGCTCGGCCCCGGCGTGGCCGCGCTTGGCGGTCTGCACGTCATCGCCACCGAACTGCACGAAGACCAGCGCATCGACCGACAGTTGTTCGGTCGCTGCGGACGCCAGGGCGAGCCGGGCTCCTATCGCCAATACATGGCGTTGGATGACGAACTGTTGATCCAGGGTTACGGTCCGCGAGCCACCCGCATCCTCCGCAAATTATCGAGCTGTTCCTCACTCTCCGAATCCAAAGCTCTAAAGACTTTCAAGACCGCGCAGCGACGGGTCGAGCGACGGCAGTTTCGCCAGCGCAAGGCCCTGATGTTCCACCAACGCAACCGCCAGAAGCTCCATCGCGAAATGGGGCAGGATCCCTACCTCGATTGTGTCGGTTAATCGACTCGCCCCGCCTCCGCAAAGTCCTACCCACCAACTCGCCCCGCCTTCCAGACATACTACCGATGACGACTCAACAAACTCAGCCATCCACTGCGCTGAGCCCGCGCTACAGCAAAGTCAGTGATGCATTGGCCGAAATCGCCCGCCTCGCTCACACCGACATTCCGCGTGAAGAGTTCTTCTCGCGGCTGTTGATTCACGTCGTGGAAGTGCTGACTGCCGCCGGTGGCGCAGCCTGGCTTCTTTCGGCCGATAGCCGTCAATTGGATTTGGTTGCAACGAGCGCCCTCCCGGCTGATCTTGCACAAAACACGGTTTGCCAACCGCGGCACGCACAGCTTGTCGGCGATGCGCTGCGGAGCGGCAAGTCGGCCATCATCGACCCGGCCCCGGCAGAATCGAACGAAGCCAATGCAGACCTCGAGGCCGCGGCAACGGGCAATCCACTCCCCTACGTTCTGCTGTTGGCTCCGCTGCAAACCCCACAGCGACCCTATGGCGTCCTCGAAATATTTCAGTCCTCCGGCAGCGACACCCAGCTCCAGCCGGGTAGCTTCCGCTTTCTCGAAGCGATGGCCGAACTGGCCGCCGAGTATCTGCGCAACCAGGAGTTTACGCAGCTTCAATCTCGCCAATCCGAATGGGACCAACTCGATCGCTTTGGCCACTCGATCCACCGCACGATCGACCTGACGCAGACAGCCTATACCCTGGCCAATGAAGCTCGCGGGTTGATCGGCTGCGACCGCGTCACCGTTGTCGTCAGTCGTCGCGGAAAATCCCGCGTGGCGGCCATCAGTGGCCAAGCCGTTACCGAGCATCGCGCCAACGTCGTCCGACTTTTGCTCACCTTGGCACAGCGTGTCATCAAAAGCGGCCAGTCGCTGTGGTACGACGGTAACATGGCAGACGTCCCTCCCCAAATCGAGGAGCCACTTCAGGCCTTCATCGACGAAAGCCAAACCTTGTCGCTGGCAGTTATCCCACTGGTGCGCCCTCGCAATACCGACAACGAAAACGAAGTAACGCCGCCTCAGCCGGAGATTCTCGGCGCGATGGTGATCGAGCGGATCAAGCAACAGGGCTTGAGCGATCAGTTCCGCAGTCGGACCGATCAGGTCAGCCGCCGCGGCGCCGCCGCGCTGGCCAACGCAATGGACCATGACCGGGTGTTCCTCATGCCCTTGTGGCGCACGCTGGATAAAACCCGCTGGTTTGTCGAAGCCCGACGATTGCCCAAGACGCTCGCCGCTGCGGCAGTCGTCTTGGCAATCGTCGTGGCTGCTTGTGTGATACCCGCCGATTTCCGGATCTCCGCTCCAGGAACGCTCCAACCAGCGGAGCGCCGCGATGTGTTCGTCCAAGAGGCGGGTGTCGTCAGCAACGTGCGCGTCGATCATGCCGATCGCGTAACGGCCGGCACGGAATTGATCCGCTTGCGCAGCCGCGAACTGGAAGCCCAGATCACAGAAGTCACCGGCCGCCGCAACTCCACGCAGGAATTGCTGCACGCGGCCCGGCAATCGGAAGGGAACAGCCGGCTCTCGCAAGAGGAACGCATCAAGATCTCCGGTCAGCATAGTCAGCTTCAAAAGTCGTATGAGAGCCTCAATGCCCAGCTCAAGCTGCTCCAAGCCAAGCATCAGTTGCTCACCGTCCGCAGCCCCATCGACGGGCAAATCGTAACTTGGGACGCCAAGCAGCGGCTGCTGGATCGGCCGGTCGAGAAAGGTCAACTCCTGGTCTCGGTCGCCAACCCCAATCGTTGGGAACTGGAATTGCAACTTCCAGAAAACCATGCTGGCTACGTTGCCAGCGCTTGGGAAGCCGCCCAGGCAGACAAACGCCCCTTGAATGTCACCTACATCCTGGCTACCGATCCGGCCCACCGCCGCGTGGGAACCGTGACGGAAGTTCAACAGTCGGCCGAGATTCGTGGTGAAGAAGGCAGCACAGTACTGGTGCGGGTGAAAATCGATCCGAGCGATCTGCAAGCAACCCAACTTCGCCCCGGCGCCACCGTGACCGGCCAGATCGACTGCGGACGCCAATCGCTCGGCTACGTCTGGTGCTACGACATTGTGGCGTTTATTCGTTCCAAGATTCTGTTTCGATTTTAGTGTTTCCATGAAGAGTTTGAACCACAGAGGCACAGAGGGCACAGAGAAAGAAAGAATTGTGGAACACTAATAATCGCTGATAAACGCTAATCCGATTAGCGGAGATTAGCGGTTATTAGTGTTCCTTCTCCCACCTTTTCCTTTTGCTTCTCTGTGCCCTCTGTGTCTCTGTGGTTAAACAAGTTTCAACTTGAAAGTGATGGAGTGTTTTATGAATCGTCTTATGGTGCTGTGCGTTGGTTTGACCTTGATCGGAAGCATGCCTAGCGCTGAGGCTGAGGATGCCGCCCCCCAGAGCAAGGCAGCTTCCACTCAGCAACCCTGCGTCCTGGAAAACTGCCTCGTGATGCCCGCCGATGAAGCGGAAGTCGCCGCTCAGGAAGCCGGCGTGCTGGCCGAAATCAAGGCCAAGGAAGGGACCACCGTGCGTGCGGGTGATGCTCTGGTTCGCATGGACGATCGACTGGCGATCCTCGAGAAACAACTGGCCGAATACCAGTTCAACGCAGCCGAGCAACGGGCCGCCAATGACATCAACATCCGCTATTCGAAATCGGCCGCCGACGTGGCCGAGGCCGAGCACCAGGCTTCCATGGACGCCAACCGCCGCGTCGCCAACTCCGTCTCCGTGGCCGAACTTCGCAAGCTGAATCTGGAGCACCACAAGGCGGTCCTCCAAATCGAGCAATCGGGCGTCGATTACGGTGTCGCCAAGCACGAGGCTAAAGCGGCATCGACCAAGGTGGCGGCAGCCGAAGAGAACATCCGCCGCCGACACATCACCAGCCCGATCCCAGGCGTGGTGGACAAGATCCACCGCCACGCCGGCGAATGGGTTCAGCCGGGCGATGTCGTGGCCCACGTGGTGCGGCTCGATCGGCTGCGCGTGGAAGGGTTCGTCAAGTCGGACGAATATCCCCGCTCTCGCATCCGCGGCCGCAACGCCATCATCGACGTCACTCTTCCCGGCGGCCAGCAGCGGCAGCTCTCTGGCAAAGTGGCCTTCGTCAGCGAAGTCCGTCAGGCGGCCGGCGACTATCGCGTCTGGGTGGAACTCGAAAATGCCCAGGACGACGGCCAATGGCTCCTGCATCCCGGCGATTCCGTGACGCTGAAGATTGAGTGAGATCAACGCACCATGTCCACCCTCCAAGACAGCCTGATCTCCAGCACCACGCGCCCCCTGCGGCTCACCATGCGCCCGGACCTCACCGTGCGAGAGCATCGCTACCAAGGCGAACCTTCCTGCGTGATCAAAGATCCACTGGGGCTGAAATACTTTCGCCTCCGCGACGAGGAATACGAGATTCTCAAGCTCCTCGATGGCCGCCGCAGCCTTGATGACTTGAAGCAGCAGTACGAAGCCAACTTCGCTCCCCGCAAAATCACGCACGAAGAGCTGGCCCACTATGTCGGCCATCTGCACCAAAGCGGACTGGTCCATTCCTTGCTGCCCAATCAAGGCACGCAATTGAAGCGCCGGCGCGACGAGCGAAACAAACAACAGCTTCTGGCCAAGCTGACCGACATCCTGGCCCTGCGGTGCCGCGGCATCGATCCGCATCGCCTGCTCGACCGTTTGCTTCCTCTGACAGCTTGGCTCTTCATACCCTGGGCTGCGGCGGCCGCGTTGCTGCTGGGGCTGTCCGCCGCAATGTTGGTAGTGGTGAAGTTCAACACGGTCCACGCCCGGCTCCCCGCATTCCATGAATTCTTCGCTGCCGGCAACTGGATCTATCTGGCGCTGGCGTTGACTGTGACCAAGATCCTGCATGAGTTGGGACACGGCCTGAGCTGCCGGCGTTTTGGAGGCGAATGCCATGAGATCGGCTTGATGTTTCTGGTGCTGACTCCCTGCATGTATTGCGACGTCTCCGATTCCTGGATGGTCAAAAGCAAGTGGCAGCGCGCCGCCATCGGCGCCGCCGGGATGTATGTCGAACTGATCCTGGCTTCGCTGGCCACGTTCGTCTGGTGGTTCAGCGCCCCGGGTTTCCTCAACAGCATGATGCTCTGTGTCATGTTCGTCAGCTCCGTGAGCACGGTCATGTTCAACGCCAACCCCTTGCTCCGCTACGACGGCTACTACATCCTCTCCGATATGCTGGAAATCCCGAACCTCCGGCAGAAAGCCACGACCATCGTCACCAGCAAACTGGGAGCGTGGTGCATGGGGCTCGAAGAGCCTGACGACCGCTATCTCCCCCAGCGAGGCAGGGCATGGTTCGCCCTCTACGCTGTGTCGGCGGTCGTCTACCGCTGGTTTATCGCCGGAGCGATCGTGTTCTTCCTCTGCAAAGTTTTGGAACCGTATGGACTGAAGGTCATCGGCCAACTGGCCGCGCTGTTCGCCGTCGGCGCGATGCTTGCCCAGCCCGTCTGGTCGCTGAAGAAGTTTCTCTCCGTGCCAGGGCGGCTCGACAAAATCCGCCCCCGCCGGCTTCACTTTACTGCCGGGCTGATCGGCTTGGCGCTGCTCGTGTTCATCTTCGTACCGTTTCCCCATCGCGTTCATTGCGCTGTGGAAGTACAGCCCCATGAGGCGGCGCAAGTGTTCGTCGAAGTGCCGGGCTTGCTCCGCGAGATCAAGGTCCGCCCTGGCGACAAAGTGGCTCCCGGCACCGTCCTGGCCGAGTTGGACAATCTCGACGCGCGCCTGGAAGCCACCAAGCTCCAGGGTGAGATCGACGAAGACCAGGCCAAACTCAATATGCTCCAACGCCTGCGGCATACGCACACCGCGGCCGGCAAAGAGGCTGAAGGTCAAATTGCCGACCTGCAAGAAACGCTCGCCAGCGCCCGCGACCGGCTCAGCCAAAGCACGCGCGATATCAAGCGGCTCACGCTCTGCAGCCCGCGCGGCGGCACGGTACTCCCGTCCCCTCGAGTCAAAGGGATGCCGCGCGTCGAAGGTGGCCCGGTCGGTTGGTCGGGCACGCCGCTGGATCGTCAGAATCTGGGCACCTGGCTCAAGGAAGGAGACCAGGTCTGCTACATCGGCGACCCTGCCAGTCTCGAAGCTGTGCTCGTGATCGATCAAGCTGATATCCCCTTCGTGCGAGAAGGCCAGAAAGTGTCACTGCTCTTAGACGCCCTAGATGGCCAAACGATCCCGGGAAAAATTGACGAAATCTCGCAAGGGAACCTCAAAATCAGTTCGCAAAAACTTTCCACTAAACACGGCGGCCAGCTCGACACCCGCAGCGATCCCCAGACCGGCCAGGAGCGTCCCACCAGTCCCTCCTACCAGGCCAGCGTCCTGCTGGACAATTCGGACCGCGCGCTGCGTCTGGACTTCAAAGGGCAAGCCCGCATCAACGTGGGTACGGAGACACTGTTTGCCAAATCGTGGCGATATCTGGCCAAGACGTTCTATTTCACGCTGTAGCTTGGTATTGGGATCAGCCGCAGGGCGCTAGCCCCCGGTTTTTGCCGCACAAACCGGGGGCTAGCGCCGGGCGGCTGATGTGTGCATTCGCATTACCACCGCCCGGCCTCCCAATCGGGTACAATCGAATTCTTCCAGCGGGTGTCCTTAGGCGGGACGGGAATAATCGACGATGCTGATTCGAGTCGGCTACGAGGTGGCCTTCGACTCCCCGGCCCCGACGGCCATGCTGCTGATGCTCTACCTGCATCCGTCCCGCGCGCCCACGGTGCGCAAACCGGAATGCCTCAGCGTCGAGCCGACCGCTCCCGTCTCCGAGTACATCGATTCGTATGGCAACCGCTGCGGCCGCGTGTTCGTCCCGGCTGGCCGCGTGGTGTTTCGCAATGACGCCATCGTGGAGGACTGCGGGCTGCCCGATTTGCAAGTGTGCGACGCACCTCAGCATAACGTGCAGGACCTCCCCTCCGAAGTGTTGTTGTATCTGCTGGCCAGCCGCTACTGCGAAGTGGACAGCGAGTTGAAGGAAATTGCCTGGCGACTCTTCAGCCGCACTCCCTTCGGCTGGCCGCGCGTGCAGGCGATCTGTAATTTCGCGAACCGGCACATTCGCTTCGACTACATGCAAGCCCGGGCGACGCGCACGGCGTGGGACGTTTACCACGAGCGCGTCGGCGTCTGCCGCGACTACATGCATCTGGCTGTCACATTTTGTCGCTGCATGAACATTCCCGCCCGATACTGCACCGGCTACCTCGGCGACATCGGCGTCCCCCAGCAGCCATGCCCCATGGATTTTAGCGCCTGGTTCGAGGTCTACCTGGGTGGCCAATGGTATTCTTTCGACGCCCGCAACAACGTGCCGCGCATCGGCCGAGTCCTCATGGCCCGTGGCCGCGACGCCGCGGACGTGGCGCTGACGACCACATTTGGCCAGAACACGCTGCAGTCGTTCAATGTGTGGACCGACGAAGTTGCCCAAGTAGGGCAGGCTATTGCCTGACGAATCACGCTGTGGAACCTGCAACCTCGCGCGAATCGGACATTCCGCCTGACCACGACGTCAGGCAATAGCCTGACCTACGGCTATTACGCCATTTTCTCGGTGATTATCGCCATAGGTGTCCGCGCTGCTGTACGCGCCAGCGCTCGCGCCCTGTACGCGCCCCGTTCGCGCCGCGCTCGCGCCTTGACTGCGCTGCGCTCGCGCGTGCAAAGCCTTCTCTTTCTTCGTCAGTGGCCGCCGAACGTGCTGCTGCTCGATGGACGGGAGAGTGAACATCCCCGGCGAGCCGGGGGCGTCAGCCCCTGGAGGCGTTCCAGGTTGCGACAACACGATTCGTTCACCAACACGCTCATTCCTCCGCGGGCTCACGCCACGCGGCTCGCCAACGCGCGTCGGCTCGGAGCTCATGCCCCGCGACTCGTCGAAACATTCCTGTAGTTTCCGTTCAATCTCCTCGTCCTCCGCCTTCTCGGCAGCCCGGAAGTCTTTTCGGAGCTTCGCGATCTCTTCGGCCCGGTCCGGCAGCAGTGCCGCCAAATACTCCCACGACGGAACTTCCTCATTCGCAAGCGGAGACTTCAGTTCGTCGTCCGCAACCCTCAGCTCGTCCGCAGCTTGC
>JAIOPX010000407.1 GCA_021413705.1 Planctomycetota bacterium | reverse complement strand
CGATACCGACGAGCGGAAAATTGGTCTGTCGCGCAAGCGCGTCGAATGGGCTGAAGACCACGAAGTCCCTGAAGATGAAGCGGCCTCGTCAGGTAATGGGTCAGCGTCATCGAAACCTGCCACAGAGCTCAAGGGAGGCATCGGCTCGGACTCCGGTCCGCTGATCAAACCCAAAGTGGAAGAAGCCGCCGCGGAAGATTAGGCGGCGGCGTAGGATGGGCTTCCTAGCCCGTCCCCGATAAGTCACGGGCTGGAAAGCCCAGGCTACATTCCGGCATAGGCGGATCTCTCCTCCTTTTCGCTACCGCCGGCATGTACGTTGCAACCGGCCCAGTTCTCCGTTGCCAGCGTCGTGTGCAGAAGGCGATAGCATCGCGTCGATACCTTCTCCGATCGAATCTTATCCGATCGATTTCGCAACGCGAGCGTCGGCACACGGAGTGTGCTGAGAACTGCGGCACAGGGATCGTGCCTCCAACTTAGCGTGGAAAGCACCCCCATGAGCAGCAGCACCAGCCGAACGACCCCGCGCCGAACCTCCAGTGCCGCCGTGCAAACGCCGCTGGAAACGTATCTGCGCGAAATTAACGAAACGCCGCTGCTGACCGCCGCGGAGGAACGCTCGCTGGCCACCTCCATTGGCGAGGGAGACGCCCGGGCTCGCGATCAGATGGTGCGGGCCAATCTGCGCCTGGTCGTCAATATCGCTCGCGGCTACACCGGCAAGGGGCTGGGGCTGCAAGATTTGATCGAAGAGGGGAATCTGGGGCTGCTGCGGGCGGTCGAAGGTTTTGACCCTGCGATGGGCACCCGCTTTTCCACCTACGCCAGCTATTGGATCAAGCAGTCGATCAAACGGGCCTTGATCAACTCGGCCAAAACGATCCGAATCCCCGCTTACATGGTCGAACTGCTCTCCAAATGGCGGCGGGCCACGGCGCGGCTCAGCGAAGAATTGGGACGCACCCCCACGCCGGAAGAGATCGCCCGCGTATTGGGCCTGCCGAAGAAAAAACTGCCGATCATCAAGAAGGCCATTCGCATCTACAATTCCACCCCGCAGACCGATCAAGCCGAAACCGGCTGGTCGCTGGGAGACGTGGTCCAGGACGATCGGCTCAAGAGTCCTGAAGACGAGATGCAAGAGAGCGACAGCCTCAAGCATGTGATGCAGATGCTCCAGACGATGGACCCGCGCGAGGCCACCGTACTGCGGATGCGGTTCGGGCTGTTGGATAACGAGCCGCGGACACTCAAAGAAATCGGCGAAGCCTTGGGCCTGACCCGGGAGCGCGTCCGCCAGATCGAGACAGAAGCCTTGGGCAAGCTGCACGCCGGCCTGCACAATGCATAGTCTTCACCCATAGCCCCAGGCTCCGCCCGGGGGTCTTTGCTGGGAACGGCTGCTGCATTCGTTATCTCATCTGAACCGCTCGCTTCATGGGGCACACCCCCGGGCACACCCCCGGGCACACCCCCGGGCACACCCCCGGGCAGAGCCCGGGGCTATGGGATATACTCCTCTTCATGAGTACCCCTGCTGAATTGGATCTATCCAACTACATCCGCTCGATTCCAGATTTCCCCAAGCAGGGTATCCTGTTTCGAGACATCACGCCCCTGTTGCGTTGTCCCGAGGCCTTTCAGGCGGCCGTAGATCAACTGGCGGCTCATTATCGCGATGTGAAGGTAGACATCGTCGCCGCTGCTGAAGCACGCGGATTTCTCTTTGCGGCCCCGCTGGCGCTACAGATTGGCGCGGGCTTTGTGCCCGTCCGCAAGCCGGGCAAACTACCGTTTGACACCCACTCTTTCAATTACGATTTGGAGTACGGCACGGACACGCTGGAAGTACACATCGACGGCATCGACCCTGGGCAGAACGTGCTGCTGGTCGATGACCTCCTGGCCACGGGAGGGACCATGGAGGCCTGTTGCCGTCTGGTGGAACGCGCCGGCGCGCGGGTGATCGGGTGCGCGTTTCTGGTCGAACTCACCGGTTTGGGAGGCGCCAAGCGCATCGCCCCCCATGAGACTTTCAGTCTGCTGAAATACCCGTGATGGGAGTTTTACCGCGCAGTTGCCAATGCACCGGGAAGCCAGGTGCAAAGGTAAAACGCCCGCGGCGCGGTCATGTCCAACAGCATCCCTAGCTGGGTTGCCGATTCACTGGAGCCCCCCATGAACACTTCGCGCAATCCAACAGGTTGGTGATATTTGACCACCCGCGCTTGCTTCGCATTAATGCCTGCCAGCTTGCCGGCGCGCTCCACGGCGTCGTCAAGATAACCGATCTTGTCGATCAGCCCAAGTTTTTGCGCCTGGGATGCCGAGAAGATCTGTCCCGTCGTGGCCTTGGCCATCAGCGCCGGATCTTCCTTCAATTTGGGACGCCCCTCAGCCACGATCTCCTTGAAGCGATTGAAGCTCTCGTCCACCAGTTCCTTGACCACCGTTTGCTCCTGCTTGCGTTGCGTCTCATCGACGATCCGCGTCGGGCTGAGCATCTGCTTCAGCGGCCCGCTGGCGATCGAGTCGTCTTTGATGTCGTGCTCGGCAAGGAACTTGGAAATATCGTAGTGAGGGATAATCACGCCAATCGAACCAGTCCAGGTGGCAGGCTCGGCGTAGATCGTGTCCTGGCCGTCCGCGCACATCGAGATGTAATAACCGCCGCTGGCCGCCAGGCTACCCATGCTCACTACGATGGGAATCTTCTTGTCGGTGCGGAGTTTTTTCAGGTGATAGTAGATATAGTCGCTGCCGGTCACCGTGCCGCCTGGGGAGTCAACACGCACCACCACTGCCTTGATGTCCTGTCCCTTTTCGATGTCTTTGGTGATGCGGTCGATCTGCTTCTTGACGAATCCGTCTCCCTCCATGATGACGCCCTTGAGCGTGATAATGGCGATCTTGTCGGTGGCGGTGGCGGAGCCGGAATGGAGCTTTTCCTCAATGCCCGTATCGGTCTGCACGTAGCTGTGGTAAGCCCCCAGCAGGCCAACATTGAACATCAGCGAAATCACCAAGGCCGCGATCGCCAGCGAGAGAACCACCTTCCGCAGCCCTCCCATCGGTTGCTCGAGAATGATTCGCCGCGGGGGCAAAGGACGCGAAGTGCCTTGTGGCGGCACATATCCGGCGACGGTGGGCCGCCCTGAACCCGGCTGGGGAGACTGACTGCTCATGGAAATGGACTCCTGATCGGTTGGCAAGAAGTATGGCTGTTATTCTATTGTAGGTCGCTCTGTTTAGGAACGGTGTTGCCCAAAACAGCGTTTCGGCGGTAAGCTACCCAAGCGTCCCAGAATGGACGATCATGCTCGGCGGCCAATATGTCCTTTTCGCCGAGAAACCTTAGTAGGAGTACCGGCGTGTTTGTAGCTGCTTCGACCGCTTGCTTTCCCGATTTGTCGCTGGACGATGCCCTGTCACGCCTCGTGGATTTGGAATACACCCACGTCGAGCTTGCTCTGAGCGAGCAGAACCAGGAACTCAAGCCCTCCCAGGTGGCGGCCCGATTTGACGATGCGGTCGTCCGCTGCCGCCAGCTCCATCGGCTCACGCCGGCGGCGTTCAGCTTGGACATTACGGCGGAGGGAGATGAATACTACCGGCAGTTCGCTGCCTGTTGCCGACTGGCCAAAGCCGTGAAGGTGGTGAGTGTCGTCGTCCCCGGCGCAGAACTAGGCACGCCCTTCAATGCCGAAGTCGAACGACTCCGCGCACTCGTGGCTATCGCCACTACGGAGGGCGTTGTTGTCGGATTGAAGACGGAAGGTGGCCGCGTCACCCAGGATCCGGATACCGTTGTGGTGCTCTGCGACAATGTCAAAGGCTTGGGTGTGACCCTCGATCCGAGCCATTTTGTCTTCGGCAAGACGAATCCCATCTCGTACGACCAGTTGTTCAAGTATGTTTGTCATGTGCAGCTTCGCGATACGAGCGCCTCGCAGTTTCAGGTTCGAGTTGGCCAGGGCGCCATTGAGTATGGCCGCGTCATTTCGCAACTTGCTCAAGTGCGCTACGACCGGGCTCTGTCGGTGATGATTGGCCCGCTGCCGGATACCGACCATTCGGCTGAGATGCGCAAACTCCGCTTGCTGCTGGACAGCTTGCTATAGTGGCGAGCGGGGGGCGTAAGCCCCCTGTTGATGCGTGTGGAAGCGTAGAGGCAGCCCGATCACCGCCAGCAGGACCAACGGCCGGCTTCCGCCGGCGGCTCACACCGGCCGCTCGCCTTGTTTTCTATCTATTCCTAGGCTGCCGGTTCTGCCGATGATGCCTGATAGATAACCCGTCCGGCGATTCCGTCGGCCCCTGCGCGGCAAGTTTATGCCAAGGAGCAGAAGATGCGCAAACTTTGCGTCCTGATTGCGGCCGTATCCGTCCTAGTGACCGGTCGAGCCATGGCCCAAACTCCCACGCCTGCACGCCTCACGTCTTCAGGGGGTGAGTCGGAAATGGCTGCGGACGATGTCGAAAGCGACAGCGAGAGTGGCTGCGGTTGTGACTCCGGCGGTTGCGGAAAGAATGGCTGCGGCAAGCATGGCTGTGCCGCCCGCAACGCCAATCGCTGGTTCAACTGCAATTGCAACGGCAGTTATAAATTCCCCGTGCCGCCTCTCTACACCTATCACTGGCCGGGTATGTATTCCATGAAGCGGATGACCGATTACCACAGCCCGTGGCGGTTTCCAGCCATCAAGCCGTATGAAGACGAAACGCCGGTCCGCGATCTATCGCAGCGGCCTCAATTCCGTCAGGCGAGCAGTGAAATGGAAGCTGAAATGGAGCCTGAAAGCGAGATCATTTCGCAGCAAGTGGAACAGAGTGTCAGCGACAGGATTGCTCGACGCTACGCGACGGAGCAATAGCAGAGTAACGGATTCCGTTAACGCATTTCAGCCCGTTCGGCATTTGATGCCCAGCGGGCTTTTTGCGTTTGTGCTATCCCAGCGGCAAGCTCCCCCGAACCGTCACTCGCGGAATAATCGTTACGTTTTACTCAATAGGCACGGATGCTCCCCCCGATAGTTAGAAGCGGACGACGGCTCTTCTCTTCTGGGAGGCGCTGTCGGTGCAGGCGCTGCCTGCGTTGATTGCA
>JAIOPX010000037.1 GCA_021413705.1 Planctomycetota bacterium | reverse complement strand
GACAAGGAGAAGAGCACATTCGAGGTGCAGATGTTCCACGCCAAGCTGCCCGCCCGCGCCAAGGATGGCAAGGCGGAGAAGATCACGCACAAGTTCCACCTGATTATCAAGAACGAGTGGTAACGCAGAGACAGAACCACTGACAAACGAGGTGGATCATGAAGAAGACTTCAAATTTCAAATTTCAAATTTCAAATCTGAGATTTCAGATTTGCCTGTTGCTGATCGCGGCCCTGACGCCCCTGGCCTCCGCCCGCAATGTCGACCTCTCGACCGTTCCCAAGCGGGACACGGTCCAGCTCACAATCTACAACAGCGAAGATATCACGCTCGTCCGGGAGACGCGGATCGTCACCTTCAAGAAGGGGGCGAATCCGCTCCAGTTCTCGTGGGCGAACACACTGATCGACCCTTCCTCCGTGCAGCTTCGGTTCATCACGAAGGCCGATCAACTCGATCTGCTGGATACAACTTTCCCTCACGACAAGCCGCAAATGCTCTACTGGAACGTGAAGAGTGATTTCGACGGGGAAGCCACCATCGAGATCACCTACTTCACCAGCGGGATCACCTGGTCGGCCGACTACCAGGTGATGGCCAACGCGGCCGAGACCGCGCTCAAGGTCGAAGGCTTCGTCCGCGTTTTCAACAACAGCGGCGAGGAATACGAGAACGCCCAGGTGCGTCTGGTGGTCGGGACGATCAACCTCGTCGAAAAGATCGCCCAGCTCGCCCGAATTCCAATCAGCCAGGTTGAAAAGCTTGGCCGGCAGGAATTTGAACAGTATCGCCGCGATGCAGCCAAAGGCGCGATGGCGCCGCCCGCCCCATCCGCCCCGGGCTCTTCCGGCCCCATCCCCGTCACCCCCAAGGTAATCATCAAGGAAGGCCTCAGCGAATACTTCATCTACACGATCGAAGGGACCGAGACAATCCTGAACGGCTGGTCCAAGCGCATGCGCAGCCTGGAGGCGGCCGAGGTGCCCTTCAAGATCGAGTATCGCTATCGTCCGCGCGAATATGGCGATCAGCTCGTGCGGATGTA
>JAIOPX010000435.1 GCA_021413705.1 Planctomycetota bacterium | reverse complement strand
ACGCCAACTCGCTGCAAGTCACCCGGGCCGGAGTGGCCGCGGCCCTGGTCAGTGTGCCGAACCGCTATATGCATAGCGGCGTGGAGATGATCTCTCTGGACGATATCGACCATGCGGCCAATCTGTTGTCGAAGTTTGCTTTGAACCTCCGCGGCGACGAAGACTTCAGGCCATAATGATCTATGCCCAAAGCCAATTTCCAACGTGTCGCACTGGTCACCGGCGCCGGCCCGGCTAGAGTGGGAAACACCATCGCCCGCACGCTCTCTGCGCGGGGGTTCCATCTGGCGATTCACGCCAATCGCTCGCAGCGGGAGGCGCAGTCTACGGCCGAGGAACTGACCACGGCGGGGCGAGAGTCGATCGCGGTGGTGGCGGACCTGCGTGACGAGCGCGCGATCATCGACATGGTAGCCAAGGTGCGTGATTACTTTGGCCGGATCGACGCTCTGGTCAACTCGGCTGCCGTGTTTGAAGCGACGCCGCTGGAGAAAATGACAGCCGACGATGTCCGCCGCCAATTCGAGATCAACACGCTCGGCACGCTGCTCTGCTGCCAGCACGTCGGCGCGGTGATGATCGAGCAGCCTTCCGGCGGTGCGATTGTGAACATTGGCGATTGGGCGATCGAGCGCCCGTACGAGAACTATCTGGCCTACTTTGCCTCCAAGGGAGCGATCCCGACGATCACCAAAGCGCTGGCCGTCGAACTGGCGCAGCGCAACACGCGAATCCGCGTCAACGCTGTCATGCCCGGCCCGGTGCTGTTTCCGCCGGGCATGCCGGAATCGCACCGCCGCGCGGCAGTGGAGGCGACGCTGCTGAAGCGCGAAGGGAAACCGCAAAACGTGGCCGATGCCGTAGCGGCGCTGATTGAGAACGACTTCATTACCGGCGTCTGCCTGCCGGTGGATGGCGGGCGGATGATCGCCTCCCCAGGCGAGCGGGGGGCGTGAGCCCCCTGTTGGCTCCGCGCAAAGAACAGGGGGCTTACGCCCCCCGCTCGCCTGTTTACTTCGCCTAACCGCGAGTTGCACCTGGAAAGTTCCCCCGCCATAATGGGGGCCACCGCGCGGCCTGTCCCGGCCGCCCCCAATATCATGCTCTGGCGGGAGAATCGGCCATGCAATCTGTTCCATCCCTGAATCAACGACTGGTGTTGGCCGCTTTCGCAACGGCTCTGGCGCTTGCAAACCTGGCCGCACCACTGCTCGCCGCGGACGCTCCGAAGCCCGAAACGCCGGCAGAGCGCAGTGCCCGGATGCAATGGTGGCGCGATGCCCGGTTTGGCATGTTCATTCACTGGGGCGTGTATGCTAATTCGGCGGGGGAGTTTGGAGGAAAGAAGTTCAGCGGCGGCGGCGAGTGGATCAAGTCGCACGCCAACGTACCCAACGCCAAATACGATCCGCTGCTAACTCAGTTCAATCCCACCAAGTACGACGCGGCCGAGTGGGTGCGGATCGCCAAGGATGCCGGCGTGAAATACATCGTCATCACCAGCAAGCACCATGACGGCTTCTGCCTCTGGGACAGCGCGGTGACTGACTACGACGTGGCCGCCACGCCGTGGAAAAAAGACCTCCTCAAGCCGCTGGCCGACGAATGCCGCAAGCAGGGTGTCACGCTCTGCTTCTACTATTCCATCATGGACTGGCACCATCCTTCGCAGTTCATCGCCACCAAGGGAAAGCGTCCAGATGCCGGTGACGGGCTTAACGAGATGCGCAAAGGAATGAAGCAGGATTATGTCAACTATATGAAGGCTCAGCTCAAGGAACTGGTTGTCAACTACGACCCGGCCGTGCTCTGGTTCGACGGCGAATGGGTGAAATGGTGGACCCACGAAGACGGCCGCGACTTGTATGCCTATTGCCGGCAACTGAAGCCCTCGATCATCGTCAACAACCGGGTGGACAAAGGACGCCAGGGTATGGCCGGCCTGACCGCCAAAGACAAACCCTACGCCGGCGACTTCGGCACGCCCGAGCAAGAAGTGCCGGCCGCCGGACTGCCCGGCGTCGATTGGGAGTCGTGCATTACGATGAACGACACCTGGGGTTACAAGCACTTTGACAAGAACTGGAAGTCGCCCGAGGTTCTGATTCGCCAGTTGATCGACATCACCAGCAAGGGTGGCAACGACCTGCTGAATGTCGGCCCCACGGGTGAAGGACTGATCCCGCCGGCGAGCGTTGAGCGCCTGGCCGCGATGGGCAAGTGGATGAAAGTCAACGGCCAGAGCATCATCGGAACCACCGCCACCCCGCTGGGCAAACTGGCGTGGGGCCGCTCCACGCAAAAGCCTGGCAAGCTCTACCTGCATGTGTTCGATTGGCCCGAAGAAGGCCGACTGGAAGTGCCGCCGATCAAGAACAAGATCACGGCCGCCTATCTCCTCTCGGACACCTCGAAGAAACCGCTGCAAGTGACGCAATCCGATGCGTCGCTGTTTGTGCTGTTGCCGAAGGATCCACCCGACAAGATCGCCTCGGTGATCGTCCTGGAAGTGGAAGGGGACGTGAAACTGGCAGCGGCGAAGTAGGGGCAGATGGACTCGGGTAGCCGATGCTGGAGTCTCGAAGGGGTGGCCGGGGCTGGAACCGAGCCTCCGGCGAAGCGAAGCCCAGGGAATCTTTTTGTCGCAGCAGAGTGCATTGTAAATGTCCATGCGATTCAAACCATGAGACGTATCGCAATCTTGCTGTTTGCAGCCATCCTGATTGCTAATTCCAGTGCCCTGGCCGGGCCGCCTGACCAACCACACCCCAACATTCTCTGGCTCACCAGCGAAGACCACGGGCCGCAGATGGGTTGCTATGACGATCCACTGGCCACGACTCCTCATGTCGATCAACTGGCCAGCCAGGGCATGATTTACACGCGCGTCTGGTCTTGCGCTCCCGTCTGCGCGCCGGCCCGCACGACGCTCATCTCGGGTATGTACCCGACCTCCACCGGCAGCGAGCACATGCGGAGCATGGTGCCGTACCCCAAAGACAAACAGATGTTTCCACAGCTTCTGCGCGCTGCGGGTTACTATTGCACGAACAACGCCAAGGAAGACTACAACCTGGCTCAGCCGGGCCGCGTCTGGGATGAGTCCTCCAACAAGGCGCACTGGAAGCGACGTCCGGCAGGCCGGCCTTTCTTCGCGGTCTTCAACTCCAACCAAAGTCACGAGAGCAAACTGCGCGTCCGGCCACACAAGCAGGTTCACGATCCGACCAAGGTGCGCGTGCCGGCATACCATCCCGATACGCCCGAGGTCCGCCAGGATTGGGCTCAGTATTATGACACCGTCAGCGAGGCGGATGCCGACGCGGGTGCGCGGTTGCGCGAATTGGAGCAGGCGGGCTTGCAGAAGAACACGATTGTCTTCTACTTTGCCGATCACGGATCCGGCATGCCGCGGAGCAAGCGCTCGCCGTATAACTCGGGATTGCATGTGCCGCTGGTCGTGTTCATCCCAGAGGCCTGGCGCGCGTTGGCGCCAGCCGATTATGTTCCCGGCGGAAAGTCGGACCGCCTGGTGAGTTTTGTGGATTTCGCTCCCACGGTGCTGAGCCTGGCCGGCATCCAGCCTCCGCCGTGGATGCAGGGGAATGCCTTCCTGGGCAAATATGCTGCGCCGCCGCAACCTTTTGTCTTTGGCTTTCGCGGCCGCATGGACGAGCGGCTCGATCTGGTGCGCAGTGTCACCGACGGACGTTATGTTTATCTCCGCAATTACATGCCGCAGCGGATCTATGGCCAGCATGTGGCCTATATGTTCGAGACGCCCACCACGCGGGTTTGGAAGCAACTCCACGACGCGGGAAAGCTGACAGCCGCCCAGGACATCTTCTGGAATCCCAAGCCGCCGGAAGAGCTCTATGATTTGCAGGACGATCCAGATGAAGTTCACAACCTGGCTGAGAACGCGGCGCATCGGGCAACCTTGCAGAAATTGCGCAAAGCGCAACAGGATCTTGCCCGGTCGACTCGGGATGTCGGTTTCTTGCCGGAAGGGGAACTCTTCAGCCGCGCACCGGGTGTAAGTCCCTATGATCTGGGACTCAACGACTCCGCCTATCCTTTCGACCGCATTTTTGCCATGGCCGAATTGGCCTCGATGTTGGAGCCTGGGGCGCTGGCCGAACTTACGAAAGGACTTCGCGACTCGGACAGTGCCGTGCGCTATTGGGCCGCCCTGGGTATCCTGATGCGCCGAGCCCAAGGGGTGGCCACCGCAAAAGCAGAACTCACCGCGGCGCTGGCCGATCCATCGCCCCACGTTCGTGTGGTTGCCGCCTCCGCACTGGCGCAATACGGCACCCGCGATGACCAGACGGTGGCCTTGAAGACCTTGGCAGGTTTGGCCGATTGGAAGCACAACGATGTTTTTATCGTGCTTTCCGCCTTGGATGCTTTGGACTCGCTGGGCAAACGAGCTGTTCCGATCGCGGAATCTCTCAACTTGCTTCCCATGACGGGCAAAGCTCCCGATGCTCGGTACGCTCCCTACGTGCCTCGCCTGCTGCGGGATGTTCAATCGCATTTTAAGTGAAACACTGACTAAGTTTCACGCCGGTCTTTGCTTCAAATGCATCAGCAGCCAAGGCAGATTGCAGGATATCTGATTGTTTCCTTCGATAACGTCGCGGGCCTGGGAGACGAGAATTCGTTTTTGAGCGCGAATCTCGTCCGCGGCACGATCCAAGCGCCGTAAGTCTTGCGGCTGAGGCGAGGCAGTCAACTTGACTTCGATTGCCCACACTTCGCTGCCGAAATCTAGCACGAGATCGATCTCGTGCTGGCCGCTGACATGATGGAAGTAAGCTTGACAAACTCGGTCGCGTTGCTGAATCGCATTTAATACCTGTTCGATAACATACCCTTCCCAGCTTGCGCCAACCCACGGCTGATCGAGCAATCCTTTGGCATCGTGGACTCCCAGGAGTGCGTGCAGCAGGCCGCTGTCGCGCCAGTAGAGTTTAGGACTCTTGACAAGCCGCTTGCCAACATTGACGTGGTAGGGAGATAGCCGTCGAATCAGGAATGCACCAATGAGATAGTCCAGATAGCCATTGACTGTATGGTACGAAAGGCCGAGGCTTTGGCCGATTTGCGATGCATTCCAAATCTGGCCGTGCATTGCGGCAAGCATTCGGAGCAGCCGCTCGGTAACCTGGGGTTTGGCTGGCAATCCCCAATTAGGAAGATCCCGTTGCGACAACAAGGCCAAGTAGTCCAATTGCCACTGTGAATACTTGCGCGGCGCCAGAACTCCGCCGTCAGGATAACCGCCACATAGCCAGTGGCGATTGCGGGCTGCCTTGGTAGGAAGCTCGCCGTAAGTAAAGGGAGCGATTTCCACCACGGAGAGCCGTCCCGCCAGGGACTCTGAGACTTGGGTCATCAGCGCGGGAGATACAGAGCCCAAGAGCAGGAAACGGCCCATCCGCCGCCGTTGATCGATCGCCCCTCGCAATCGATCAAACACCTCAGGCCACGCCTGGGCCTCGTCGAGAATGACCAATGAATTGCCCGCTGCCAATTTTTCCCATTGCAGATCGAGTCGCAATCGGTCGGTCTGTTGTTCCAAGTCAAAGTATTCGCCACCCAAGCTACGAGCCAGCGTAGTCTTGCCACACTGCCGCGGCCCAACCAGCGCCACGGCTGGGTATTGCCGCAACCTATCTCCGACCACAGGCGTAATAAGACGTGGGACCATATATGCAATATAGAATATAATTTCTATTTTGCAAGTAATGTAGAAATGGCCGTTTCACCAGAATTAAGACCCCAAAAGTTGGGCACCTTCAATTGATGTCATACATGGGTTGGCAATCCGGGACCTATGATATGCCCGTCCTGCGGCGGATTGCCTTGATGAACGTGGGCTTGGCCATCCACAAGGGAGACGGCCGCGATGAGCGAGAGCATTGAGTCAATCGAGTCGTCGAAGCATTTGCCAGTTTTTCCGAATCGATTATCGAGAGCGAATGTTTGATCGTTCGATAGCCATTCCCAGAACGCGATCAACCAGTCATCGACATTAACTGACGTCAATTGAAGGCAAGGCCGAAGTGTGTGGTCACAGACCTTCTGCAGTATGTCAATTGGCAGAACAATGTTCTTTTTCCCCATTTTTTTATAAGCACACATCGATTCCCGAGAAATCGGCATTTCATGGTTGCGAATGACTCCGGCACTCCAGATAACCTCATTTGGATAGCATTCTATTAGCAGCCGGCCATTAAGTGATTCTGATGGACTATAGAGGCTAAAATGGAACTGCTTCTGAAGGTTCTCCACGATCGCACTGATGCGAGGTGGTAGTGGCGCTCCGGGTTGAATCGCGAATTCGCGCCAACCCTTGGGTGACAAACTCAGACTCGTGCCCCATTCTCGGTCAGCGACACGACGTTTTACATTCCCCTGCTGTTTAGACTTTTCAGCCTTTAGCCGTGGCGGCAAGTCGTGCTGGAATGCCATCAGCGGTGCATCAAGAGCAACGACGACATTGCCGGTGTACTCGTATTCTCTGAGTACATCTGCCAGTCCTGCGATCAAGTCATGTCCGTGAGCATCTGCGTTCGGCTCGCTTAGTTCCGCCTTCCGATTCAAGCCGGTGAGTTTAATTCGCCTGAATTGGGGCTTCCCCCATCCATCTATTTCTTTCCGAGCAAAGGCGATGCATTCCCTACCGCTATTTTTATCGCGGCCGCCTCCCCACCACGTTACATCTACTCCAACGGCCAGAGCGGGCGGCGCGATTGCATCTCCAACCTTGCGGAAGCTAGCCCATAAGGCAGCAGAAGCTTGGTGCATGTGATTTTCTCAATATTCAATTTCAAGCCAGTTGGTCTGGTTCCAACATTGGCAAAAGGCTGCCAATTCGCAATATGGCGGCACCATCGGCATTCTCAACACGTAGTGTGTGGATTGGGTGCTTTCTGCCAAAGTCGCTCGATAATTGGGCCACCGCTTCAGTAGTCGTTCTAGATCAGTCGGCGTTGATGGCGGTTGCTCGGCTTGATTTGCGCCGCAGCGGTCTAGTGTATCTAAAAAAATGGCGGCGTGTGAACCCCATTCCGCTCTGTGGGATGATCAGTTCCCAGGCAACTTCAGGGATCATCATCACCTCCTCACACACAGCCTGCCGAAGATATGCCGCCCCCATGTCACTCTTCCACCTCGGTTTCGCGCGTCCCGTCTGGATAACACAAGACAATCGTTTTGGCAGCCTTTCGCGCCCGACGGATTGTCATCCAAGTGCCGGAACCCCGCAATTGCTCCTTCCACCCGTTAGGGGCAGCGATTAGCAACTCGGTGCTATTGACGATCGATTCGCTCTGTTCAGAAAAGTGCGCGGCAGGGCGGCAGTCGGCAGCATCGCTACAGTGAGCCCGTTCGTGTTGGACAACGGGCGGATGAAGAACAACACGGATACTCAGTTTCTGGCATATTTCATGAAACTCTGCGTCAGCACCGATTGCGTCACCGTGATGTACCTCAAGTTCCTTGTCCGGGCTCTTCTGTGCTTGTTCTTGGAGTTCTAGGCTGAGAGCGACACGCTGCTCGTCGGTCAAACCTTTTCGGGAGCCGGTAAATCCGATTCTTAGTCGCTGCTTGTATGCCGATGTCATGCGTTACACCAGGAGTGAGTAAGAAGCAAATCCCAGAGATCGCCCAGTAATTATTTTCGCCGTGCTCGAAGCAACTTGTAGACGTATTGGTTGGGTTGATATTGCGAAAAAAACCTGGAAGCGTCGAGGTCAAGCCAGTCGCAGATCCCCGCCGCAACAGCCGGGCTGCGGCTCATCCCTTGTTCGCAATGGACCACGATCGTTCGCAACTGTAAACGATGCATTTCAACGAACCGCCAAATTGCGTTGACGTGTTGCTGATTGATCAGCACAACCTCGGGTGGAAGGTTAGATCCGGTCACCGGTTCGGCATCATGAAACTTGACGTATACAGCCCCTCGGAAAGTCGCCGGACGCCGTATTTTGGGCCGCCTGCTGCCGGGGTCCGAAATGGACACGACGCCATAGGGTTCTCGAACGACGATTCCGTGCTCGATTTCCTCGCGACTGGCGACGATGAGGTTCATTGCGACTTGCATTTCCATGGATCGCTGCAAAACCGCTACTTGAATCCCGCACGACGTGCGAGATCCACAACCTCTCGCCACAATTCCCTGAAATTCCAACCCAGCCCTTTGGCCTCCGGCGCGCCTATCTGATCAAATTCTTGCAACACCGCCACCAATTCATTGATCGCACATTCATTCTCGTCATCCGACGGCACAGCCAAAGAAGTCATATCAAGCTCCCCGATTGAGTCAATTGCGAAATAATTTATGCATGACGGCCCAAAACAGAGCGCCTAAGGTTAAATTGTTGTATATGCCGCGCAGCGACTTCCAACTCCAGGCGTCGATGTGCTGAGCTCGTAGACGCTCGAGTTCGCAGAGGGATTGTTGGTTATCGGTCATCGCCTCCACTACCCGGCGGCGCAATCGGATGATCTGTCGACAATGCATCTCTTGCCGTTCCTTTTGTCGTTCCAGACTACGAAACGTCTGGTCCGCGTGGTTCAACCTTTTGCGGATGTGACCGATTTGAGCAGGGGTTAACGATTGACCGGCAACCTCGGCTAAAAATTGGCGTTGAGCCTCAGTGCGTTTCTCCCTTATGGTATCCAATTGTATCTTCAACTCGGCTGTGCGGGCCGTGGCTCTCGCAAGCATTCTGTCTATGTCTCCGAATGTGTCAACAGTATGTTCCGATGCCATGCGGATTCTGCGCTTTAGACGCTGTATCGCAATGTCGTGAATGTCCAGCTTCTGTGATGGAATCATTATATCACGATGCCGCATGAAGAGGATTGTCGCTCTTTCCAACTGCCGAGACTTGAATTGGGTCGCCGGCGTTGGCCAGTTCTAATGGTTCGCGTTCATAAAAATGTCTGAGCACGCATTCGGCGACCGAACGTACTACGGTGTGATGGTCGAAGCAACGACTGAATCGCACCGTTATAGTATAGCGCGACGCTGCCAAAACTGCGTCGAGTCCTTCTGCGAACACCAAATCGCTGAGAAACGCTAAGAACACGCCGCGGGAATCACAAAGTTCCACTCCAAAACATCCCACGTTTAGCCTGCACATGGTGGTTGCCGTATCGCCAAGGCATGTGCTTCGATTCAGGATTCCGAGGTACGGGTTCCAATCTGCTGGCGCGCACTCAGGGATACGAGGCAATTCTCGGGAAAAATGAATGAACAAAGCGTTGTCGTCGCTGCACTCGGCCAAAAATACTTTCATCAAGTTGCTCTCCGGAGCGAATTTGAAATGGGGCTTGAAACTCCGCGCCGAACTGCCAAGTGAATACAGCTGCAATCCCTTTATGGCGTCACGAGAGGCTTTTCTAAAGGGCTTGCCAAAAGCGGTTATCGGACGCCAGTCGTTAAGATGCGATCCGGTCATCCCCCCTACACGGCCGTCGACTGGGCAATCAGGGTCACGATGGGCGGCTCTGTGCCTGGGCCGTGTCGCCCAATCGAAAACGCCTACGGGGCTTTTAGGGGTAAAAATGCACTCCCATCCTACCGGTGGTCAAACAACCGGCCGCCAAATACCCAAAGAAATCACTCAATTATTGAATTCGGCTCCCGAAAGGATATCCTAATTGGAGCCGGAATCGGGAGGCTCCTACTCGGAGAAAGTCAACATGCCTATCACTTCTGTAGCAGGAGAGATTTTCCAAGTGGCGCCGCATTACGCCGATGCGGCCGTCGTTTGGCTGCGCGGCGGATTCAATGAGCGAGCCAATACCTGGAGGAATGCAATTGAAGGCGCTTATGCGGGACGAGGGTTGCCTGCCAAACCGTGGATATCTCCAGAAGACCAAGTATTGATCCTTGAACCACCAGTAGGCCGGCTCCGGTGGCTCTACGTTTTCGCCAATCTTGCCGACACACTCGGATACGACGGCTATGATGAAGTCCCACAAGCCGTTCATCGCTCCTTTTCTGCGCTAGCGGCCCGACTGGCGGTAGTTGAAAAGCCAATCGTTGCAATGGCCCATATACCTGCTCGCAATCTGCTCCCGCCACTCGCAGCCGAGGTATGCCCGGAGGATATCACGCATCGCAACTGGGCCGAAGGTCAGGGTGTGCCCGATGAGGACGATTTCGCCGGTGGACCGGCACCCACGCGCGACGATAATCAACATTGTGCGCTTGAGATGATTTCGGCGATCCGAGCATGGCAGGCCGAGCATCCGAGCACAATCGATACGGTTTACCTGGTCGATCTCGAAGGAGGATTTGCGAGATTCCTACAATAACATAATCATTTTGTCTTACACCTCACAGGGACTCGTCGCCGATCGCTTCCTTAAAATAAGCCGAACCGTACGTTGTTCAAAATGAATCTATAGTCTCGAATTGTATCGCAAGACGGATACAAAGCCTGCCTGCCTTAACGCGAGCCAGCAGCCACTGAGCACTGAACATCGGAACTTCGCCTCGCCGGTGGCTTGGCTCCAGTCCCGGCCACGTATCGGTTACGGCACACGGAGTGTGCCTACTACTTTACGCCTTCGCAAATTGTCGCTTCTGGCCGTATTGCCGCTCCGGCTTGGCGGCCGGCGGCGGGGCCGCGATGGCTTTGAAGTTGCCGGGGCCAAGTAGCTCATCCACGCGGCGGCGGATTTCGGGGTCCATCGTGAGTTTCAATTTGTCGCATTCGCAGCGGACCTTCGTGCCGTCCGCCAGGCAGAGCAGCAACTCGACCGCACACGTGCCACCGTTGTAGAGTCGCAGCACTTCGTGCAGTTCCTCTAGTTTCTTGACGCCGTGCTTGGTTTCGTCAACGCGAATTCGTACGCCGCGGGTCTGCCGCTTGGCCAGTTCTCCGATCGGCATCATCTCGTTGACCAGCAGATTGACTTCATCGCCGCCGGGCCTGCGATCGACGGTCGCCTTGATGGCCACAATCGACTCGCCGACGACCAGTTCCTGGTACATCGCAAATTGCTCCGGCCAGATGATGCAGCGAATGATGCCGTCGGAATCTTCCAGGTCGAACATCGCATACCGCGTCAGCGTGCTCCCGGCTCGCGGAGCTTTGACGTTGGAGTGCTTGATCGACGAAACCATGCCGCCGACGATGATCTCGCTTCGCGTCACCGCCTCGGCCATCGTGGCGGCCGTGTGCGTGCAATACGTTTGCAGCGTCTCCATGTGCTCGGCCAGTGGATGGCTGGAGAGGTAATAACCCAATACTTCCCGCTCGCCGGAAAGTTTGACTCGCTCGTCCCATTCCGCAATATCCGGCAGAGCTTTGGCTGCCGCGTCGTTGGCATCCTCCTCGCCCAGTTCGTCGAACATGCTCCGCTGGCCGGCACGGCGATCGGAGAGAGCGGAAGCCCCGCTCTGCAGCGCCCGTTCCACAACCGCCATCAGTTGCGATCGCTTCGCGCCAAAGGAGTCGAACGCGCCGGCCTTGATCAGCGTCTCGATCGCTGCCCGATTCACCGCCCGAGGATCGATCCGCTCGCAAAAATCGAACAAGCTCGTATACGGCCCGCCGCGCAGCCGCTCCTCGACGATCGCCGAGCCGGCCCCGCCGCCGCAACCCTTCACAGCCGACAATGCAAACACGATCCGTCCTCCCTCCGGCGTGTTTTTGTCCACCGTGAACTCCACCTCGCTGAGGTTGATGTTCGGCCCCAGCACCTCGATGCCGATTCGTCGGCAATCCTCGATGTGCTCGACCAGCGCGTCTTTGCTCTTGAAGTTGCGCCCTGGAATGTCGCCGGTCAGCAAGGCCGCCATGAACTCCAGCGGCCAGTGAGCTTTCAAATACGCAGTCTGATAGGCGATCAACGCGTAGGCCGTCGAGTGGCTCTTATTGAAACCATATCCGGCGAACTTCTCGATCATGCCGAACAACTCGGCCGCCTCCTTGCGGCTGAAGCCCTGGGCGTGCGAACCGTCGATGAACTGCTGCTGATACTTGGCGATGTCGGCCAGCTTCTTCTTGCTGATGGCTTTGATGCAAGAGTAGGCGGAAGAGAGCTCGATGCCGCCGAGCCGGTTGAGAATCCGCATCACCTGCTCTTGATACACCATCACGCCGTGCGTCTCTTCCAACACGTCGCGCATTACCGGATGCGGATAGGCGGCCTCCTTGCGGCCATGCTTGACTGCCACATAGTCGTCCACCATGCCCCCTTCCAGCGGGCCAGGGCGATAGAGCGCGTTGGTGGCGATGATGTCCCGGAAATGATCCGGCTTCATCTTCTGCAACAGATCGCGAATGCCGCCGCTTTCAAGCTGGAACACCCCCTTCGTTTCGCCGCGGCAAAGCAGCGCGAATGTCGGCTTGTCGTCCAGCGGAAATTTGTGCGGATCGATCGCCTCCCCGGTTGTCTTGGCGATCAGATCGACCGCCTTCGACAGAATCGTCAAGTTGCGCAGGCCCAGGAAGTCCATCTTCAGCAGCCCGGCCGCTTCCACTTCTCCCATCGCCCACTGGGTAATAATGTCATCCTTGCCCGCCACGCGGCACAGCGGCACATATTCCGTCAGCGGCTGGTCGGCGATCACCACGGCGGCGGCGTGCGTGCCGACGTTGCGGGCCAGCCCCTCGATCTTCATGGCCAGCGAGAGTAGTTCTTTCACCTCCGGCTCGTTCTCGCTCACCTTGCGCAGGTCTTCACTTTGATCGATCGCCTCGGAGATTGTGATGCCGAGTATCTTTGGGACCAGGGCGATGATGGCGTCCACGCGGGGAATTGGCATGCTCATCGCCCGGCCCACATCGCGGATCGCCGCCCTGGCGGCCAGCGTGCCGAACGTGCCGATCTGCGCGACATTCGCTTCGCCGTATTTGTCCTTCACATATTGAATGACCAGCGCCCGCCGCTCCTGGCAGAAGTCGATGTCGATATCGGGCGCTTCCCGCCGGCTGATATCGAGGAATCGCTCGAAGAGCAAGTCGTACTTCAGCGGACAGACGTGGCTCAAGTAAAGCGCGTAGCAAACCAGCGAACCGACACCGGAGCCACGGGCCGTGGTGGGAATTTCCTTCTCCCGGGCGAACCGCACAAAGTCCCACACGATGAGAAAATAGTTCGGGAAGCCAAGCTGGTTGATGACCGATAGTTCCCGCTCTAATCGCTCCATCACGACGGGCGCCAGTTCGCCGCCAGGACAATGCTCCTCATCGCCGGCGTAGCGATGCTTCAAGCCATCCAGACAAAGGCGCCGCAACAGGTCTTCCGGCGTCACCGCCTCTTCGATGCGAAACACGGGGAAGTGGCGCTTGCCCAGGTCGAGGTCGATGCTGACGGAGTCGGCGATCTCCTGACTGCGGCGCACCGCGTCTTCCAGTCCTGGCATCGAGCTATACATTTCGTGCGGCGAGCGGAGATAGAACTGATCGTTCTCCATCTTCATCCGGTTGGTGTCGGTGCGGAACTTGCCCGTGTTGATGCACAGCAAAATGTCCTGGGCTTCGGCATCCTCTTGGTGGATGTAGTGGGCATCACAGGTGGCCACCAGCGGCAGGCCCATCCGCTTGGCGACGTCCACCGAGCCCTCCAGCGCCAGCCGCTGAATCTCGATGCCGTTGTTCTGGACCTCGATGAAGTAGCGGTCGCCAAAGGTCTTGTGAAACCAGCCGGTAATCTCTTCCGCTTCCTTCAGGTCCACCTCGCGCCCGCTGCCGCGCAGGATGCTACGGCTCAGCTCCCCCGAGACGCAGCCGCTGAGGCAAATGATTCCTTCACTGTGAGCCGCCAGAAGTTCCTTATCGATCCGCGGTTTGAAATAAAACCCGTCCAGGTAGGCGCTCGACGCCATGCGGATCAGGTTTTTGAATCCTGTGCGGTTCTGGGCCAGCAGCGTCAGGTGGTAGCTGGCCTCCTTCATGGAGCCGGCGTCCTTGCTCTTCCGGCTGCCGGGTGCGATGTAGGCCTCATAACCGAGGATCGGATTGATCCCCGCCTGTTTGGCTTCTTTGTAGAACTCGATGGCCCCGTGCAGATTGCCGTGGTCGGTGATCGCCAGGGCGTTCATCCCGAGCGACTTGGCCCGTTCGATGAGCCCCTCGATCGGCGCGGCGCCGTCCAGCAGGCTGTAGTGGCTATGGCAATGAAGATGAACAAACGGCTGCGACATCGTACGTCCTTGCGATTGGCTGGCTGAGCCCCCGGCGAGTCGCCGGGGGTAGGATTCTCAGCCCTCAATTTTATCACTCCCGCCCTCACTCAACACCCGCCCGCAATCCGCGGCAAAACGGCCCATTGACTCACCCAGGTACCACCGCTGGCAGTGCGGGGGAGGCTGGAGATTGCAGGTTGCAAGTCAGCCGCAGCTTGGCCCATGGTAGGCCTCTTTCGTTGTTTCAAGTGCGGTAGGGTTTTTGACGCAAAGGCGCAAAGTTGCAAAGACACGCAAAGTAGGAAGAGTCAGTCATGGGGCGGTCTCCGAGTTATGGAGCAGTCGTATCATGGAATGGTTTCCGCTTATGGGACGGTCTTCTGACCCCGGTTGTGGGACGGTCTCCTGACCGTTCCATCCCGTTAATCGCCGCCGATCCGCCGCCGCCGTTTGGTTGTTTCGCAGAACTTTGGGCACTCCTCGTGTTCGCCGTCGCAACTTGTTATTCGGCAACAGGTTGCTGATTTTGTTCGCCGCTTTGTTCTCCGCTTGTTCTCCGCTTGTTCTCCGCTTGTTCGCCGCTTTGTTCTCCGCTTTGTTCTCCGCTTTGCCGTAGGTTCCGGCGCGCCGGGATTCTCCCGTTGTTCTCCGGTTACTTGGAGAACGCAGCCTGAAGACTGTACTCCAACGCGCGCATCTTCAGCGCAGTCGTTTCGCCGAATAATTCAAAGTATCCACCGCTCCTCTAGCTCACGCCAAGGATTCGCCCGCGTTGTTTTTGTTTTTCGTGCTTTCACCCCTTTCGAGTTTTCGTGATCGCCTTTCTTCTTCCTTCTGCTTTGCGCGTCTTTGCCTCTTCGCGCCTTTGCGTCGAAAATATCTCCCCAAACGCAAAAAGCCCGCCCTACTACGCAGTTACGCGTGTTAGGGCGGGCTCTTCTGATACCTGATCCTGAAGTTTTTTACGCTTCAGCCCAAGCTCTGATAGGATACCTCGCACGTGTCAGGCGTTTCGCTCTTCGAGGAGCGAATACCGCCGATTGACACACTATCACCATACCAGATTTGCTGCAAAAATCAAGATGGCAAAAAAGCCACCCCGCACGCATGTTCGGCTCAAGGTTTGCTCGCGATGCCATTTTGACATGGTTGAACTAATTTGTCCGCCCGTGTGTGGATGGAGAGTTGGTGACGAGATATAAGAACGTCACTTGGCGTCGCATGCGCGCAGCATGAAGCGGT
>JAIOPX010000438.1 GCA_021413705.1 Planctomycetota bacterium | reverse complement strand
CCCATCAGCCGATAGCACGTCCGCCAGACGCGGTCGCGAAAGCGCGCCATCAGCGCCACGAAGGCTGGCCCATCGGAGCCCTCGCGCGCCGCCAGCGCGGCCAACTCTTCGTCGGTTCGATCAGTCAGGTCCAAGACCGTTTACCCTTCGATCCGACGCCAAGCGCAAGCGCGCCAAAGAGGCCGTATCCTTTCAGCCTTCACCCAGTGTGTTGCCTGCGCAGCGCCGAGCGTCACAACAAGCCTAGGCCGCCCTGGTGGCCATTACGCAAAGCATTGTGGCACAACAAGATAGGGCAAGCGACGAGAGCGGGTCAACGCTGGTTTTGGAGTTGGCTGAGAAGGGCATGGCCCCGCTAGACTCGCCGCAGTTGAGAGGCAGCCGTGGTTCCGTACTGAACTCGTGCCTCGTAATAACGCCGCGCAGAGCCTGTACCGGCCCTATTGTGAGAAGACCTTTGCTCTATGAAACTATGTCGTGCTAGCGGCAAAGTTGTTGGGAAAAGGGACAGCAATCGTAAAGGTGAGCGCATGCTCGTTGACCCCAGCAAACCAAACGGCGTGCCAACGGAAAGCTCAAACGCATCAAACTGGGGCGAATTGCTGCTAACTGCATGCTGATCTTCTCGGACATGGGGATCATTAGGGCGCGGACTCGGTTTACGTCGACTCTTGTGGACATCGAATTATTCTGGCAACTCTGCAATTAGTTGGTCAATTTCCATGTCGGAGAACATCCTGTAATCTTCGAGTGATCGTTTGACGTCCTTCGGCGCGGGCTCGCTTAACCCGCAATCGGAAATGGCTTTGGTAATGGCCCCCGCATAGTACGGCAGAACTTCTCTTGGCCGATGTGGGTGTGAATCAAACATGGCATGTTTCGGTTCGAAGCGGACATTCTGAACGATAAGCAGCACGGCCCGAATCTCGGCTAAGTAGTGAGTTGTGTCGCAGACCTCTTGCAACATCTTCACATCGCCATCCAAATTGTCGTAGACCGAATCCAGATAACCGATGAAGGATTCCCTTTCGGCATCCTCGCCAAATGCTTTTCTACCGATGATGGCTAGTTCAATAAACGTGCGGTAACGAATGATTAGCGAATCCCGCGTTACGACTCCGCGCCTGAAATAGACGTACAGCAAGCGGACCAGGGCAGTCAAGATATCCAGAAAGTTCTCCATTCCGTTGATATTTCCTCGGCTGGCGTGTTTGTAGAGTCGCTGCTTTTCATGCCGTTCAATGAAATCGTCAAGAGTGCGCCCGAGATCGACTGAAGCCGCCTTTGCCACGATAAGCCAGTCTGGCGCAACATCTGCATGAAAGGGATCACGAATCTTTAATCGGAACTTTCGCTGGCCTGGACCTCCGCCGCCGCCATCGTAGAACCGAATGTTCAAGTGCTGGAGATATTCAGTAACTGCCGCCACGCCGTCTCGCTTGCCGAGTTCATCGAGGTACTCCGGCAGCCCTTCGCCCGTATCCTCGATCTTGCCTTTGGAAGAAGATGACCCTTCTCCGGGCTCATAGGTTAATCGGCTCTCCTGTATGACCCACACTGGGAGGCTCTCGATGTTCTCGCCTTCTACCTCCGCAACCAGTGCCACAAGCAGTGTGCCGTAGGCGTCTGCCAAGACATTGTCAGGCAACAACAAAGTCTCCGTGGCGTTGGGCTTCTTGGGAACAGTCATGCTCGCGCGGGGGCGAGTCTCACCGGGCGTGCGAATCGTCAGACGAAGTGAGGATGGTGTCGGGTCAAGTTGATGCGAGTAGCTGACTCGAAGTCGATCGCCATCCGCCAGAAGTGCGGAGTTGATTCGCAAGGATGGAAGACCCTCTACGGATTCTGGTGTCTCGGCGTCTCCCGGCACAAAGTCGTCAAGTGCGAGAGGACGCTTGTCTACTTGTCGATCGAAGAGCGCCTTGACCAATTCGTCGGAATCGGAAAGTAGGAGGCACGCCTCGACGTTTCGGCCATCGAGCGCAGCGCTGGTGAAGTTAGCGCTTCCGACCAAACATCCACCGCTGTCGCGAGTTCGCCATGCGAAGAGTTTTGCATGAATCCGCCGAGATACAACCCGCAACTCAGAAAGTTTGACTGTGCGTAGGTTCTTCAAGGGTTTGATCGCAAGATTTGTGTAGCCTTGCTGCACCAGCAATTCGACTTTGGCACGGGGCCACTGGCTGGTAAGTCGGCGGCACATTTCGCCGTTAGCGTCGTGATAGGGTGAAACGATGAAAAAGTCTCGAGGCTTGTCGCCATTGAGTTGCAGCACCAATCGGTCCCAGATACTGCCGTCGTAAGTGTGAATAAGGCGGATTGTCCGCTCTGCGTGACTATCCACGGGTTCTTTGAGCCACGGGTACGTCGCTTTTGTCTCTTCGAGCCACTCGACGACAATTCGGGCGATTTCATCGTCCGCCTTCTGTGCCGCACGCTCAAAAAAGGCAAACGCCTCCCGAGCGACGTTAATCTCTTCTGGATAATGTCCCTCAAAGTCGAAGGAGATGGCGTTGAGAAGTTCCAGGTTGCTGGAGCAGCCCGAGCGCGTGAGATTGTTGCTGCCGCACAACACTTGCCCGCCTGACTCTGTGAGCAACAAGTTTAATTTCGGATGAAATACGCCTTGCGAGCAATGAACCGGTACTACAAGGTAGCGCCGGTTCAGCCAGCGGGCGGGAACATCCCGTCGCAGCAGTTCGAACCATTGACGCGCATCGAGGAATACCACGATTCGCCGTGCCTTGGCCAAAGTCGGGGAGCGGAGGAGCCGGCGCTCGAAGAAGTCAGGATCAAACTGAAATGTTGACAGGAAAGCGATGTGGGCCGGATCGCGGTTGAGCAGCGAGGAAAAGTCGACGTACTTCATTCCCGACTCTCCCTCGCAAGCTCCTCTTCAAGCAGCCGTATTCCATCTTTGGTAATAACGGTGATTTCGTCATCGGTATCCGCCAGCAATCCCAGATCTTTCAGAATGCGAACAGCGCTACGAAATCGTGGATTGCCCATTCCGATCTTCTCGTAGACTTCGTTTGGCCGAGTTGTGATCTTGCTTCCATCCTCCTGCAAAAGACAGCGTTCACCCTTGGTTGTCTTCACGTAAGACATGGACTGATGCTGTTGAACGACGTTTCTGGATAGCACGAATTCCGCCAAGTCCTTCCATTGACATTTCCACCACGGGCCAAAGCGACGAGCCAGGCCAGTCGCAACTACAGGCGGCAGCAAATCGAGGTAGTGGTCACTTGAGGCGGACGCCAGCCAATTCCCGTAATTTGTTCCCTCCCATTGTGCGTAACGGGCCAGAGTCACCGCTAGCATGAGCATCGGCACTGCGAGGCCAGTCGGAGAGCGAAGATAGGTGCGGCTGCGGATCACCACTTCGAGCCGATCTTCCGAGATTGCATTCGTCGGGCGAATCCTCGCGTCAAGTCGATGGCTGGTCTGAGTATCGAGTTCGTCGAATGCACCCACACATTGTCTGAATATGTCCGAAGGTGTGGTCTCTCCAAAGGGTACTGCGACGGCGAACGACAACAGTTCCGACAACGGCTTGCGAATAGTCTTGGAGTTCAGGGCATCGGACAGTTCCTTGACCGATGCACCGGTTAGACCTCTTTCAGAAACCTGCGTAACCAGCCAAGCAAACATCCCTTCCAATGCGATCGACATGTAATGGTGGAAGTAGAACATTCGCCAGCGAGTCGCAATATCGAGCAACTGCTTGGGCCACTCGATAACGATGTGATCTTCATCATCCGAGACGATCTCTCCAAAGTAGACGGCGGAGTCGAACGCCGAATCGTTCAAAATCCACTCGTCGGCGCTTAACTGCCTACATAACTCAAGGATCAGCGATAACGACCGATTGCGAACTGGATGTGAATCACCCTTGAGGTCTACGCGTGCGAAGAAGATGTCACGAAGCAACTGTCGGTCGGCTGCCGCTGATTCAGCAAGCTCACAAAGGCCGCCACGTCTACCTAGTTCTTTCAGGCTGCGTACGGTACAACGACGCTGCGCCGACACCAGTCTCCTTACTGACTCAAGCTGCCCGATGAGCGAATCGTATCCTTCCGCAAGCTGGTGTCCCAAGGGAGTTAATTCGAGATCATCGAATGTTAGTGTGGCAACTTCTTCTTCCTCATCCAAAGCGGGAACATCATCCTCGGTGGCGAAGAAGCCCAAGTTCAGCAGCGAATTGAAGTACGCACCGAGCGCCGGATTCTTGGCAAATGGCAGCTTTCGCAAATCGATTTCAGGCTGGCCTTTGGCAAACCACGTCGCCACATTGTCCGATCCAACCAAAGCCCCACCTGCGCACGGCTTCCCCTTGTGATGGGCAATGCAGCCGAGGGTCAATGCCCTTTCACGAAGGGCGATGGCTTCGCGAAGGCCGAGGGCGAAGCGCTGCCCCTTCTCTCGTCTCTGCCAGTCTCGAACACACCAAGGAATGAACGAATAGTATCTGGCTCGTGGCGTGATTGACGTAATGCAGAACAAGAGCCGACTGGCGAGCCGCGTCGCTCCCCGCCCTCCAAGCCCTAGCGGGTCTTGAACGTCTGATACTGGAACGTGTTCGCTCCAGCGCAGTAGCAGCGGCGTCAGTGTTGATTGCTTGGCCATTACACAATCTGTCTCAACTTTTTCAGGATCCGTCCTACCACACGGTTTGGGAAGTTGGTCTGGGACCGTCAAGAGTTATCTGTCAGGCGGGCGGGCTAGCCAGGCCTGCCCTCGCTCTGTGATACGCATTTTCTGGTTTTTGCTTTGAGGCTTGTCAGGAATGGTCAACTCGATGTAACCCAGCGTACGCAAGTGGTCAATGGCTTTGTAGAGATGCCCGCTGCGGCTTTTGAGGCCCAAGTTTCCTGCTATTTCCAGGCGATTCTTAGGCTGGTTTTGGACGAACTCCAGGACCCCAGCTTCTGTTTGCGTCAATTCATCATGCGCCCCATCATGCGCCCCATCATGCGCCTGGCCTACTCCCGGTAATTCTGGGTGAACTGGCAACTCAACGAGAAAATAGGTTCGACCCTCGTCCGTCGAAAATCTCGGCGGCGGAGAACCATTTTCAGCCATGGCTTCTCGGATCGTCGGTATTCCCGTGCAACGGCCTTCGGTCAATTCAAGTTCCTTCAAGAACTCTCCGATGCGGCGATTGCGATAGCGCCGAGCGACGATTTTGTCGCCATTCAATGCCTCCATCTTGATCGAAGCATCCGGGCCGGGATAACTGACAACCTCAATGCCATCGGGATTAACCCGAACCTCCACCGGCTCCCGCTGCTCGTAACTACGGTGATATACGGCGTTGACCACTGCTTCCTCTACGGCGGGGAATGGGTAATTGAAAATGCGGGTCGCCTCTGCACGGTCCCTGTGTTTGGCGATTTTCTCTCGAATGACGTTGTTTTGCAGGTAACGTAGAGAGTCCCGAACCTGCTCTTGGAGCGGCCCACGAAATGTCTTCTCGATGATTTCTCCGCCTCCAGGCCCCTTGGGGAAAATTACCACGTCGATCTGCGCTCCAGACAGAAACGTGATCGGCTCCTCGTGGAAGAAAAGAATGCCGACGTTGCGGGGTTTTGCATGTTCATCGGCCCCTTCCACTACATTTAACTGCCGCCCCAGCTCGACGAGGGGCGTCTTGCCAGCATTTTTGTACAATTCGCTGCCAACTTCCTTGAGATACGACTGGATGATCGCCGGTCGAAGGTCATCCACGTCCGCGGCCTGGCATTGGCGATCATCGAAAGGAACTGTCGCAGTCAAACGTAGGAGTTCCTGTTCTTCTTCGCTGTTTGACTTGAGCGCAACGGTGCTGGAGTATCGGCGAATGTAATAGTGATAGTCCTTTGTTTTTGCAGTGACGGCACGAGGAGCTTTGTATGGCCGGTTTTGCCCACCGGGGGACCATAGGACGATCAGATTTCTTCGCTCGAATTGCTCGATGCTGAGTATCGGGAAGTACGCAGGTTGAATCAGATTGCAATACGCCAGCAATTCCCGTTGAATCGGATCGAGCTGATTGTCTTGCAAGCCCACCGGAGGAAAGATCGGCTGGCCGTCGGAACCACAATCCTGCCCGATTACGATATATCCGCCCCCCAGGTTCTCAAAGTCATTTGCAAAAGCACAAAGCGTCCGAATGGTGGCGTCGGGGTTCCATCCTGCTTTGTATTCGATCCGGTCACCTTCGACGGTACGTTGACGCAATAAATCATCGAGTTTCAAAGGCAGTTTGCTACTCATTGTTGCTTTCCATTCCAAACGCTTTCGCGCGTCGGGCTAGGGTTGGCCGCACACGCTGCATTCCGGCCGACGCCGCAGTTTGACCGTGCGGAAGGTCATGTCGCGCAGATCGCCGATCAGCATCTTGCCTGCCAGCGGCTCGCCCAGGCCAGAGAGGAGCTTGATGGCTTCCACCGCACCCAGGCAGGCGGCCGTGCCGGCCACGGCGCCGAAGACCGGGAACTCTCGCTTCCATGCCGGGGGTTTTTCGGGATAGAGGCAACTCAGGCAAGCCGATTGACCAGGTAGCACTGTCAGGACATGAACTTCCAATTCGTACATCGCGCAATCGACCAGCGGCTTGCGCTGTCGAACGGCTTCGCGATTTAAGAGCAGTCGTTCTTCGAACAGCGGCGCGCAATCGACCACCAAGTCAGCGGCTCCGACCAATCGAGCAGCATTCTCTTCGCAAACGTTTTCCGCCACTGTCTCGACGACCTGCCGTGGATTAAGCTCCAGCAACCGCCGCCGCGCCGATTCGACTCGACTGCTGCCGAGGCTCTCATGCGTCATCAGCAACTGCCGATTCAGATCGCTCGGCTTGACGTTGCCCGCGTGCGCCAACACCAGTTTTCCTACGCCTGCGGCAGCCAGTTGATAGGCCACCAAGCCGCCGAGCCCGCCGACGCGCGACACGAGCACACTGGCTCCCTTAAGCCGCTCCTGGCCCGCCTCGCCAAAGCCGCGCACCCAAAGCTGCCATTCGTAGACGGCGCGTTCTTCGTCGGATAGGGGCATGGGGAAGGGACTAGGGATGGGAGGCTAGGGGTTAGGGGGAGGGATTGGCATTATCCTCCGCTGATGGCGCTCAGGATGGTAATGGTGTCACCATCCTTGAGACTCAGCGGAGCGGCAGGGGCGATCTGCTCATCTCCCACGCAAATCAGTAGCGATGGCAATGGGCGACCGGCGGAATCGAGTGCCAAGCGCCTAAACTCCTCGCCATGCTTTTCGGCCAGTGCAATCAGCAAATCGGCTGTGGTCTTCGGCTGAGCGATATCGACACTCTCCGTTCCGGTTCCCAAGGCGGCTTTTAACTGCGTGGTATAAACAATCGTCAAACGCATCCGCATTTTTTCCTTACGGTTGGGCAACCTTCAGTTCCACAGGTTGTTCTTCCTTGTCCATCCGACGAATCTGCCCGTCGGCTAGCAGCAGCACGCAATCGGCCAGGTGATCGGCATCTTCCCGATTGTGCGTGATGTGCAGCGTCGTGACGTGCGTATGCTCTTTCACCCTGGTGAGCAAGCCATACATCTGCTGCCGTGTTTCTTCGTCCAGGGCACTGAGCGGTTCGTCCAGCAGCAAAATGCCAGGGCGGAAGGCCAATGCCCGCCCTAACGCCACGCGCTGTTTTTCACCGCCGCTTAAACCAGCCGGGTAGCGCTCCAGTAGATGCTCAATCGAGAGCAACTCAGACAACTCGGCCACGCGGCGCAGTCGCTCGGCGATGCCCCAATGGCGAATCTCCAGAGCGAAAGCCAGATGCTGCCGGACGGTCATCGTGGGAAAGAGTGCGGCGTCCTGTGGTACATAGCCGACATCCCGCTGAGCCGGCGGCAGCCGCGTCACGTCACGCCCCGCCAAAATGATCCGTCCTGAAGTCACCGGCCGCAGACCACAGATGCACTCTTGAACGGTTGTTTTGCCGGCCCCGGTGCGCCCCATGAGGACAGCATAGTCCCCCTGAGCGACTTCAAAGCTCAAATTGTCCAGGCGAAACTGGCCGAGGCGAACCGCAAGTTGGTCGATGTGAATCATGGTGTCTTCTTTTCTACCATCGCGCGCGGCAAAAATCCAACCGACGTCTCCATCCACACGCCGCAACTGCAACCCCCTCCCGACTCGGGCGAGAGAAGCATTCCGCCGGCCGGAATCGTGCTCAGCCAGCAATCGGGGCGCAGCCGGTTCATCTGCGTCACTTTGCCGCTCGCGGCGTCCCACACCAAAGCATTCGTGCCGCTGCCGCCGCGCTGAAACAGCGCCTCCGTAGTACAAGCATACGTCCCGCAGCCACCCACCGGGATCGTCAACGGTAGCTTTTTGCCTGTACTCAATTCGAACACGCCAGGGCGTACATACAGTCTATCTCCCACAATGGCCGGGATCGACAAGTGCGAGCCGTGATCGGCTCTACCCTTGCCCCATCCTTCGCGAGCCTTCCAAACCGGCGCGCCATCGAGGGCGTTGTACGCGTAGATGTAATATCGACTGGGCGCCGAAGAAACCAGGATCAGCTTCCCGCCGCCGTAGGATTGCAAAAGCGATACGTCCCCCGACTTGATCTCAAGCGGATGTTCCCAGGTTTTTTTGCCGGTCGTCGGGTCGAGTGCC
>JAIOPX010000437.1 GCA_021413705.1 Planctomycetota bacterium | reverse complement strand
CCCTTCGCAAAGCTGGGCAATGTTCGTCGGATCGATGTCGGCCACGATCGGCTCAATCTCGATCTGCGAGTTGATTCGCCGCAATTTCTCGGCCGCGGCGATCGCCTTGGGCAATCCGGCCGCCACGTCGGCCTCGTCGTACAACACCTGACGCTGGAGATTGCTCAGTTCCAGGAAATCGCGGTCCACGATCCGCAGATGGCCTACTCCTGCCCGGGCCAGCAGATTGGCCGACACGGAACCCAGGGCACCGCAGCCGCAGACCAACGCCCGCGATGCCGCCAGTCGCCGCTGTCCGGCTTCACCTAGTGGAGCATAGCGCATCTGGCGGGCGTAACGCGTGAGATCGAGGGAATCGTTGGAAGATGATTGGTCGGACATGAATATGTAGGTCAGGCTATTGCCTGACGTGGTGTGATGTAGTTGCTTGTTTGAGCATCAATTGCGAGCTCAATCCGTGAATCGTCAGGCAATAGCCTGACCTACACAATATAACCTGCCAAGTCGGCAAATGGGGCGAGATCGCGCTGCAAGAGATCGCAGGCTGCCCGGGCGGCGGCGATATCCGAGACTTCACTCCGGGGACAGAGCGCAATCACGGGATATTCTCGCCCCGCTACGGCACGACCGATTGCGATGGCGTCTACTGATTCGCAAAGCAGTAGATTCGCCCAGGCTGGGAGGACCGCCGGGGCATTCTCCGCGCGGCTATAGGCCGCCAGCCGGATATCGATGGCCGCCAGGCCAATGTCATCCGGCAGATTCGCCCCGGCTTCGATGGCGGCTAGGAGCACGGCTGGGCACCGGGCCAATCGCCGCAGTTCGGCGGCGATTTCGTCGCGCGTGGTTCCGCCAATCATCGCGACCAACGGCACACCCAGCCGGGCGGCTTCGGTGGCCAGCGCTTCGTCGAGGTCAGTCAGCAGCATCGCGGCGCCTGCTTCTCGCCAGGAAGTGAGCGGCCCATGCGGCACAATCTTGCGACGTACTCCACGAAGCACCCAGCGTTTTCCGGAGAGGTTCAGATCGCACCCGCGCGGCTCAAACTTGCGGATGGCCAACGGTCGCTGGGCAGTTGCAATTACGGTGTCTCCTCGCCGAAGTTCCACGCGAACGTCGTAGAGCATGGGAAGTTCCGGCGTCCAGAGACACGGATCGGGTACGACGGCCACGCTTTGGATGCCGGAACTGGCGGTGGTCGGCCGGAAGGGAACGGTGGCTGGCAGCGTGCGTGCAAAATCGCAATGCGGCCCCAAGACGCTACCGGTGAGCTGTAGATCGTCCTCAACTGCGCCAGGGAGCCACGCGCGAACCCTGGTTTCCATCGCGTTGACGGATCCGCAGAACAGGATGAGGTTGTCGAGAGCATCGAGTTTCATTGCCGGCAATTCTACCACGTTCCGTTGGAGTTCAGCCTTCAGGCTGCCTTGGCAAAAGCAGGCTAAAGCCTGGACTCCAACAAGGCCGTTAAACTCAGCGTGGACCCCCGACTTTAACGGATTTCCATGCAATCCGTTTGCAACGCTCTTGAAAATTGTTCCGGCCGATCCGTGGCTAGCGGCGCAGTCGTTCGGCCGCTGCGCGAGGCCGCAATTGTGCTAAGTGGTTGTGCGCATTGGCGTTTATGCGGTCGCTAGCAGCCGGAGCGAAAAAATCTTGAGCGTTTGGCCCCGAACGTGCATCCCATAAACAATCGTTGTTGCGATCGACGGAACATTCGCTTCCGTCCGCGACAGCCGCGAGTTTCAACTCGCTAATTTCAAATCGCAATTTCAAATCACTGACAACCCATCTCCTGGAACGCATGAGGCATACAGTCATGGTCGCATCTCGCATTCACTGCATCGTTGTTGAGATTCCTGTCGGTTCGGAAGTGATTGAGAGCCGGATGCGGATGCCGGCCCGCGATTTGTTGCCCGACGCCGACCCGTACATTGCCGCCTTGATCCGCAAGCTCCAGGACGAAGTGCGTCAGGAGCGAGCCGCCGCAAAACCGTCCGGCGCGATCATCAATCGGTTGACGATGTTCGGCCAAGCTCCCCTGGGCATGGACGACATGGCGATCGAACTGGACGCCACGGAGCAAGATTGGCCCTTACTGCGCGACACCCAATAGCCCCGGGCTCTGCCCGGGGGCCGCCCCGACCCCAGAATGATCTGGCCCCAGAATGATTTTCCAAGCAGCGATTGATCCTCCAAGACCAAGACAGAAGTCCCAGCGAACATGACGAGTGGTTCCGCGCCGATGACGGGCCGCTGGCCTGCCGTGCCAATCCTTGACGGGACACGACGACCGTGTGGTCTTTGGCCACCAGCGTAGTGCGACACGGCCGCCAGCGGCCCGGCGGCGCGGGGACCAAGCGGCAACACTTCCAATCCGTCCGCGTCGCGCGCAGACCGCAATCCCCGCGACGACCCAGAGGCCCCGCCGGGCTTGTCTCCTCCCGGCGGGGCTTTTTGCTGCGCGGACCAGCCTCACTCGTCATAAAGCTGCGGCACGCGCCAGGGTTCTGGGTTGGCGTCAATTTTCGGTTCGCGACCGCGGCGCTCGGCAACCTTGGAGAGGAATTCCCGAAACTCTTGGTCCTCCTGCGGCTCGTCGGATCGCACGATCACAATGTCCGAAACTCCTTGGGCCGGATCGGGAGATTCCCTGAGAATGGCCAGCAGGCTCTGTATTCTCTGTTGCACCTCGAATGACTGTGTACAGAACACGGCTTTCGCTTGACGCATCACACGAAGCTGTCCGTTGCCCCCCTCAATATCCCAAGTGTGGGGTTCGATCGTGGTCTGCATCAGATCAATCAACTTGTCATAATTCTGATCCTCATTCTGTTCGTCGATCAGATCCCCTATCCAGTAAATGTGCGTCCGCAACGACTCATAACTCATGTCGCGTGTCGTAATTAACAGTGTCCCGTCGTCAACGGTCCAAGCCAACGTAGGATCGAGGCTGCGGAGGAGAAGCTTAAGCGCCAATCTGGCCGAGACGTCCTCGACGTCGAGGGTCACTTGGTTTTCAGGACCGATATTGATCTTCTGCAGGATGCCCCAATCGACGGCGGTAGGGACGCCTATCTGGCGGCCAATATCAGTCATAATCTTTCCCAGCGGCTGAGAAGACGAATGCAATGTGACCGGTTTCGCCAGAGCTGCATAAACGCGAGCCTCGGCTTGCTGATCTGCCTGAGTACCCACGAGATTGGAGCTTTGAGCACGCGCGGTCGATATCAAGTCGCTATAGAAAACGGCAACAGCTAACAGTCCACCGCAGAGCCATCGCCTCTGAAAAATGCGATTGGCCATGTCAGCATCTCCTTCCGCCAGACAAGGGGAAACTCACTCGTCATAACGCTGCGGCACGCGCCAGGCCTCGGGATTGAAGTCGATTACCGGCCCGTGGTCGTAAGAAAGTCCATAACCCAAGCCCCGCACCTCTTCCCACGATCCCTCCGCCTTGAGGGTCTCCATGTAGGCATTCAAGACTCGCTTGCCTGGCTCGTGGACCTGCCGCAGAGCTACCAACAAACCGTCGATTTTTTCATGAACCTCGCGTGTTTGGGTGAAGACCAAGGTGGTGTTGGCTGTAAACGATTGGATTGAGCCGGGCCCACCTGACACATCCCAAGAGGCAGGCTCTATCACCTTCTGGATCAACTCGATCAACTCGTCAAAGTCGGGATAGTCTCCTTCAAAAAGAACCACCAGGTCGCCTACTGGATATACCCTGGTTTGCATTCGCTCTTGAGCTGCTTCCTTAGTCGTGATCCACAACACCTCATCTTGGATGGTCCAGGTCAGAGTCGGATCCAGACTATGAACCAGCAAGTCCAGGGCGGCTCGGGCCGTGACGCCGCGAACATTGATTTTGACCATGCTATCGCCTGTGATATTG
>JAIOPX010000400.1 GCA_021413705.1 Planctomycetota bacterium | reverse complement strand
GGCACGCCCCGATAGCAGGCGGGATTATACCGTCCACCTCTTCAGTTGCCAGCGCCTCTTCGACGATATCGACCAGCAGAGTAACCTTCGATGGCACAACGAGTTAAGACGTGCCTGCCGGGTAAGACAGAGGTTTGCCGTTGGCGGGGCAAGCCGGTCAAACTGTACATGCACGGTGAACGGGAGGGCGCTAGCCACCGATGACGCGGAGCATTGATTCAACCGACGAACCGAGGCAAAGGGGACAGTCCCATTTTTGCTGAGACAAAAATTGGGACAGTCCCCGGGCGGAAAAAATCCATGGAAGCAACAGGCGGCACTACAGACGACCAGTACACCGAAGCTGTTCCCACCCCGGCCGAGCAGATTGCCTGGCTGAAGGATCAGTTGGCCCATGCGCAGCGGCTGACCGCGCTCGGCGAGCTTTTGAGCACCACCACGCACGAATACAACAATCTGTTGATGACGATCATCAACTACGCCAAGATTGGCCTGCGTCACAAGGATGACGCCACACGCGACAAGGCACTGGAAAAAATCCTGGCAGCCGGAAACCGCGCGGCACGCATCACTAACGGCATCCTGGGGCTAGCCCGCAATCGCTCCGCAGACCTTGTCCCCACCGACCTGGCCAAGTTAGTGGACGACGCCATGGTACTGCTGGAGCGGGAGATGTCGAAATATCGCGTGGCGGTTGAGCGAATTTTCGAGCCTTCTCCGCCAGCGATGGCCAACGGCAACCAGATCCAGCAGGTGTTGTTGAATCTCTTGGTCAATGCCCGGCAGGCGATGCCAAACGGCGGCAAGGTAATTGTGCGAATCAGTCACGATCCACAATTGCAGACGGTCGATCTGACGGTGCGCGACACGGGTTCCGGGATTGAACCCACGCGGCTGCGGCGGATCTTTGATCCGTACTATTCCACCAAGGATGGCCCCGATGCAACCGGCAAAGGGGGGACCGGACTGGGACTCTCCACCTGCCGCGACATTATCGAGGCCCACCACGGCAAAATCCTGGTGGCCAGCACGGTAGGAAGGGGTACGGCGTTTACGTTGCGACTGCCGATGGCGGAAGTAAAAGCGGCTCGGCCGGCAGTCAATGTGACGCTGGGTGTTGGAGCGACAACTCAGGGAATTCAGGGTGCCATGCCCACGCCTGAGTCAGCTTGAGTGAATGTAGCGTA
>JAIOPX010000036.1 GCA_021413705.1 Planctomycetota bacterium | reverse complement strand
TTACTATACCGGCAAGCAGGGTGGCTGGAAGTGGAATCTCAGTGCCGGTGAGAATCGCTATCGCCGCGGCATGTACACCTTCTGGCGGCGCACCACGCCCTATCCGACCTTTGTGATCTTCGATGCCCCGGATCGGAGCGAGTGCATTGTGGAACGGCCGCGGACCAATACGCCACTGCAAGCGCTGACGACGATGAATGATCCTCAATTTGTCGAAGCGGCACGCATGTTCGCCAAGCATATTGTGATGGAGACCGAGGGATACCTCGACTCCCAATTGACGACAGCCTTTCGGCAAGCCACTTCGCGCGCTCCTCGGGAAGACGAACGCCAGGTGCTGCGAACGCTTTTTGAGAAGCGATTGGACTGGTATCGGCAGCATCCCAGCGACGCTGCGGCCTTGGTCATGATGGAATCTGGCCAAGAAAAGAAGTCCTCACGTGAGGATATTGCCGTGTTGGCCGCCTGGATCAATGTGACCAACGCCATTTTGAATCTCGACGAGTTCATCATGCGAGAGTAGTGGGAGGCGATCGAATGACACAACACCCGTGCGATTGCAGGCATGATTCCGGGGACACTTTTCGCGCCGCCCGGCGTGATTTTTTGACGCGCTGCGCCGGCGGGCTGGGTATGATCGCGGCCGGATCGCTCCTTTACCCTGAGTTGAGCGGGGCGGGAGATGTCGCATCGCGTGGGCCAGCCCCGTTGGCAGGAGGAGGAATTTTAGGATCGACGCACCTGCCTGCCAAAGCGAAGCGAGTCATCTATCTGTTTCAGTCGGGTGGCCCATCGCAGCTCGACCTGTTCGACTACAAGCCGCTGTTGGTGAAGCAGAACGGCAAAGAAGTTCCCAAGTCCATCCTGGGTACACAGCGCGTGACCCTCATGACGCGGAGCCAATCCAGCTTCGCCAGCTATGGCTCCCCGTTTAAGTTCGCACAGCACGGCAATTCGGGTGCCTGGTTCTCGGAACTGCTGCCCAACATGGCCAAGACGGCCGATGAGTGGTGTTTTGTCAAATCGTTGCAGAGCGAGCCGATCAATCACGATCCGGCCGTCACGTTCATGCAGTCGGGCCGCCAGGTGCCCGGCCGCCCGGCGTTTGGATCCTGGCTGAATTATGGACTCGGTTCGGAATGCACCGGCATCGATCATGGTGCGCGAGGGGAGATCATCGACACGATCAGCCAGTTGAATCGACTCAAGCACCAGCAGGTGCAAGATCCGGAAATCGAAACCCGCATCGACGCGTTCCAGATGGCCTACAAGATGCAGACCACGGTGCCGCAGTTGCTGGACTTCTCCGACGAGCCAGCTCACGTGTTGGAGCTTTACGGACCCGAGGTGCGCCAGCAAGGAAGTTATGCGTATCAGTGCCTGTTGGCCCGAAGGTTGGCGGAGCGCGGCGTCCGTTTTGTGCAGTTGTTCCACGGCGGCTGGGACCATCACGCCAACATACCCGGCGGTATGAAGCGCCAAGCTGCAAACACCGATCGAGCGACTGCCGCTTTGATCATGGATCTCAAGCAACATGGCCTGCTGGACGATACGCTGGTGGTCTGGGGAGGAGAATTTGGTCGCACGGCCTATACTCAAAGCACCCAGGGGGCCAACGGCCGCGACCATCACCCACGCTGCTTTACGGTGGCCCTGGCGGGGGGCGGTATCAAGCCGGGCATCACCCATGGCGCAACGGACGATTATGGGTACAATATCGCCAGCGACATGGTCCATGTGCGGGATCTGCACGCCACCTTGCTTCGCTGCCTGGGGATCGACCATCAGCGGTTTACGTTCCGCTTCCAGGGTTTGGACGATAAACTGACCGGGGTGGAACCGGCCAAAATTGTGAAAGAGATATTGGTATAAAATCATGTCGGAATCCGAAACAGCCCAACCGTCCGATACCCTGTCGCCCGATAACCTCAAGCGCGCGCTCAAGGCATTCAAGAAGCGGCTCAAGCTGACGCGGCTCGATTCGGAATCGAGTCTTGGCGTGGGACCCATGAGTGGCGGGCGTCCATCGGGCATTGTGGCCATCTCTCCGCCAGATCAATATCCAAAAGAAGTGTGGGACGCGCTGGTGGCCGAAGGCAAGTTGAAAAAAGCCAGCCACGGGCAATATGAACTGGTGGCGCCGTAGTCCGCCATGGCACTCGTTGAACTACGTGAACTGACGATTGGCTTTCGCGGCCCCGCGTTACTGGACAACGTAACGTGCCAGATCGAGCGCGGAGAGCGGATCGGCTTGCTCGGGCGCAATGGTTCCGGCAAGACCACGCTGATGCGCATGTTGCGTGGCAATGTGCAGCCTGACCACGGCGAAATTCGCCTGGCGGCGGGGGCTCGAGTGGCGCTCTTGCCGCAGGATGTTCCGCAGCTTGCCGGAAGCGTGGCCGACGTGGTGACCGCCGGGCTGAAGGAGGGCACTTCTTCAGACGCCTGCGAAATCCAGCAGCAGAGCGAAGCCTGGCGCTCGGAGCATCAGGTGGAACAGATTTTGGGGCGGATGCAACTCGATGGTGATATGCCCTTCGACAAGCTCTCGGCCGGCATGAAGCGGCGCGTTTTGTTGGCGCAGGCGCTGGTCGCCAAGCCCGATCTGCTGCTGTTGGACGAGCCGACGAACCATTTGGATATCGATGCAATCAACTGGTTGGAAGAATTCCTGTCCCGCTTTGACGCTACGTTCCTCTTCGTCACCCACGACCGCGTGTTCTTGCGCAAGCTGGCCCGGCGGATTCTGGAGATCGATCGCGGCCGGCTCTTCGACTGGTCGTGTGACTACGACACATTTGTGGCCCGCAAGGAAGCGGCGCTGGTGGCCGAGGAAAAAGAGGATGCGCTGTTCGACAAGCGACTGGCCGAGGAGGAACGCTGGATTCGCCAGGGCATCAAAGCCCGGCGGACTCGCAACGAGGGGCGTGTCCGGGCGTTGGAAGCGATGCGCCGCGTGCGGGCGGAACGGCAAGCGGCCGTGGGCACCGTCAAAATGCAGATTCAAGACGGCCAGCGCAGCGGCAACCTGGTGTGCGACGTGGAGAAGATATCCTTCACTTATCCCGACCGGCCGATCGTGCAGGATTTTTCCACCACGATCTTCCGCGGTGACAAGGTGGGGATTGTCGGTGCTAATGGCGCCGGCAAAACTACGCTCCTGCGATTACTCCTGGGCCAGCTTGAGCCACAGGCCGGCCGCGTGCGACTGGGGAGCAATCTGCAGATCGCCTATTTCGATCAATTGCGAGAGCAGCTTCGCGACGACGCCACCGTGCAGGAAAACGTGGCCGACGGATATACGACCGTGCAACTCGGCGATCGCTCGCGGCATGTGATCGGCTATTTGCAGGACTTTTTGTTCACGCCCGAGCGTTCTCGGACCCAGGTCCGCTATCTCTCCGGCGGCGAGCGCAATCGGCTGCTCCTGGCCCGGTTGATGGCCAAGCCTGCCAATGTCATCGTTCTCGACGAGCCGACTAACGATCTGGACACCGAAACCTTGGAGATGCTCGAAGCGCGGCTCGTGGAGTTCGAAGGGACGGTGCTGGTGGTCAGCCACGATCGCGCATTTTTGAACAATGTGGTGGCCAGCACGATCGTTTTTGAGGAAGCCGGGGCGAAAGAGTACGACGGCAACTACGACGATTGGCTGCGCGTGCGGACGGCGCGCGAAGAAGCCACCGCGCGTCCCACCCAGTTCGCGCGAGAGAACACGGCCCGGGTGCCTGGGGCAAGTGGAACGCCGCCCCAGAAAAAAGAAGGAGATTCGGCTTCCACTCGCCGCCGGCTGTCGTTCAAAGAGCAACAGGAATTGTCCGGCAGCCCGGCTCTGATCGAGAAATTGGAATCGCAGATCCGTGTACTGCATGAGGCGATGGCGCAACCCGCCTACTACCAGCGTCCTGGCGAAGAGCTCGCGCGCGACCGCGCACGGCTTGACGAGTTGGAAAGCCAGCTAAGGGTGGCATACCGTCGGTGGGAAGAATTGGAAGCGAGAGCGCAAAGTGCCACTGCTTGACGCACGCCATTCTCTGTATTCGCTCGCTTAAAATCGTTCGCGGGCGTGCGTCAAGCAGTGGCACGAAGCACAGTGCGCAAAAAAGAGCCCTTCACAGGTGGGGCAGTACCGGTGAAGGGCGGGCCAGGAACAGCGAACTGTCCCCGACGGTTGTTATTCTAACGAACCGACCTCAGTTGGCAACACCCGCAACATGGGGGAGCGGTGATATCAGGGTTTCATGGCTGATGCCCCATAAACTGGGGGTAATAAATCTCCCAGTTTGGCTACCTCGACAGGCTAGATACGTTAAGATGACCGCGATTTGACGAATTTTCAGATATGCCGCATGATCGCCGGACGGAAGATTCCAGATTTTAGCTTTGATCAGAGTCGGTTGCCAAATACTTCTTTCAACGGGTATCGAATTTGAGGCACATCTCACAACCGACCGAAGCACAGATGGCTCTTCGCCCCCGGTTCTGGCAAACCGTGTGGCGCAGCTCGCGGCTGAAATGTCCACGCTGCGGGCAAGGAAGAATGTTCGGTGGCTACTTTCGCATGCACAACGAGTGCGACCAGTGTAGCCTGCCGTTCGACTGCGGGGCGGGCTACTACCTGGGCTCGATCTACGTCAACTATGGCGTCACTGCCCTGCTGATTATCATCGGGTATTTTGCGTTGTTCTTTGGCACCGACGTTTCAGATAAGACGCGCCTCTGGCTGCTGACGGCGTTTTGCGTCCTCTTTCCGCTCTGGTTCTTTCGCTATGCTCGTAGTTTGTGGCGAGGGATAGATCACTATTTCGATCCGCCGTCATCAAGCAAATAAGGATTACGAGTCATGCACTATTCGCCCATTCACAGACGGCATGATCATTTTCGCAAATCGGGCTTGTTGCATCTCTCTGAGAGGAAAATCTCTATCGCTGTTCTCGCACTGTTCTGGGCATTGGCAATGGGGGCAGCAAATCTCCCTCACTTGGCCATCGCCGACGAGCCGAAGCCCACAGCGGACAAACACGCTTGGCAGAGCCTGTTCGACGGCAAGACACTCAAAAACTGGCAGATCACCAAGTTTGGCGGAGCTGGGAACGTGTCCGTTGATAAGGGGACAATCGTCATGGAGATGGGCAACGACATGACGGGCATCACCTACGACGGCAAGCCGCCCCGGACGAATTATGAACTTGCCCTGGAGGGGATGCGGCTCGAAGGGAGCGATTTCTTTTGCACCACCACCTTTCCCGTCGGTGAGAATCCTTGCTCGCTGGTCGTGGGTGGCTGGGCAGGATCAGTCCTGGGACTCTCGAACATTGACGACCACGACGCCTCCGAAAATGCGACCACTCAGTACTTTGCCTTCGAGAGTAAGAAATGGTACGCAGTGCGCATTCGCGTCAGCGATGCCAGGGTCGAATGCTGGATCGACGAGAAACTGGTGATCGATGTGCCGCGGAAAGATCGCAAGTTTGGCATCCGCCCCGAGGTGGAACTCAACAAGCCGCTGGGAATCGCCACCTGGCAAACGACCGGCGCCATTCGAAACATCCGTCTCCGAAACATATCCCCTGCTGAAGTCAAAGCCGCTGCTGAGAATCGCTGAGCGAGCACTATTACGTTTCAGGCTGCAAAATGAAAGCCGCTCTTAGATCAATGGTGCAACTACTCGCCTTTATCTGGGCGTCTCCGTACACACTCCTCGGATCGATGGTCGGATTGCTCGGATTGGCGACTGGAGGCTACGGCCGGCGACGTGGTCGGGCCATCGAGTTCTATGGGGGCGCGGTCACTTGGCTGCTGCATCGCCTGCCGCATGGGCAGTTTACCCTGGCAATGACGCTGGGGCACACGATTCTCGGTTCAACCGACGCAGCGCTGGACATTGCCCGGGAGCACGAGTTTGTGCATATCCGGCAATACGAACGCTGGGGGCCGCTGTTTGGCCCGGCCTATCTCCTCAGTTCGCTGGTGCTATGGATAGCCGGCAAAGACGCCTATCGCGACAATCCGTTCGAGCGTGAAGCCTATGACGAGGCGGGGTGAGCATTCACTAACCCGAAGCGTGAGCGAGGCTCATGACTGGCGAACCGCCTCGCTGACGCTTCGGATTAGTATTCGCTTGAGAATCGCTCGGCCGCAGGATACGCTAGAGGCATTCAAGGGCACTAGGGCGAGGGGCATAAGGGCATTCTCATGTTCGGCATTAAGTATCTCAAAACTGCTCCCACCACCTATGTGATGCAGTATCGCAGCGGTCAACTGGTTCGCCAGGGGGCCGGGTTGTCATTCTTCTACTATGCGCCCACGTCATTGATCGTTTATCTTCCGCTGGCCAGCACCGACGTCCCATTCGTCTTCAATGAAGTGACGACAGACTTTCAGGATGCCACGATCCAAGGTGAATTGACGTTCCGTGTCAGCGACCCTGCCAAACTGGCCTCGCTGTTGGACTTCAGCGTCGATCGCATTGGCCGCTACCGCAGTGACGATCCGTCGAAGCTCAACGATCGCTTGATCCATGCCGTGCAGATCTTGGCTCGTGCTTTCACGCAGCGCCTTCCCCTAGCCGAATTGCTTATCAGCAGCGACAGCCTGATTCAGCAAGTGTTCGACGGGCTGAAGCAGTCGGAAGCGGTGGCAATGTTGGGAGTCGAAATCCTGGGTCTGTCGATTCTTTCGATCAAAGCCACGCCCGAAATGTCGAAGGCTTTGCAAGCCGATGCGCGAGAAAAGCTGTTGCTGAAGGCCGACGAAGCCATCTACCAAAGACGCAATACGGCGGTGGAGTTGGAACGCAAGATCAAAGAGAACGAACTGAATACGGAAATTGCCGTGGAGCACAAGCGACGGCAGGTGCGCGAAACGAAGCTGCAGGCCGACATCGCCGTCGAGACGGAGCGGGCGAAGCTGGTGGACCAGCGAGTCGAGAATGAACGCAAGGAGTCTCAATCAAGGGCGGACGCCATGCAGGCGGCACTGGGGCCGCTGAAGGACGTGGACTGGAGGATCCTGATGGCAGCCCGGGGCGGTGGTCTGGATTCCAAGCAACTGATCGCCATGGCCTTCCGCGATCTGGCGGACAACGCGGACAAGATCGGTACATTGAACATATCACCCGACTTGTTGGCATCTTTGCTGGATGTTCCGCAAACCAATGGCAGTCCGCCCGACTCAGTCGAGGCCTCCGAGCACGCAGAGCGCAAGAAAAAAGGGCGTTAGCGTCTTTCGCGTCAGGAGCGCAACATGGGAATGGGCCATCCTATCATCGCCGTCGTTCGCCGCGAGACACGGCTGGAGGGTCTTAAGGCGCGGTGGGCCACGGCCAAAGCGGCAGCTTTCCGCATGAAACAAGCTGTGCGGCATGAAAAGGCACTGCGGAGGGAAAGACGTGCCATGGCTGAATTCGATTTGACGTCGGTAGAATTCACAGATGCCATGGTGGTTGAGGGAGAAAGCGCCGATTCCATGCTCAGCGAGGCGCTTGCCGCCCCCACGCAGTATGAGGAAGAGGACGAAATCTACCAGCGGGCGTTGAAAAATCTTACCCACGAACTGGACGCGCTGGGGTTTCCCGTCAAGGTCATTGATCGTACGTTCGTTCCCAATTTTGATTTCTTTCGCTGTTTGCTGGTGGTTGTGATTGGGCCGGACGGTCTGGTTGCCAATGTGGCTAAGTATGTCGGCGATCTGCCGATCATTGGGATCAATCCGGATCCATCGCGGAACGATGGCGTGCTATTGCCGTTTGAGGTTCGTCAGGCCAGATCGATTGTGCGCCGCACGATAGACCGACGGCACAAGCTACGCGAGGTGACGCTGGCGGAAGCCACTACGAACGAAGGGCAGCGGATGTTGGCGTTCAACGATTTTTATGTCGGGAGTTCCAGTCATGTTTCGGCCCGGTACATCTTGGAAATGAACACGCGCGTTGAGCAGCAGTCATCCAGCGGAGTGTTAATATCCACCGGCGCGGGCTCGACGGGCTGGCTTTCGTCGGTATTCAATATGGCGGAAGGAATTAATCGCTTCCTCGGCCACGACGAGGCTGCTCGTATGGAATTGAAGTGGGAAGACCGCCGCCTCGTCTGGGCCGTCCGTGAACCTTTCCGAAGCTGCCATTCGGAGGCAAATACGGTGGCCGGTTTCTTGGATGAAGGAAGCGAGTTGGTTCTCGGTTCACAGATGCCGACGGGCGGCGTGATCTTCTCGGACGGCATTGAAACGGACTTCCTGGAGTTCAACAGCGGCACGATTGCCCGTTTTACGGTGGCGCAACAATGCGCCCGGCTGGTGGTGGGTTAGTCTGGACGCTGGAAAGGGCGGAGATCGAATAATTTGCGCGAACCTTAACCTAGCCAAGTGTGTCAATCGTCAGATTATGGACTCTCCCCAAACTACCCCCGATGCTCCTGCACACAGCCACTACCTGGTCCTCGATCTGGAAGCGACCTGTTGCGACCAGGGTATGATTCCGCGCGAAGAGACGGAAATCATCGAGATAGGCGCGGTCATGGTAGACTCCGCGACGCTGAAGAATGTCGCAGAGTTCGCCACATTCGTCCGTCCAGTGCGGCATCCACGGCTCACGGAGTTCTGCCTGACGCTGACCAGCATCACACAAGACCAGGTCGATGGCGGCGTCGGACTTGCCGAGGCCATGAGGCAGGTTCAGCAATGGGCCGACCGCTACCCTGGCTATTTGTTCTGCTCTTGGGGGGATTACGACCGCAATCAGATTCTCCGCGAGTGCGAATACAGCGGCTTCAGCTACCCATTTTCCAGCGGCCACTTGAACCTGAAGCGGCAATTCTCAGAACGTCAGGGTCTGAAGAAACGCTTTGGCATGGCTGAGGCGTTACACAAAGTGGGCCTGCCACTCGACGGAACTCACCACCGCGGCATCGACGATGCCCGCAACATCGCCCGGCTGTTGCCCTATATTGTTGAAATGTCCAAGATCCGAGAAGCCAGGGATTGAAAAGATGGGCATCGACTACCCGAAAATCCTCCGGGCCGTGCAAGCAAATGAGAGATACCAGGGAAATCTGGATTGGGGCAAAGCGCGCAAAGGTCATCCCGAGGGAACGGTGCGCTCACACATCGCCGACTTGGAAAGGAACTTGCATCGCCTGCGACGCAAGCTTACGGACACCGAGAACGACAAACTGAGAATCCTCATCCACACGCATGATGCGTTCAAAGCAGAAGCAACAGGTGGCGTACCGATCCGTGATTCGCGAAGTCATGCGTCATTAGCCCGCAAGTTTCTAGCACAGTATTGTTCGGACGACGAGTTGCTAACGATCGTTCAATATCACGATGAGCCGTATGCCTTGTGGCAACGTGTCGTGGGGGGCGGAACGTGCGACGAACAACGATTGATGGAATTGATCGGCCGGATCAAGCAATGGGATCTGTTTCTGGCGTTTCTCATCATTGACGGTTGTAACGAAGGCAAGACGCGCGAGCCCTTGTATTGGTTTTTTGAGCAGATTTACGGGAAAGTCGATTCGCGATTCTCCCGCGAGGATATCTTGCTGTAATGCTATATCATGGCCAAGCATCTCTTCAACGATGACGACCTGGAGCGATCGGAAATCGTCTCCAATGCCGCCATGAATCGCGGGCGAGGCATCGCCGGCGTCAACAGTTATTCGCGAGAACTACGATTTGATATTCTGGATGTCCTTCAGCAATTGCTGAACCACGGCCATAGCGTCGCATGGCTAGACGTGTGTTGTGGAACTGGAACGGCGCTCGTCGAAGCAGCCCTGGAACTTCAACGGCGATTTCCTCAGGCCAATGTGGCAATCCATGGTGTTGACCTGATCAACATGTTCTGCGATCTTCCGACGCAGGTGTCAGAGGTACGCTTCCAAGCATGTCCATTACATGCTTTTCAACCCCAGAGAACCTACGACCTGATCACCTGCGTCCATGGACTGCACTATCTGGGCGATAAACTAACCGAGATAGCCAGACTCGTTTCCTGGCTCAAGCCGAGCGGACGATTCGTAGGGAACTTTGATGCCGCCTGCATTCGCTCCGAAACCGGATGTTCGTTGGCTAGTTCTGTTGGCAAGTTGTTTCGCCAAGCGGGTCTATCCTATAATGGCCGCACAAAGTTGCTGAGTTGCACCGGATCGGCCGTTGTGAAGATCCCCTGGAGCTACCTGGGGGCAGACCCGGCTGCCGGCGCTAACTATACAGGCCAGCCGGCTGCTGACAGCTATTATCGCGTAAACTGACAACCAACCCCTAGCAAAGCCGGCATGGACCGGCGGGAGGATGAATGACCATCAAAAGTCGCTCGTTTCGATTCCCAACACGCTCTCCCGGGTCCGGTCCCTCGCGTTGCGAACAACCCGCGATGCCGAACGCTGCTTTTGGATCGAAGGCATCCGGCAATTCGTTCAGGCTTTTGACGCCCGGATGCGTTTCGATACGGTGATCCAATCGCCGATCCTCTTGAAAAGCCCCCTGGCCGAAATGATTGTCCGCCGCCTGAAAGCCCAGGGCGTGCGGCGCATCAAAGTCTCACCCGAGCAGTTTCGCACGATCTCGACCACCGAGCGCGCTTCCGGGATCGGAGCGATTGTCAAACAGCATTGGTTTCCTCTGGCACATGCCGAGCCCAGCCGAGGGCTCTGCTGGGTGGTGCTGGAAGAGATCCGTTCCCCCGGCAATCTGGGGTCGATCGTGCGCACTGCCGAGGCCGCCGGCGCCAGCGGCATCATCTTCGTCGGCCCGCGTTGCGATCCGTTCGATCCGGCCGTCGTGCGGGCCAGTATGGGTAGCCTAAGCCACCTGCCGCTGGTTCGCACCACCCATCACGAACTCGCCCGCTGGATAACTATGCACGATGTCAAGCTGATCGGATTGTCCCCCGAAGCCGAACGGCTGTGGACCGAGTTGCCGGCGGCCAAGTCGATTGGCGTAGTGTTGGGAGAAGAGCGCGGTGGCCTATCGACTCCGCTCCGCCGCCTGTGCCACACCCTGGTTCGGCTCCCCATGACCGGCAACGCCGATTCGCTCAATGTGTCGGTGGCGGCGGGGGTGATGATGTATGAACTCTTGCGACGATCCCAAACTCATCAGATTCGTGAACGGCAGGGGTGATAGCGGTTGTAGCTGAAAGCGTCAGGCAATAGCCTGACCTACGGGTTCGACGCTTGCTCCATGCGAGACAAGCAGCGCTCGATACCACTCCTCAGCCGCTGCCGCGCGGCCGGGGAGGGAGTTGGTTCCCCAGATCAGCGACAGGGTGCGGCGGGTGTCAGGGCAAGTCTTGGTTCGTTGTGCGTCCTTCACGGCATTGGCGCAAGGGCCTTCGGCGTCGACCAGACATAGGAGACCGCCGAGGTCGATTGTTTGTCCGGCCTGATTGAAGATATAGGACGCTCCCGCGGCGGCCACGCCCACGCGGAGCGGCTGCTGTGTACGATCGAGATCGACCACGCTGATCGGCAGGCCGCTGTGGAGTGAGACGGCGTTGCAGGCGTCAACCGCCAGATTGATCGATGCGAGCGATCCTTCACTGGCGGCACGGATCAGATATTCGGAGGCTGGCTTGCTGCGGCCCGTTGGCTTGAATCCGCCGTGTCGCAACAGATCTCGCACGGCGGCACGAACTTCGTCGCTGCTGGAAAGGGGGGCGCCGGCAGGGGGTGCAAAGAGTGCGAGCAAATCAGGGGATGAATTCAAATCACCAAGAGGACATGGCAGCATGGTGACAAACGCACGGACGTCTAACAGTGGATGGGGATCAATGGTGAGCATGGGTGAGCGAGTGGTGTGGTGAATAACAAGTGTCGGACGGTTATTGTTCTACATAAGCCCGACAAAAACAGAAATGCGGAGCGTTTCGACCCCGGAGGGATCACTGATAATAGCCCGGCAATTTATTGCCGGGTAAGTAGAGAAATATCTGTTGTACGTCCCGTAGGGACGGCTGAAATATGCGGCGAACCAAAAGATGCGAACTAAAACACGGCAAGCAATTCAGCCGTCCCTTCGGGACGAGGATCTGACTTTGGTGTGGTTCCCGGCAGTGAACTGCCGGGCTACTATCGAGTGTCCCTCCGGGACAAGTAATTCCAATCAACACGGAGCGGTACAGCCGCCGCTAAACATGAGGTGTGATCAGCACTTTGCCATCGGTCATGTGCGTAGTGTAGTGTTGCAGGCCCTCGACGGCTTCATCGAGCGACAAGCGCCGTTGGATCTTGGTCGCCAGACGGCCGTCGGCGATTAATTTCTGCACGCGGCGGGCGTCCCGCAGCATTCGGAGCGGTCCCTGCTGTTTTGCCCAGGCGCCGAGGTAGAAGCCGCGGAGCGACTTCTGATGAAAGATGATTTCTATGGGGTCGATGTTGCCACACGCCTCTTCCGAAAGTGCGCCGTAGAGATAGACCTGCGAATTGGCGGGCATCTCGCCGATCACCGTGCCGGTCATGGCACCGGCCACGGCTTCGAAGGCGATCGTAGCGCTCAGTCGCGTGCAGAGTGTTTTGAGTTGGTCGGCGAAGTTCTCGTGCGAGCAATTCAGCACATGCTCCGCACCGAGTGCCTGGAGTAATTCCACTTGCTCATCGCGCCGCACGATGTTGATCAACGGATAGCGTGTCTCGGCCGCCAGCACCAGCAGCATCCGTCCAACCTGGCTTGCTCCGGCCGTGTGGACTGCCGCGCGATGGCCGCCTCGGCGGGCCGTCTCCAGCAGCCCGACGGCTGTGAGCGGATTGACAATCAGACTGGCACCCTGCTCGACCGGCACATCGCGCCGTAGTGGGATGCACTCCATGGCGCTGACCACGACATACTCCGCCCAGGTGCCATCGCGATCGTCCTTCAGTGCGCAGGCGACGCGTTTTCCTTGGAGCCACCACCCAAGCCAGCCGCCACCGTTCTCCACCACGGTGCCCGCTCCTTCCCATCCTGGGACGCTTGGCAATGTCTTCAGGGAGTATTTGCCTTGCAGCAACAATAGGTCCGAAGGATTGCACGGCGCGGCTTCGATGCGGACTAACACCTGCCCTGGCCCCGGTACCGGCCGCGGGCGTTCGACGACTTTGAGTCCGGCAATGGCTGAGGCCAGATCTTCGTGATATTGTTCGAGCAGCAAAGCGCGCAAGTGAGTCCTTTCAGTTATTATCAGCCATTTTATCGCTTAGTGCGGCGGAGGAACAGAAGCCATGACGGCGACCGTTCGCTATTGGAGAGGAACCTCGGCATCGCTAGGATTCGTCGCTGAGCGCGACAGGGTCTCTGGTCTTGGAAAATGGAGAGTTGTAGCCATGGCTCGAAATGTGCGGCGATTCATTGGGGTAAGTCTTTCAATCGCGATGGCCACCTTGGGATGGCGGGCTGTTGGTGTTCATGCGGAATCGCCAATGTCAGGCAACGTCGTACCCGCCCCCGATGCACTTTCACCCGCTGACGTTGCACTCCAAAAACACGTCCGGGTCAATGTGCGAGAACGAGGTCTCGTCGATGTGCTTGCCATGATTCAGAAGAAGATTGGCGTTCCGCTGGTGATCGATGCGGCAGGCATGAAGGCTGAAGGAGTCAGCGAACAAACACCTGTGACAATCGATATTAGCCGAGATTGCAGAGCGTATGAGATCCTGAGTCTGGTACTCGAGCCATTGCACTTGGTGTACGTTTCTCGAGGCGACACAATTGCGATCACATCGGAGCAGGATGCCGATGTGTCTTATTTGCATAATATGGTCATGAGAGAAGCTGCCAAACTGTGTGTTGAAGGAGGCGACGGAGATGGACTTGCAGAGGCATTTCTGTGCGCCATTGAGGATGGCGACAGGCACGATCCGAGAGGGCCGTTATACGCTGGACATCGTCAGCAGACATACGAGAAAGCATTGGACTTCATACTTCATTTCCAGGAGAAAATGGCAGAAGAGTAAGGGCGAATGCCACTGAAATCTTCCCGCCGATGCTGTCTATTGATTCCTGTTCCAGTAAATCACCAGATTGTGCGTCGCTCGCCCTGAGGCCACGATTTCGAGTCGGCCATCACCGTCGAGGTCGGCAATCTTCAAATCCTCGCAAGCCATCTTGTTGTCGTCGATGACGTGCGTGGTCCATTTCTCGCCTTGCGCGTCTTGGGAAATATAGAGACGAATGCCCACTTTCTTTTCCGCATTGGGCATCCGCCAACCGGCAACTATCTGGGGACGGCCGAGCTTGAGCAGGTCGGCCACACCCAGAGCGTGCCCTTCGCGGAGTGTGTCGTCCACCACAACGTCGATCGGTCGCATCATTCCCGGCTTGGCGGGGTTCGGGGTGTTATCGGGTACCAGTCGTTGATAAATCACGCGATTACCGTGCATCGGGCTGATCGTAACGATGTTATGGTCGAACAGGGATATTTCGCCGGCAGCGGTATCCGAACCGAATGGTTTCAAAGACATTGGTCGAGGCTGCGCTACCAATTCAATCTTGCGAACACCCTCCCTGCCTGCCACCGCTACATCGTCCCCCAACAAAGCAAAGTTGTGGGTCATGTGCATTTCGGTGTTGATAAACTTACTCCGCCAGTTAGCCTGCGGATCGTTGAAGTTCGCCGGTGGCGTGACCACCTGCAGTCGCACCGGCGTGCCGACACCCGTCTTGTTGTCCTTGCCATGCAGCGGCAACACCGCCAATTCAAACTTCTTTTCGGCCACCTTGACCCACAACATCCGGTGCGTCGTCGGATCGTGCGGCTCCATCCGAACCGGCGTCCAGCGTGCCGTGGGATCGGCCGGTCGGATCAAATAGAGAATCGCCCCGCTACGATCCAAGTTGCTTGTCTCGCCAGGGTTCCACTGCGCTCCGACGGCCACTTCCACCCGGCCATCGCCATCGATGTCCCGAGCAGCAATGCAGACATTGTCCAACTCAGTGAGGTTCTCCGCCATCACGAACCGGGGCCAGCGCTCCCCTGCTTTGCCAGGGTTGCGGAACCAGGCGAATTGCCGTTTGTCGGCCAGCAGAATATCGGGGCGTTTGTCGCCATCGACGTCGCCGACGGCGACACCGTATCCGATCTGCACTTCGGGATCGATCGTTTGGGCCTCGAACTTCGGGACCGGTGCAGCGGCTGCTGCGACCGGCCCAGCCACGGCAAAGGCCAGCGCCAGAGTGAACCACCCATAGTTCGCCATGAAAATGCCTCGCAAGGAAAATGATCCGGCAGATATCGTAGCAGGCGGATTCGCATTATAGTGGATGTCCATGCTTTACGATATTCATCCCCAGCGAGAGGAGGAACTCAGATGCGAACCATGCTGATATGCAGTCTGACTTTGGCTTGTATTCTTATTGCAGCCACGGCAGCACCCGGCCGTGCTGGGGAACTCGACGGCGCTTGGGATGGCCATACGCTGGTAACGATGCAGGGAACGCAGGCGGACGACTTTGCTAAGACAATTCGCTGGGTTATTGAGGGGGAAAAATTCACGCTGGTGTCCGGCGAACGCACGACGGAAGGAAAGATCACTATCGACGAAAAAGCAACACCCAAGAGTATTGACGTCTATGCCTCAAAGGGGACCGGCCCGCAAGTTGAAGTGGGTGGCATTTACAAGCTCGATGGCGAAACGCTCACCGTGTGCTATTACACTCGCAAGGGGAGCCGCCCTAAAGAGTACCAGGGAGGTGACGAGAAAATTCTGCTGACGTTAAAGAAGAAAAAGTCGTAAACCTGCGTGAGCATGCAATGCCTGCATATCACTGCCCGCAATTCATGGTCCCGGGCATCCCATTGCAAGCAGGATCGCGGTTGTATGGCGGAGTGCGAACCTTGACTCTTGTATGGCGCGTGCCATATTTGACGTATGGAGTATCCGGCCGGGGCAGGGCCGCCGCACAATTTTCTCACACCCAAGAGCCCTAGTCTTATGTCTTTCTTCAAATGGATCATCGATTCGATCAAATGGTTGATGAGCCTGGGCCATCCTGACAACCTCGAAAAGATCGTCAATCTTGGCGGGCCGTGGTGGGTGAGCTATGCGATTTTGTTCGCCATCATCTTTAGCGAGACGGGCTTGCTGGTCGGCTTTTTCCTGCCGGGCGACTCGCTGTTGTTTGCGGCGGGCTTTTTAGCGAGTAACAAGGTCTTCGATATCTTCTTGCTCAATGCCACATTGATGGTCGCCGCCGTGCTAGGAGACGCGGTCAATTATTATCTTGGTCTGACCATGGAGCAGAAGGTGTTCGAGCGAGGCCACATGCGCTTCGTCAAGCACGAACATCTGATGGCGGCCAAAGCGTTTTATGAAAAACATGGCGGCAAGGCGATCGTGCTGGCTCGGTTCATGCCATTCGTCCGAACCTTCACGCCGTTCGTGGCGGGAGTGGCCCGCATGGGGTATCGGCAATTCGCTCTGTACAACGTGATCGGTGGCGTGGCCTGGGTGGGCTCGATGACCATGTCTGGCTACTGGCTGGGACACTTTGAATTCATCAAACAGCATTTTGAGAAAGTTGTCATCGGCATTGTTTTGGTGAGCATTTCTCCGCTGGTGATTGGATTGCTGAAGTCTTGGGTTGCGCGGCGACGGAAGGCGCGAGAAGCAAACGCACCGGCCGTTTAGCGAAGGTGGCCGGGACTGAAGACGAGCCTCCATCCGACGATGTCGCAATGAACCCGAGGCGAAGTCCCGGCAACCCCGAGAGTTGCTTCTGCCGCGCAGTCCCTCATCAGCGATTCTTGGTGACCCAAGGGGACAGTCCCATTATTGGTTCCCAATAATTGGGACAGTCCCCGTCAGAGCGACGAGAACAATAGCGCCACGCTGGTGGCATTGAGCGCCGTGTGGAGCACGACGCAGGGCCAGAGGCGGTGGGTGCGCTGATAGAGCCAGCCTAACACCAGCGCCAGAAAGAACAGAGGGATAGGGTCGATCCCGTGGCCGATGTGTAGGCCGGCGAAGACGATCGAACTGATAATGATTGGTGGGGCGGCTCGCCAACCCGGCGGAACTATCTGCTCGTGGGGCTCCTCGGGATCTGGCTCGCGTGGACCTGCAAATCCAGACGGTGGATGTTGGAATGTGCCGTAGTCGGGTAGCGGCGTGGCATACGGATTCGATGAATCGAGCGAACCCGCGATCGGTGCTTCGTCGGTCTGTGCTGGTACCAGCACGGCGTCTACCGGATCGGATTCCACGGGTTGCAGCAAAGCCTGCCGCGGAAAAAAACACCGCTCCAGCCAGCCTTGAAACACGACGCGCAGCAAGAACTCCTCGACCCAGGGAGCGGCGACGACGGCTACCATCACGGTCCAGAACAAGAGCGCCGGTGAGGAATGTTC
>JAIOPX010000402.1 GCA_021413705.1 Planctomycetota bacterium | reverse complement strand
CGGCCTGCCCGCCAGTGCGATCACCTTGGAGCAGTGCGTGTAGGCTGGTTGCAAGTATCGCAGGGCACGATTGCCGTTATGGTAAAACCAAATAGCCGCCAAGGTCTGGATTTATGTCAGGAGTGACGTTGATACTTCCCTCGCTTGCGCGTCGGGCTAGTGTCGTGGATCAAATGCGCCAATTGACGTCCTGTGGCGGACAACGGCAAATCACTCAGTTCACCCTTCGGCACCCAGCGCACGGTTGTCCCTGCTCCGTTCTTGTGGCCGTTGGATTTGCCCACCGCCGGCTCGGCCAGATAACAATCCAACGTGATCCGAAACCGAGTCACTGTGTGCTGGATCGTCGTTACATGCGTGAGTTCCACCGGCCGGACGCCGCATAACTCTTCGATCTGATCGGCTAATTGTCGCTTAGCTGCCGGGCCATCGGTCGCCGTCAGTTCCACACGCGGAAAGTCCCACAAGCCGCCAAACCGACCGTGTCCCTCGCGGCGAATCAGCAACACCCGGCCGCGACGGCGAATCGCCACGGCCGCGGCACTGACGCGCGTTGGCGCGGGTTTCCGCTTGGGAAGTGGAATCTTTTCTTGCAATCCGGCATGAGCCGTTGGGCAATGAGCTTGCAGTGGACAGATATCGCACTTCGGCTGCCGCGGCGTGCAGATCAGGCTCCCCAATTCCATCAGTGCCTGATTCAGTTCTCCCGGTTCGCGGCGGGGGAGCAGCGATTCGGCGAACTGCCACAGAAGCTGCTCGCTGCTGGTGCTGGTCGGATCGTCCCGCAGCGCCAACAGCCGGGCATAGAGCCGCCGCGTGTTCGCTTCCAGAATCGGCTCGCGGAGCCCGAAGGCAATCGACAGGATCGCCCCCGCAGTGTAGCGGCCGATCCCAGGCAATGCCCGCACTGCCTCCGGGTCGTGCGGAAAGCTTCCGCCGTGCTCGCGCACAATCTGCTGTGCCGCCGCGTGCAATTGCCGCGCGCGGCGATAGTAGCCCAGCCCTTCCCAGAGCCGCAATACTCGTTCCAGTTCGGCCGCCGCCAGTCGCTGGATCGTCGGCAGGGCCGCTATGAATCGCTCGAAGTAGGGGCGTACCGTCGCCACCTGGGTTTGCTGCAGCATGATCTCGCTGAGCCAGACGTGATACGGATCGGGCTTGGCTTTTCGCCAGGGCATTTCGCGGGCGTTGTGCCCATACCAAGCCAACAGCCGCCGCCGCACCGCGGATCGCCAGGTGACGGACGGGAGCAAGTCGGAAGTAGAATTTTTCGGCTTTTTCATCCTGTTCGCCAAAGTGTACCGCTACGCCGTCTTAGCCCCCGGCGGTCAAGTTCCAAGCAACCAACTCGCTCCAAGACACGCCTCCCCCAACAACACCCCCCGGCCGCAGGCCGGGGGCTAAGACGGCGATTCTATGTCTCGGCGGTTCCCTAGCTCAAGCGGCGGCAGTTACAAGTGTTGCCGCCAATTCGCGGTTGTTTTCCGCTCACAGGGCTTCTAGAATGCTGATGATCCATATTTACCGTACCGCGAGTCAGGGTAATCATGAGTATCCAGGCGCTCCGAATCCCTATCCGCATCGTATTTTACCGCGAAGGGGACGAGTGGTTTGCTCATTGCTTGGAATTTGATTTGGTCGGTAGCGGATCGACAAAGCCGGTGGCGCTCTCGTCCCTGAGCGAAGCCATTGCGATCCAGATTGAACAGTCGATCGAGCATGGCAATCCGGCTAACCTCTTTACGCCGGCAGACGGCAGACTCTTCCAAATGTTCGCGGAGGGAGATGATTCAACGCTAGCCCACGGACAACTGGAGATGCGATTCGCTTCGGTTGTGATCGAGGATGCGGAGTTGCGGGAATACACGGGCACGAATCGCATTCTGGCACCGGCGGTCTGATCGAGTCTTGTGATGGCGGATCATCCTCTGAAGCTGGCGCGACTTCGGAAGATTCTGCGCAGCTTCGGTGTTGAAGAGGATCCCTCGCGTGGCCGAGGCAGTCATACGGTGTTCTTCAAACAAATTGAAGGGGGATGGAATACGTACCCGGTGCCTACCAGCCGATCTGATGTGGGCCAACCGTATGTGAGAGGCTGCCGCAAGAAGTTTCTTCTCACGGCCGAGGATGGAGTGTCCGACGAAGAATTCTATGGCGCGGGCTAATCGTGAGAACCCCCTAGTGAGTCGCAAACCCCCGAGAAAACCAGCCAGCGCCCGACGCAGTGGCTTGACCGTGCGCGTCGAGCAGGCGCCGGGTGGCAAAGGTTGGCGATTGTTGCATCCGCGCTGCGCGCTGGAGCGGGTCGATGACCTGGAAGAAGTCGAAGCGATGCTCGACGGGGGCGAGTCCGAGATTGCGATGGATGAGCTGCGCTGGCTGCTCGGCGGATGTCCCGATTTCATCGCCGCGCATCGCCTGCTGGGCGACCTTGCCTTGGCGTCCGGCGACATACCCTTGGCGCGCGGTCATTATGGCCACGCCTTTCGCATCGGCCTGGCGGCATTGGCCGAGGCAGGCAACCCGTCCCCTTTGAACGCAGATCTCAAAGAGAACGAAGATTTTTTTCTCAGCGGCCAGGGTGTGGCGCACTGCCTGAGGCTATTGAGCAAGGACGCAATGGCCGAGGAGATCGTCCAGCAATTGCAAACTTGCGACCCACGCGACCCTTTGCGTTTCGTCAGCCGCGGCTGTGGACCAGCTTGAACTCACATCACCTTGGAATGACCACCATGTCCAAAAACAAGCTCCGCTGTCCTTGGCCCAAGGACGATCCGTTGATGATCGAGTATCACGATCGCGAATGGGGAGTTCCGGTGCATGACGATCGGCGATTGTTCGAGCATCTGGTACTCGACGGCGCTCAAGCGGGGCTCAGTTGGCGAACGATCCTGCATAAACGGGAAGCCTACCGCAAAGCGATGGCCGATTTCGATCCCGTGCGCGTGGCTCGCTTCACCCCATCGAAGATCGAGCGGCTGATGGCCAACCCTGGCATCGTGCGCAACCGCCTGAAAATCGAATCGGCCGTGCGCAATGCCAAAGCCATGCTGGCGGTGCAGCGCGAGTTTGGCACGTTCGATGCCTACCTATGGCAATTCGTCGAGGGACGTCCCAAAGTCAACCGCTGGAAGTCGTTGAGCCAGATTCCTGCCCAGTCGAAGGAATCGGACGCGATGAGCAAGGATCTCAAGCAGCGCGACTTCAATTTCGTCGGCAGCACGATTTGTTACGCCATGATGCAGGCGATCGGCATGGTGAACGATCATCTCGTGAGCTGCCATCGCCATGCGGAGCTGACGAGAAAATCCAAGTAGGGTGGGTGCTTGCACCCACGCGGTTTGGGCAATGCGGTGGGTGCTTGAACCCTCATCAAACGCTGGGTGGATAGACTGGTGGGTGCAAGCACCCACCCTACAATTTCAGCTTGCCCGTCTTAGGATCGAAATACGGCGTAGCACCGGTGAATTCGATCTGCGACTTCCCCCGTTGCTCGGCGGCAATTTTCGCAAAGCCGCGTCGCACGATGACGCTTTGCAATTCCTCGGCCACGTCACGCCAGGTCTTTCCGCCGGGTTTAATCTCGGTCACTTTCACCAAATGGACGCCGAACGGCGTGACTACGGGCTCGCTTACTTGGCCCACCTCTAAGGCGAACGCTACTGTGGCAACGCGCTCTGGAACCGCGCCGTGGCGCGCAATCCAACCCAGGTCGCCGCGCTGCTGCTTGCTTGGCGCGGTCGAGTGCTTGGTCGCGGCATCGTCGAACGACAGGTTGCCGGCAACGATCTGTTTCCGCAGGTCCGCGGCCTGCTTCCTCACGGCCTCCAGGGCGGATGCATCGGCATCCTTCGGCAGTGGCAGCAGAATCTGACTGGCCCTCACCTGAGTGCCATCATATTCGCGGCGATGAGAATCGAAGTAACGCTCCAACACGGCGTCGTTCACATGCCGCTGCACATAGCCCTTCCAACTCAGCCGCCAGGCGATCTGCTCTCGCAGAGCCGCATCTGTGATTCCCCGCGCCGCCAAGTAGGCCGGCAGCGTGGTGCCATGTTGTTTCAATTCAGCGGTGAGCTGCGCAACCTGGGCCTCGACCTTGATCTTGTCCACGGCTTGCGAGCGCCCGCGGAGATACTCCAATACTAGCCGCCGATCGACAAGCTGGCCAAGCATTTGAGCCAACATCCGCGGCCGGTTGTCATCCTCGACGGCGCGCCCCTTCAGCGCCCCGTCCAGTTCTTCGGTGACTTCAGCTACGTAGATGGGCTGGCCGGCCACTTTGGCAGCGATCACCAGCGGCGGTTTGGCCACAGGTTTCTTGGGGCCATCGGCGCGGATGGCAGCCGCTGTCCAACACAACGATCCCCATGCCAGCAACCACCCGATTCGTCTTGCTCGATCCATGAACCACCGCTCCTCAAGTCCCACAGTCCCCTACGGCAAATCCAGATTCTTGATTTCAAATGGAATCGTCTTCTCCACCAGCGCGGCTGGCGTGCTGTAGACGAAGGTGTAGCCCTTGATATCGCCGGCGAGTGGAAAGAGGTAACTGATGCCGTACTCATTCTCCCCTTCCTGCGTGGGTTGATAAGAGCCGGGCTCCATTTTCTTTCCGTCGGCCGATTCCAGCCAGGCCGGATTGTCTTCCACCCAGTCCAGCAGATGCGATTGCAGCGCCCCGGCCGCGTCGTCGAACTTCAACCGCACAAAAACTTCCCAGGCATCGGCATTCTTCGCCACGCGATCGACAAACACGGTCACTTCCGCCTTCTGTTCCTTGTATTTGCCCGGGCCGGGGAGTGGACCGAAGCGAAAGGTCTCCATGCGGCCCGGCAACAGCACTTTGAGATTGCCGGTGATTTGCTCGATGCGGGCCGCTTTGCGAGGAGGCAGTTCGATGTGCAGAGGAAAGCGCGAACCGGCCGCCCGCGTACCCAGCAGTTCGGACCCTTGCCGGGCGCTCCCTGCCTTGGTGCCGTCGTCGAACTTTATGGCCAGGGATTCTCGCGGAAAAGTCATCGTGATCGGAGCGAGCCGCGGTTCCCACTGGGCTTCGATCAGTACTTGCAGCACGCTCTCCGCCGGATCGGCCAGTCCGCGTTTGCTGGTGATCGACAGCGGCTCGAAACGGAACGCGCCGCTGTAGTTGGAGCGGGCGGCCCGCGGCAATAAAGGGGCTAGCGGGGCCATCACCACCAGTGATTTGAGCGGCTTACCGTCGTCGGTGGTAGCGAAGATATCAAGCGTCAGGCGGGCCTGATCGAGCACCTGATCCAACACTTGCAGAAAGGGGGCGTCCTTCACGTCGAGTGTGATGGTCGGTTCCGCCGCGCCGCCCCCCTGGCCGTCCTCGGGTACGGGCAGGCGGCTGACGATCTGGTTGCCGCTAAGTTTTTCCAACATTGCCAGGACTTCGCTTAAGGGACGTTTATCGACCTTCAACGTCACTCGAGTTCCGTCTACCGAGGTTTCGGCCCGCTTCTGTTCAAGTTGCAGCCGAATACGCTCCACCCGCTGCCGCATCTCGGCCGGCATGCGAGAATTGGGGATCGGCAGCTGGTCGAGAATGGGCGGCCCAAGCTCCAGAAGTTGTTTCTGGGCCGCATCGCGCTCGTCCTTGGAATCTGCGTTGAGCTGCCGCACCAGATCGCGGACCTGATTCTCAAGATCGGCCGGGGCGGCAGGCTGAGCCACCAGCAAGAACGCCGTCATCAACACGGGGGCAAACATGGTTCCACCTCTTCTGTCCACTGAGCGGCACGGCGCTAGCCGCCGGTGACACTGCCGGGTAAGAAACCGGTGGCTAGCGCCATGCCGCTCACAACTAGGGCATCATCACGCGGAGCGTGATGGATACTATGGGCTTCGCGTTCATTCTAAGCCCCTCCCGCCGGCAATACCAGAACAACCGCTCTGTGCCGAATAATAAGCTAGATTTCAGGGTAGTTCTGAAATAATTCCAGTACCGTAATCTCAATCGTGAATCCGCATGTCCAATCCATCTTTCCTTCCTGATTCTTTGCGCGGCAATCGTTCCACATCTTCTCACAGCGAGATGATTTCTCTTCTCCATCGGGCTTGCCCCGGTGGAAGGAACGACTGGCCAGCTAACCACGATGCCACCCACAACTTCTCTGCTTTCCCGCCTCGTTCCGCCGGGGCAAGCCCGACGGGGACCTTTCCTCTCCGTTCCTCCGCGCCCTTCTGTTCAAATATTTGTTTCTTTAGTTGCCTTACGGCCGCGTTGCGCGCCTTTGCGCCTTCGCGCCTTCGCGTCAAAACATTCCTCCCCCTCACCTTGTTGACGGTTCTCGCATTCGCCCCCTCCGCTCGCGCCGCCGACTTCATGATCCAAGCCGACGTGGGTGATCGGCATGTCGAGGGCAGGCCCACGCATTGGTCGGCCGATCGTGTGCAGATGATGTTGCGAGACGGCCAATTCCTTGATTTTCCCACGGCCGAAGCCCGCAACTTTCGCCGCACGTCCGATCGCTTTCGACCCTACTCCGCCGGCGAACTACGCACCAAGCTGTTTGCCGAGTTCGGCCCGGGCTTTGACGTTACCGGCACCGGGCACTACCTGGTGGTTCATCCCAAAGGCCAGAAGGATCGCTGGGCGTCGCGCTTCGAAGACCTCTATCGCTCGTTCGTGCATTACTTCTCCGTGCGGGGTCTGCGCATCAAGGAGCCGGAGTTTCCGCTGGTGGCCGTCGTGTGGGGGAACAAACAGCAATTCTTCAACTATGCCGCCACCCATGGCGTCAATATCGGTGGCAATACGGTCGGCTACTATTCACCGGCTACGAACCGCGTTCACCTCTACGACGCCACAGCCGGCCAGAGCGGCGCCAACTGGCAACACAACGCCGACACGATCATTCACGAAGTAACTCACCAGACGGCGTTCAACACGGGTGTTCACACCCGGTTTGCCGGCTGCCCACGCTGGTTGGCCGAAGGGCTGGGCACGCTCTTTGAGGCTCGCGGCATCCACAGTTCGCGGGAGTTTCCCAACCGCACCGATCGCATCAATCGGCAACGACTGACCGATTACAGGCGGCTCTTTCCCAAGGAGGTGGATCCCGCTTACCTGGGCGAACTGATTTCGTCCGACCGCGCCTTCGATCGGGACATTTCCAAAGCCTATGCCCTTTCCTGGGCGCTGACGTTTTATCTAGTGGAAACGCAACCCCGCCGCTACGCCGAATATCTGGCGCTAACCGCCGCCCGCCAACCGGGCGAGCCCTATCCCGAAGCCAAGCGGCTGGCCGATTTCACCAAGATCTTTGGCGACAATTTCTCGATGCTCGCGGCGCGGCTCTCACGGTTCATGGTGGATGTGAAGTAGCGGCTGGGTGGCCGGGACTGGAGTCCCGGCGCGCCGGGACGAGGCGAAGTCCCGGAATCGCGCTCGCAATTTCTCCTCCGTGGACTTGCGCGCGAGTCTCCTCCAAAAACCACAGCCTCGAAGGAAAGTGACCACCGGCTCGTCCGATCCCCTTCGCCGTCCTCGGATTGCCTAAATACCCTGTGCCTCCAAGGCAGTAGCCCGGGCGTGACGTTTCCGTGATGCACAGGGGGGAGGGGTTAGAGGCGACATATCCCACTATTTCCGGGAAATACCGCATTTGGCGTTCGCGCATCCGTTCGCGCAAGTGTTCGCGCAAGCGATCGCGCATCTGTTCGCCCCAGCGCCGGGATTTGCGCGGGACTGGAGCATCGGCCTCCAGTATCAACCACGGCCGATGTGAGTTTGTAAATTGCCAATGATCTCAATTTTCCACCCAGCCGTCGGGTCTCACCGATCCGACAGCCGGCTGATACTTTGCCGTGTTCACGCGCTACGCACAAATATTTTCATTCGCTCTAAAACTCACCCTGCCAAGAACTTGCAGTTTTTGTCCACGCTTTTGTCCACGGTCTGTTCACACAGTTGTCCATGGTCCTGTCCCCGCCGTTATCCATGGTCCTGTCCACACCCTTTCGCACCCTTCGCCCTCTTCGCGCGTTCGCACCCTCTTCTCTGACTCCCGACCCCTGACTCCTGATTCCTGATCCCCTAACCCCTAACAAAAAAAGCCCGCCGGAGGCACGATGTGCCGGGCGGGCTCTGCCTGGTACCTGAGGCTTTCTCAGGCGGGGCGATGATACCACGTCATGGGGTCGTTGGGTCGTGTGAATTGTTGTTTGATTGTAGCAAAGTCGCGCTCCAAATTCAAGATTCAGAAGTAGGCCAGTGATGTATTTTCAAAGGGAAAAAATATAGAAAAAGTTATGAAAAAAGCAAAAAATGTTGGATTCAAAAACAGCCACTTTTCAGCCGTCGGTAACTTTTGCGAACCAAGTTCAAATCCTGTTACCTCGACTTGAGAAGACGAGAAGCCCTTCGGCCACATCACCGTGAGGGGGCCAGTTCCTCCAACATTAAATCGTCAGGTAACGGCAAGAATTAGCGATAGGGTACACCATTTGGAAAGCGATGAGCAATCACATGAAGTTTTGGCAGCTCGTATCGATTTTTCGGGACGACGAGTCGACTCTTAAGCAACTGTTCATGAACCCGGAATGGAAACAATATTTGGATTGGTATAATGGGTATGATGGTCACGTATTTAAGCAAAATCGCCAAATACTTGATGCAGAGGTATCGCCCTCGCTTGCCGAAAACGCCATGCGACAGTGCAAGTTAAAATTCGTAGTATGGGAAGGCTACCTTAAAATGTGCGATCCTAAAAAGAAACTTCCACCAGATGCACTGGACGCTATTGACGTTTTTAAGCGTTACGGTGGGGACGCTATCGAGGATACACTAGAATATGGCTCATTCCGCTTACCGAGTTCTTAGACTGAAGACTTGTAGCCCTATGTGCTGGGACACTGAAAGTCCGCACCACTAGATCGGGTGTGCTAGTCCCGCGGAAGTTTTCGCCACTAGAACGAGGGAATGAGCACCGCCAAGATTGGGGTGGAAGTGAGGAGAAAATCGACGAAGAAACGACGAAGAACGACGCGAATAAACGCGGACAGGTCCAGTTCTTGACGTAACCGTGGCCTGTTGCCCTGATATTTCTGGAGAGGGCGGCAGCGAGACTACGACGAGCCGCCCTCACCCGACGCACAGTAGGTCTGATGGCAAGATCCACGCTAGCTGCCTGAAAAGTTCTAACCGTGTCCTGTTGCCCCGACTTTTGAGGACATTCGACTGCTAAGTCGAGTGTCCTTTTTTCTGCGCGTGGCGGTGGAGCGTTTCACGCCGACCATGCGAGAGAGGCCCCTCTCCCCCTGGACCCCCTCTACCCTCATCTCCGTTCCGGGGGGATAATGGCTTGCCGGAGTTCAAACAGCCCCTAACTCGACACCGGCGGCACTCAGTTGCGAAATCGAATGTCCCTGGTGGTATAATCAGGGCATGGAAAAGCCCCGCTTCTTCGCCAACCGGGTTATGATCGTTTCTTCCGCATGGCGATTCGCAATCTGGGGAACTGTTGTTTGGCTGTCAGTTCTTGCGGCGCTGGCCGTCCTATCGACCCAAGCGCCTGGGCCTATTAAGGATGCCTCTTGGAGCGAACTTGCCGGCTGGATGACAATTCCTGCTGGATGGCTCGCCCTCATAATGGCAATGCTCACCCGCCTCGCCTTCAATCTTTTAACACCCCAACGCCGAAAAGCCTACGCCGTCGAGTCCATATTCTTATTAGTGTCGTTCGCATCGCAAGCGTTCATGATGTATCAGATGGTGACCATCAGAACCGAGGGTTAATCGCCTCCTCGATCAAGGCTCACGCGCCGCACAGAAGATTAGGTGCCAGCGTCCAAGCTAGCTGGCTAAAAAGTCCTAACCGTGTCCTGTTGCCCCGACACCAAGGACACTCGGCTGCACTGTGTGCCCATCGACTCGATCATCCCAAGGCTGTCGGCTTGGCCTTTCGCGATGTTCTTGCCTCTGGCACCGGCTATAACAACAGCATGGCCCAGCCCGAACCACCTCTGCCCGCCGCAACCCCGCGCCGCTTCCGCTGGCGGCGGTTGGTGCAGTATCGGCTGCGAACGCTGTTGATCCTCACGACGGTCATCGCCGTTGTGCATGGCTGGTGGTCGTATAAGGCGCGGCAGCAGCGGGAAGCGGTGGCGGCGTTGCGGAAAGCCGGCGCATTCATCCAATACGGCGACGAACCACATGTCTTTGGCTTCGCGCCGGACCAAGGAAACAGGGACAGGTCCAGTTTTTGAGGTGGCGAGCCGGTTTGGTAATTTGGCGGGATGCCCAGAATGGCGCGTGTGGCACCCGGCGGAATGGATGGAGGCACCGTGATGGAATGGCTTGATCCGTGGTGGTCAACAGCCGAGGAGCCCGAGAACTTCCACAAGACCTTTGAGGCTCAACTGCGTCTCGAAATCTGCGAGGACGACCCGATCCATGGCGTTCCAGCAAGAATCGTGGGTCGGGGCAAGGGCGATGACGCACTTTTTCAACTCTTGGACGGTACGGGACGCGTGGTATTCGTCCATCTTAAATGGGGTAAGTTGCCAGATGGAATCGACGACAATTTTCGAACTCGTTCACGGGTCTATGAGAGTCTTGAGGCGTTCGCTGTAGATCGCATGTTGCTCGACCACCGTGAGTAGCTGGCAGATCAAGAAGATTAGGACACAGCCACTGAACGGACTTGTGTCACTGATCCATGACGGGATGAATTAACCGAGGAGACCTAGACTAGGAATCGACCAAAAACGGTTCTAACCGAGTCCTGTTGCTCCGATTTTTTGGCAGCGGAGCCGGCAAGAAAAGAATAGAGCAGGCGCACAGTACAAAAGAGGGCCTTCCACGCATGTTCGGCTCAAGGTTTGCTCGCGATGCCATTTTGACATGGTTGAACTAATTTGTCCGCCCGTGTGTGGATGGAGAGTTGGTGACGAGATATAAGAACGTCACTTGGCGTCGCATGCGCGCAGCATGAAGCG
>JAIOPX010000401.1 GCA_021413705.1 Planctomycetota bacterium | reverse complement strand
TGGGCATGAAGGCATTGGCGTTCGCCTCAGTCTCCTTCGCGGGCATGGGGCGAGCAATTCGGGTACTTCACCTCGTCCCAGCCACCCACATTCCCGTTGTATGAGAAAATCATCACGCGGAGCGTGATGGATACTATGGGGATTCGTCCAGTTCGGCTTGCAACTGGCACCAGCGTTCTTCGGCTTCGGCGATCTGGGCCGCTAGGGCCGTGACCTCATTGTGCAGGCGCATCGCTTCCGCCGGATCAGTCGCTTGCAGCAGTTGATCGTTGATCGCCCGCTTTTGCTCGTCGGTACGGCTGATCGTGCGCTCAAGGTTGGTCATCTCCTTGCGAACCTCGCGCTCGCTACGCTGAGGCGGCTTCGGCGGAGCTTTGGGCGGTTTTCCCTTGACGGGTGGAGCCTTCGAGAGCCTTGTGGCCAATTCCCGTTCCCCGTCTTCGATTTCTTTGTTGACCGAATAGAGATAGGCCTCGTAGTCGCCCCGATAGTTCGTCACATGGCCGTCGCGAACCTCCACGATGCAGGTGGCCACGCGCTTCATGAAGTGCCGGTCGTGGCTGGTGAAGATCACCGTACCCTGGTAGTCGATCAGCGCCTGGGCGAGCGCTTCGACCGTGTCTACGTCGAGATGGTTGCCCGGCTCGTCGAGGATCAGGATGTTGTATTGACTCAGCAGCAAACCTGCCATGCAGAGCCTGGCCCGCTCGCCGCCGGAAAGGACCGAGACTTTTTTCTTCACATGGTCGCCGCGGAACAAGAGGGCTCCGGCCACGTCCAGAATCTGCTGCGTCTTCGTTCCTGGCGCGGCGTTGTATTCCAGATAGTCAAGCACGGTCTGCTTTTCATTCAGGCTCGTGTAGACGTGCTGCGCATAGATGCCAACCTGGCAGCCGTAGCCCCAGCGGACATCCCCTTTGATCGCCGGCAACGAATCGACAATCGTGCGCAGGAACGTGGTTTTACCCTGGCCGTTGTCTCCCACCACGGCTGCGCGGGAACCGTGCGTGATCTCCAACTCGATATCATCGGCCACGGTGTGGTCCGTGTAGCCGATGGCCAGCCCTTCACAGCGTAAGGCTGCTCCCTTGCGCGGCTCGACGATCGGCGCGCGGATGTTGGCCGTCGGCTCGTCGGCGGCAATTTCGACGGTTTCCAACTTCTCAAGCTGTTTGCTCTTGGATTTAGCCCGCGTGGCCGTGCTCGCCCTGGCTCGGTTCTTGGCAATAAACTCTTCCAGGTGGCGGCGTTTAGCCATCACCGAGGCGTTGACGCGCTGGTCATGTTCCAGGCGTTCTGATTGGAACTCGAGGAACGCATCGATCTTGCCGGGGAACATCGTTAACTTACCGCGCGACAGGTCGAGCGTGTGACTGCATGTGGCCGCCAGGAAGGCCCGATCGTGCGATACGATCAAACAGGCGCCGCGGTGGTTGCGCAAAAAATGCTCCAGCACGATCTGCGTTCGAAGGTCCAAGAAGTTCGTCGGCTCGTCAAGCAGCAGCAGGTTCGGCTCGTGTAGCAGCAGGGCCGCTAGTTTCACGCGCGTCTGCCAGCCGCCAGAGAGTTTGGAAACTGGCCCGTCGAGGTAGGCTCCTTTGAGTTCGAACTCACCTGCCACTTCACCGCATTTCCAGTCGGGCTGGCCGCTGTCGCGCAGCAGAAATTCCATGGCCGTCTCACCCGGCTGGAACGGATCGTGCTGCCGCAGATAGCCAGGGCGGAACTTGGAATGGCGGATCACCTCTCCTTTATCGAGTTCCTCATCCCCCAGCAGCACGCGCAGCAGCGTACTCTTGCCGGCGCCATTGCGGCCGATGAAGCCGACTTTCACGTCCTCGGTGAGCACCGCCTCCGCTCCGTCCAACAGCACCTGGTCGCCGTAGCTTTTGTAAGCGTTCTTAATGTGCAGCAGCACAGCCATGCGCGGTGGAACCTCGAACCAGGTGGGACGTTAGTGGTGGGATCGTGGGCAGAAAACGAATTGGTCGTCGTCAGAGCCCGATGGCAGGGCAGGGGAGTGCCTCGCCGGACGACAGCGTTTAATTATAGCCGCAACTGCCCAAACCGGGAACGGCGGCCGGAGCGACTGCTAGGCCGCAGTCGTGGCCTAACTTGAAGTGGCGAATCGGCCTCTTCCGGCTATCGGTCAAAAAGACTGTTGCTGATCGCCTTGTTGTCCCCCTCATCACGGCTCATCAGAGCGCGTAGGACTTCGGGATCTGTGTCGGTCGGAATCATTCGGATGCTTCCGTCCCCCATCGCAGCGGCAAATATGCCGGGCCGAATGCCGCCCAGACCAGCGGCCGGATCGGCTGGATTGAAATTGTGATCCTTCGGCTCTGCCCAGGGGACGGCGGCATCTGCCTCGACGTAGAAGATTGTCTGCGAAGGGGAGCCGATAGTCTGAATGTTGACCGGCTTGTTCCCCTCAAAGGCCGTCCCGGGGCCGACGACCGCCAGGTAGTGAGTCTTGTTGGATCGCGGATCTTCCGGAGAGTTATATAGAGGCAGATGCGTATCACTTACTGAGCGGTTCTTGGCACTGTCCCAGGACTGGCTGGGGTCGTACTGTTTGTATATCGATAATGCTTCGAGAAACGGCAAAACAGTCAACCGCCAACTGACCGGCGCGCCTTTCGATGTATCGACGGCCGCCGGAAATCGTCCGTTCTGAGACTCATACTGATGTGCCGCCAACGTGATTTGCCGCAGATTGTTTGCAGACTGAGCGCGCCGCGCGGCCTGGCGCGCCGCTCCCACGGCAGGCACTAATAGGGCAACCAGCAGGCAAACGATATTGAGCAGCGGCAAGGCGACTGACAAAACGATTCCTGTGATTGCCAAGCCACGCCCAGAAACGCGCCCTTCGCTGCGGGTGATTTCACCCAGGCTCAAGATGCCGAGGACCAAGGCCGGGATAGCCGTGATGATCGAGCAAAACAACGAACCGAGACCCAACACCAAACTGGCGATGGCTTTGCCGCTGGTGCGAGGCCCGGCTACGGAAGCGGGCGAAAGAAACGGATCGGGCGAACTCGACATGCAGGTCTCCAAAAAAGAACGCGGGAAACGCGACTAAGGTTTGGCGACTGCAGCAGGTGCGTCGCGAGGATCGAGGCGTAGATTGGGGATGCCGATGGCCCGACCATATTGAGTGACGAGCACGTCGCGGCGGATTCCATACACATCCTGAAGTGATTCTTCTTCCGTCATCCCATTCTTCAGATTCACGAAGAATGTCTTATATTTCTTCGGATTGGCGGAAATCATGTACTTCGTGAGGTTATAGGCCAATCCATATTGCACGGCGCTTCCGGGTGCCTGGAAAAAACCGGCCGGAATCTGCCCAAACTGCTGCAATCCACGAATTGCCAATTGTTCGTCCCGCGCCCTAAACCCTGGCACGATCAAATTCGCAACATGCTCAGCCAAGCCCTCATTGACCCAACCGGGTATTCGCGCTTGTGTCTTGTATCTCCAGACAAAACCATGCGTCGTCTCGTGTACGATCACGGCCGCCAATTGCTTGCGATTGAGTTCTGTAACCCGCATCGATGTGATGACGTCCCCATTTCCCATGCAGTGGCATAATCCCGCCACACCATCGGGTGGCACATGATTCTGTTTCTGCTTCTCATAGGCCAGATAAGCTTCGTTGTGGGCAAAGATAATAATGAGTGCCTTGCCCCGCCAAATATTCGTCTTGGCTTTGACTTCGAAGAGCGTCAACAACCGCTTATACATCGCGTCGAGATAGGGAGCATACGAACGAAGATCGGCGGGAGACAAATCACTAAAAAGCAGAAAGTAATCTGTCTCGATAAAATTGAAACGAAGTTGAGGAAACATCTCCTGAATCGACTTCAGATGATCCTTGTGCTCCGCAATAATTTTCTTTTGGTCCTCGGCGGACAATTCGGGCCAGAGACGGACCCCTGGAGCTAAACGATCTTCGTCATTGTCCTTATCGGCCGCTTCCTTTTTTTTCCGCTTGTCATTCTCCGGCTTGTCTTTCGCTGGGCGTTTGGTTTTGTCGGTGGACTTGGGACGTTGTTCCGTGGCATCTTTGGCTTTGGTCGCCGGGGATTTACGAGGCGAGACGCCCTTTGAATCCCCTTCGATCGTGAGGACGCCGGAGGACTCTATCCCATCGACATCGGCCCCCCACGAGGAACCGAAATTCAACAGAACCACACAACCCGCGCAAGCGACAGCCCACGACGCAATACGTCTGTACCCCATGTTCATCGGAATACTCTGTGAGGAATTTGGTTGAGAACCGCAATTACAGAGTCGATCGACGTCGTTGTCTTAGAGCAAGCTCTTCGGCGTCTTAGAGCAAGCTCTTGAGCGCCGCCAGTGCCTTATCATAGTCGGGCTCCGAGGCAACTTCCTTCACCTGCTCGGCATAGACCACCTTGCCATCCTTATCCAGCACGAACACACCGCGTGCCAGGATCTTCAGTTCTTCGATGAGCATCCCCCAACTCTGGCCGAAATTGCGATCTTGATAGTCGCTGGCCGAGCGGAGATTCTTGATGTTTTCAGCGCCGCAGAAGCGATTCATGGCGAAAGGCAGGTCGAGGCTGACCGTCAAGGCATTGATCTTGTCCCCCATCGCGGCCAGTTCCTGCGAGAACTTCTTGGTCTGGGTCTGGCAGACCGGCGTGTCGAGCGAGGGAACCACGCTGATGAACGTGGGTTTCCCCTTCACGTCGGCCAGCGTGATGGTCTTCAGGCCGCCACCTTCAAAAGCATAGAGCGTAAAGGGAGGGGCCGGCTGGCCCGCTTTCACGGCCTCGCCCGCCAATGTCAACGGATTACCCTTGAATGTCACTGCTCCAGCACGTCCCATGGCTTAGTCCTTCCCGATAAAGTGATGTGAATTGGTGTTGATGGATGGGCAACGGTTGATAGCACGCTAACGACCTATGCAGAACCCATTAGTTTACCACGATCCACGGCAGGGCAATCAAGGGGGTAACCCGCGACGGGAAGTAGCGGGGGTAGACATTCCTGTCTGCCGATGCGTACTTGCTGAGAGACTGAAACGATTACCTTGCAAACTGCTCTTGCCCAGCGGGGCCGGTCCTTTAAGATGAATGGTTGAAGGTGGTGTTCTCAGGCAGCCGGACAGGCAAACGGCATAGCACACCAGGCGGAACCAAAAATGACGACCACGCAATTGCATGGGTGGGGATTGGACGTTGAACGAGGACCAGGCTGGATCTTTGTCAGCCTTGCGCCTCCCCAAGAGACCGGGTTGCATTATGCATCATCCGGCGGAGAGATCGCCCCGCTGGCTGACGACCTGTGGGCCATCGTACAGCAGCACATGGTCGATCGCTTGATCCTGCAAATGGATCGCGTAACCTTTCTCAATTCCCATCTTCTTGGACAGTTGGTGCTGCTCCACAAGCGGGTCCACAACCATGGCGGCATCATTCGGTTGTGCGGCCTGACACCCGCCAACGAGCAAGTGCTGCACATGGCAGGTCTCGACAGCCGCTTTCCGCACTACAACTGCCTGGATGACGCCATCCGCGGAACGCCACTGCAGCCACGATGAGCGCATTCGTCGTGATCTAGACTCCCTACCACCACGAGTGCATCATGCCGGTCTGGGCCGGATCGTCCCAAGCGTTCGGATGTTTGCATGTGCGCTGTCGTGCTATAATTGACTTGGGAGAAATTTCCATTCGTTCTTGATAAGGAACATACCATGACCATCCCTCGCATTACTCACGATCCTGGCGTGATGGGTGGAAAGCCATGTATTCGGGACTTGCGCGTCACCGTGGGCACGATTCTCGGACTCCTTGCTTCCAGACATACGCGAGAACGGATTCTACAAGCATATCCCTATCTCGAAGCTGAGGATATCGACGCTGTATTAGCTTATGCCGCCTGGAGATTGGAAGAGCGGGAAGAGCCGCTGGTCGTCGCATGAGTCTTCGGCTGGTCATTGACATGAATTTGTCACCCGAGTGGGTAGCCCAACTTGCGCAACAAGGCTGGCCGGCAGTGCATTGGTCCACAGTTGGTAACCCGCGCGCAGAAGACTCCGAAATCATGGCCTGGGCCGTTGCCAATGGGTCATGCCGTGTTCACTCACGACCTTGATTTTGGCACTGCGCTAGCTTTGACTCACGCCGGAGGGCCAAGTGTTATTCAGGTTCGAGGACAGAACGTCCTGCCCGAGCACATGATCTCTCTCGCAGCGGGCGCGATGCGCCAGCATGAAGCCGCCCTTGAGGCTGGCGCGCTGGTAGTTGTCGAAGAAAGTAAGTGCCGCGTGCGAGTGCTACCCTTGGGTTCCTAGGTGGTAGGCAAGAATGCCTAGCCCACAGGTTACAACCAAGTCACTTCAATGCGGTTGTCGATCTCGTCGATCCCCTCGACGGTCCGCAACATCTCCTGCGCCATCTGCTTTTGATAGTAGGAGGTGACCACCCCCTCCAACCGGACGCGGCCGTTGCTGGCTTCCGCACGCACGCGGCGGCGATTGAGATAGGGGTTGCGGGCTAGAGCCTTCGACACGCGATGGTGCAATTCAGACGGTTCTGCGGCGTGAATTTCCAGTATTTGCGTCATGGTGGGACCAAGAAGTGCAAAAGTCAGGGCGTGTCGCTGGGCCAAGATCGGCTTCAGGAGCCGCCCGACTTGAGGCTTTCTTGAAAAGCCAGCAGTAGGGCGTTGCAAAAGGAATATCGGCGGCCTGACCCTGGAAGCCAAACTTTTCCTGTTAGATAAAATGGCCCGGCTCGGCAAATGACGGCAACGCGATGGAATGTAGGGGTTGTACCGCTAAACGAGCGGCCACAGGGCCAATACAGCCACCATCGCTAGCAGCAGCCATGAAAGTCGTCGCAAGCGACGGCCAAAGACGCTGCGCTCCTCGGGATGGGCAACCATGTATTCCACAAAAGCAATGCGATCCGTCAACGCAGGGTGCAGCCAACTGGCCCTGGCTGCTTGTTGGGGAGTTTGAGTGAGAGCAGACAGCGTGCGTAACGCTAAAATGAACTGCTGCGAGTCGGTCACACCCTGACAGCCGCAGAGATCGGCCTCGCGCTCCAACACTCGGCAATACCAAGAAAAAATCGTGACCGAATAGCCGGCAGCAACTAGCAGCGTTAGCAGGGCGGCCTGCGCCGGCGGAGCCAATCCGTAGACAGCCATTGCCTCGGATGATGCCGTCCAGACAGCCGGAAACAACACGGCCAAGGCTCGACACAACACCACCGGCAACGCGACCGCCAGCAATCGCAACAAGATATGCCCATGACGCGCGTGCCCCAATTCATGGGCGTACACTGCTGCCACCTGCTCCGGCGTCATTCGATCAATGAGTACATCGCTCAGCAGCACATAGCGACAGGCAGGAAAAAACCCTACCACCACCGCATTGCAAATCGTGTCGTCGGTGCGCCAAATCAACACATCACGCGAACGAACCCCCAGCCGATGTTCGACCTGACGCAAACGATGGCGAAGTGCGCCTTCGGGCAACGACTCGGTTCGCCATAGAAATCGCAGCGCCCAGGGAAATCCAACGACGACTCCCAAGAGGAGAGGAATGGTCAGGAGGACATTCGCGACCGTGAAATGGGTTTCTGGAGCGTAGCGGGACGTCAGATCCTGGACAGCGACGACCAACAGCAGCGGCGCCAAGATGGGAGCCAACAAGTGCCGCACCAGCAACCATGTGGGCCTGAGTCCGCCAACAGGCCGTGATGCTCGGCCGACCTGCGCGGCACGGCGACACTCCAGCGCCTGATCGGCCCGCCCCCAAGCCCACCAGGACAGGATGAGCGACAACACCACAGGAAGCAGAATCAACAAGTCATCCAGCAGAACCACATCTTTAAGACGCCAGTTCTCTCGCACCATCTGCGGCCAGCCCAGGCCAAAATAAATGGCGGCGATGGCCAGCCCCCAAGCCACTGCGTGGATCTGGCGGAGCCGCCGATAGCGCAGTGGCCAGGCGGCATCCACACCTCCGTCGGCCTGCAAGCCGGCCACGGACGCTGCCGCAATGATACGAGCTGCCATCACCACCAGCGCCAAGAGCAGCCCACAGAGGATGGTGCGCTGTACAATGTCGGGTAGCGACTCGTGAGGAGCCGCCTGACCTGCCACCAGCGCGCCGAGCAACGCCAGGATTACGCCGAGTTGCATGGTTGAGCGGCGGGGGACCGCCCCGCGTTTCCTTCGTTAGCCCAGTTTTCGGAATATGCTCCATGCTAGTTAGACCAATCCGAACCCACAAAGCGGAGGGTGGGAAGCCTCCTACCCACGCTTTGCCAACGGGGTGCCGATAAGGTAGAATAACGGCCGCCGGCGGGACTTCAGGGTATTTCCCTCGGCGATCGCTGGAGGCATTCCCATGCGTCATCATTTCTCGGCCTTTTTACCGGCCTTCGCAGCGTTACTTGCACTCCCTCCGATCGGTTCCGCTCAGGTCGTGCAGCAGCCTACGTTCAGCTACACGACTGCCGCCACCACCGTGTTGGTGCCAGATCGGGGCGAAGTCCTCCTGGGTGGCATCAACCGCGCACAGGATAGCCGGAGTGAGTTTGGCGTTCCAGGACTAGGGCGGCCGTTTAGAAACGTCGGCATCAGTCAGAGCCGTGGCGCCAGCACGATGAGCGTGAAGGCGTACATTCACGACTTCGAGGCCATGGACGAAGCCTTGCTCGCCGAAGCCGCACGGCGACGCGGCGGCGCCCCGCTCGAAAGCGTAGCCCGCCAGTCTTCCACTGCCAGCGTTCGGCCCTTGCAAAGCGTAACCGCCATCGAGCGGCAGCGCGAAGCGGAAGCGGACGCCAACCGATTTGAGACCGACAATCTCTTGGCCAAAGCCCAGTCCTGCGAAGCCAAAGGGCAAGCAGGCGTGGCCCGCCTCTTCTACAACATGGTGGCCAAGCAGACCAAAGATCCGCAGCAGCGAGATCTGGCCCTGCAGCGCATCGCCGCCTTGAAGAAGCCCGTCAGCGGCCCCACCTTGGCCAGCAGCAGCGTTGCCCCGCGGTAACGCCGGGTAGCGCCACGAGGCAAAGTGCGGCCCAGGCGTGCTGCAAATGCTCTCTTGAATCGAAGAAGCCAAGCTTCATTCGATATTCCAAATTAAATTGCCAAAGACCTTTGCTTTCTCGAACAAATGTCGTCGCATCACGAAGACGACAGTAGGCGTCGGGCTTCGCACTCATGGACGCTTTCGTCGTGTGCGTTCACGTGATCCGCGACAATTTTTGCATCGGCCGCAACACGAGTCTCGGCAAGAAGTTGCGGTTTTTGTCCACACCTTTGTCCACGGTCTTGTACATACCCCTTCACACCCTTACTACTCTTCACACCCTTCGCACCCTTGTCCCCTTCACACCTCTCATTCGTGTCCCCCGGCCCTGGCTCACGCTCTGGGAATGGCGCCTCCGTCGCTTCCTTTCCTACTTCTACTTCCTGAGCCGCCGCCGCATCTTGTGCCTTTGCATCTTGAGCCGCTGTTTCTTGTGCAACTGCGGCCGCCTCATTGATCTTCCGAATCATCTTGTCCGGCGTCTTGGGGCTTTCGATCTTGGCCAGCCGCACCCGGGTATTGGCGTATTGCAGCAGCAAATGAAATGCTTTTTGGTCCCCGTTGTAGGCCTGGGTGGCGATCCCCTCCAGCGCCCCGTCCAACAAGGCAACGATCAGCTCCCGTGAATCGGCTTCGTCTTCCGCAAACTCCTCGCGGCGGCGCCCCATTTCGCGCTGCACCCTCTTGTAGGCCGAAGAAGAAGGAATGTTCAACAGCCGGGCGATCTGGCGATAAGTCTTGCCCGTGGCGCGGTGACCAAACGCCCTGGCGTCGAGCAGTTCGGACTCCTCCTGCGTGCTCGGCGGCGGGGCCGGAGGTTCCGGCTGAGGCAGGATCATCGGCCCGAGGACTGGCAGCTTACCCTTCTTTTCCCCATTTGTCGGCGGAAATTCGAGTGGCGGATACTCGGCGTGCATTTCATTTTCGATATGTCGGATCATCATCTGCCCTCCTTAAATAAAACGATCGGTTTGCATTGTCGTATCACGTCCGTGAGCGGGTGGGCGCTAGCCCCCGGCCCTGTGATCGGATTGGTCCTAACTCGCGGCCTGGAGCGTTGTTCATTACTCGACGCGCCGGTGGCTAGCGCCATTCCGCTCACGCGCGCACTGTCATCGTGTACGCGATTTTCCCCTACCCAGACGCAAAAAGCCCGCCGGAGGCACGGTGTGCCGGGCGGGCTCTGCCTGGTACCTGAGGCTTTCTCAGGCGGGGCGATGATACCACGTCATGGGGTCGTTGGTCGCGTAAATTGTTATTGCATTATAGCAATAACTCGCCCAAAATTCAAGATGCAGAAGTAGGCCAGTGATCCATTTTCAGCGGAAGTAAAACATCAAATAAATCTGAAAAATGTAAGAATTGTTGGAACCAAAAAAAGCCACTTCCCCGCCGTCAGAAACTTTTACCAATGCCCCGCAAGAGTGTAAATCAGTGGTTTCTGGACTAAGTTCAAATCCTGTTACCTCGACAGCGAGACATTCGGCTGCGAGGTCGATCTTCAAAGCGATTCGATCGCTACAATGACATGAACTTGAAGGAGAGGATATGACTGAGCTCGAATTCATCGCCGAATTGACCACTGTGTTGGAACGGCATTCGGACTCTGCGCGAACCCTGATTTCAGAGTTGTTGGCCTCGCTGCCGGATCGTGCAACTCGACTCGACCTAGTCATTTTTCCGTCGCAAGATGCCGACGGATTCTTCACTGTTGCCGCGTCTGTTGACGGGCCTGACTTGTATGTTATCAACAAGGCGATCCGCGGCCACGCGGAATTGTTTGGCCCGAAACACACGGAATCCGGCGTTGAGCCCCCTATACCGATTGTCGATTCTGACGACGTTGATTACTCCGTTAACGACATTGTGGTTGATTGCGCGGCAAAATGGCTTCAAACTATTTGGCAATCGATTGGGAATGTGCAATGTCGAATACCGGTTGTGATAGTCGGTCATGATGACTATGGAACAATTACGCCAATAAATCTGCACTCTGGTAAGAGTGCCTAGTCGCCCCACACACAAACGACTGGTCAGCAGTCAACTTCCATGCTAGCTGGCTGAAATGTTCTAACCGTGTCATGTTGCCCCGACATCGCGTGCATACTGCTGCAACACGGACTTCGGCGCGGTATAACGACAGCTGATGAGGCTATAGTCGCTCTAGGGTCTGTAACCAAACCGCCCCGCGGGAAAAGGCTGCACGAATGCGGCATGTCATCAAGAGTCCGATGATAGGACGACTCTTAACCTGGCGTTCACCCTCTGAACCATTCGTGAAGGTTGGCGAGCGGGTGGAGCCTATGACAACTGTTTGCGTAATAGAAGCATTGAACGTTTGCGATCTGATTCCCGCTGAGTTAAACGGACGGTTCATTGAATATTTACGAACAGGAAACAATGATTTCGTTGATTTTGCGGAACCGTTGTTCGTGGTTGATTCAGACGATTTGCCCTAACTTGGCTAACGGAGGTAAGCTCCAATGCTTGATGGCAAGTCAGTCGCCGGGCAGAAGGTCCGATGGCAGCACCCAGGCTGGCTGGCCGAAAAGCTCTAACCGTGTCCTGTTGCCCCGACACGGGAAACACATATCAGCCTTCGCCCGATTCAAATAGACAGTTATCATGTCGGCGGTCTGGTGATTCGTGCCTAGTTCTGGGGATCGGTTCATGAAAACGCGTATTTTTTCGGCGATCGCCCTGCTTACCGGGCTGCTGCATAGCAGCTATATCGCTCATGTCTACGCGACCGACAGCAGTGTGCATTACGGCAGTCATTCGACAACTGTCGACGCCAAAGATTGGCCAGTCCCGATAAGAATCACCGAGCAGCAGCCTGTGCCAGTGCCGGACACGGTCGTCAAAGCCTGGCGACGGGCCGGAGCCGAAGTCGGCTGGATGGATATCGACGAGGATGGCAGATTGTCGTTTCGTTCAGGCGCGACGGGAAATGTTGGGGAAGTTGCGGCATTCCGGTTTCAAGGGAACTTTAGGATTGGATGCCAGTTGCCGCAACCGCCGGAAGCATTCGGCCTCTACCTCGGCGACTCTCAAACAACTGATGCTGTGCTGAAGAATCTGGCAGGATTCAAGACTCTTCGGGCTGTGAACATTCGGAACACGAAGATTACAGATCACGGGTTGAAAAGACTCGCCGGGCTCAAGGGCCTCCAATGGCTGGAACTAAACGCCACGCAAGTGACCGACGCCGGTCTGAAGGAGCTGGCCGGACACCAGGGTCTTCAGGGGTTGGGGCTGAGTAACACACAGGTAACCGACCAGGGCCTCAATTTTCTGGCAGGCTTGAAGAGATTGCGACACCTAGACCTCGGGGGTACCGAAGTCACAGACGAGGGACTGATGAAGCTGGCCGGACTCTCGCAGCTTCAGTCGCTTGTCCTCCATTATACGAATGTGACGGACGCTAGCGTGAAACAGATTACCGGACTTAAAGATCTTCAGAGGCTGAACCTCGATCATACGAACGTGACAGACGCCGGCGTAAAGACATTGGCCGGATCGAAAAAACTCGAATGGCTTTGCATTGGAATCCCGGACGTGACCGATGCGTGCCTAAGGGATCTGGCCGAATTGAAGCATCTCCAACTTCTGGATCTCAGCGACACGAAGGTAACCGACGAAGGGTTGAAAGAACTGTCCACCTTTAAGCATCTCTATTGGTTGTGGCTTGTGCGAACGCATATTACGGACGCGGGTCTAGAGGAATTGGCTTGCCTCAAAGATCTCCGCGATTTGAATCTAGCGGAAACTCAAGTGACGGACGCAGGGATGAAAACAGTGGCCGGGCTCAGCGGTCTTCATGCGCTGGGACTCCGCAACACGAAGGTGACCGACGACGGGCTGAAGGAACTGACCAGGCTGACGAACCTCAAGTCGCTGTATCTCAAGCAAACAGAGGTGTCGAGCGATGGATTGAAGCACGTGGCCGCACTCAGGAGCCTCCATACACTGGACCTTTCGGAAACGAAGATGACCGACGAGGGCGTGCCAGAGTTGGTCAGGTTGACGAAGCTCGAATCCTTGCAACTCGATGAAACTAAGGTAACGGACGCTGGCCTGAGGGAATTGGCTCGGCTCAAGGGACTCAAAGAATTAGGTCTCGCGAACACGTACGTGACGAAAAAGGCAGAAGCACTCTTTCGGCAGAAGTTGCCGCATTGCAATATTTCTCATTAACTGCTTCGCGGCTGGTAGTCACTTCCCGATTGCCAAATCGTTCGCTGACTCCCGCCGCCTTGACCATCGCCAAGCATGCCGGCCCGCAGTATTCAGACGCTGCACAGATACTCAGATGGCAGTTTCCAGGCTAGCTTCCAGAAAAGTTCTAACCGTGTCCTGATGCCCCGTCATGCTGCCTCCTAAAATCTCGGTTGCCATGGGGCGGATCGGTTGCCAGCGGGGCGGAAACGAGTATTAGCCGACGGCTTGGAGCGGCGACGGTTCCTGCGCTTGCGCGGCGGTCGGCCGTTAGCAATTTTGGCATGTCCGCCCTTTCGGTACTTGGGCTATCTCATTACGCCCCCATCCGTGCGATAGGGCTGCCGGACCTGGTAGAGTTGCAAACGCTGGCGATAGCGGGGCAGCTCTTCCCCGTCGGTCTCCACCTCGATGGCTCGGAATTGGAGGGCGACGGCCTGTGCAAAATTGCCGTTTTCTGCTTCCGCCGCGGCGAGAACCGCCAGCAGCGATGGATGTTCGATCCCCGCCAGCCGAATGGCCTCTTGAGCATCGGCCACCGCCTGCTGACCGTTGCGGAACTGGGGATCGGGGCTGGTGGCTTTCACCCAGCCGCGTCGCGCGTAGAGTGTCGCTTCTTGCGGCGCAAGCCGAATGGCGGCGTCAAAGTCTGCGAGCGCGCGGGCATAGTCCTTCTTGACGCAGAATGCCTGTCCACGGGTTGCATACAGATTGGCATCCTGCGGCCGGAGTTGCACGGCTTGAGTGAAATCATCGATTGACCTTTCCATGTCCCCTTTTCTCAACCAAACCACGGCCCGGTTCTCCCAGACCGAGGCGTTTTTGGGATTCAACCGCAGCGCTTCGGTCATATCACGCAGCGCGAGATCCAGATTTCCCTTTTCGCCCCACACGGCGCCCCGGGCGCCAACGGCTGACGCATCTGCGGGAGCCAGTCGGACGGCTTCTTCGAGGTCGGCAAGGGCCGCGTCGAAATCGCCCCGCCGCGCGTGGAGAGATCCCCGATAAGCCCAGACGTCGGCCTCCTGCGGGCAGAGTCGGACGGCTTCGTTCAGGTCGGCCAGCGCACGGTTCGCATCACGCACCGCTTCCCAACATTTGGCTCGCTTGCAATAAATCTCCGCCTCACCCGGCTTGAGCTCCACCGCCGCGTTCAAGTCAGCAATCGCACGCCAGTAATTGTTTTTGGCCATCCATACCTGGGAGCGATCAAAGTAGACGTGAGGGTTGCGTGGGGCGAGTCGCAGCGACTCATCGAAGTCCGCGATTGCCTTATCCAATTCCCCTTTGGAAATCCAGATGAGTGCTCGATGCGCGAAGGCTTCGGGTTGGTGCGGGTCGAGCCGGAGCGCCTCAGTCAGGTCGCTCATGGCCTGCTGCGGCTGGTCCATATGAACCTGGACCACTGCGCGTGTGGCAAATCCTTTCCCATAGTGCGGATCCAGCCGCAGCGCTTCGTTGATGTCTGCCAGCGCTTTGTCGTACTGCCGCATCCGGTCCCATGTGACGGCCCGATTGGAGTAGAGCGCGGCCTTGGACGGCGCGATGCGTATGGCTTCCGTCAGATCAGCCAGCGAACGCTCATTGTCACCGGCTAACCCAAACACGCAGGCCCGGGCGGCCAGCACCTCGACCCATCCCGGCCTCGATTGCAGGGCCGCGTTGAAATCGAGGATGGCCTGTTCATATTGCCCCAGCGCTTGCCTGGCCATGGCGCGGTAACCATAGCATTCCGCATCGTTGGGGTCCAGCTTGAGCGCGGCGTCGTAGTCGGCGATGGCTCCGGCGCCGTCGCGCAACTCATGCCGGACTCTGCCGCGGAGTCGCAGTGCCGACTGCCGGTTTGGCGCGAGCTTCAGCAGTGCGTTGAGGTCCGTAAGCGCCGCCTCGTTCGAATCCAGTTGGTAACGCACCATAGCGCGGCCGAACAGGGCCTCTTCGTGCACCGGATTGCACTGCACGGCCTGGTCCAGGTCGGCCAGCGCGCGCGGGAAATTTCCCTTCTCGGCCCACACTGCGCCTCGATTTGCCAGCGTGTGGGCGCTGCGCGGTTCCAGGCGGAGAGCTTCGTCCAGGTCGGTCTGCGCTCGATCGAGATCTCCCTTCCCAGCCCAGGCGGCACCCCGATTGGCATAGGCCGCGGCGTTCTGGGGATCGAGCCGCAGTGCAATGTCGTAGTCGGCGATGCTCTTGTCGAACTGTCGCTTCCTTTCCCAAAACACTCCCCGGGCAGAATAAAGTCCCGCTGCGCGCGGTTTGAGCCGGATGGCTTCGTCGAAGTCCTCGATTCCCTGGTCCCACTCCCCGAGCGCCAGGGCGACGCGGCCACGGGCCACACGCCACGCGAAGTTGCCCGGCTCCGCCGCAATCCGGTTGGAGAACAAGGTGGCGGCTTCCGCCAGCGGAACGACGTTCACCGCGTCGAGCCACTGAAGGCTGCCGGCGACAATGCGCAACTTCTGGTCCGCTACTTCGGCGACCGTGCAGCATTCTCCTGCCTCCAGGGAAGTGACGTGGCCGTTGTTGTCGGAACACTGGACATCGCGGATGACGGCGACGCGATCGCCCGGTCGATATGTCGCCCCCGCGGCGCTGTGTGCGACCAACAGGCAAACGAGCAGGGCTGGCCCTGACCTGAGCATCGTTGTTCCTCCGTGGAATGGAATCCGGAGAAAAAATGCCGCCATCGCTAGCACGCGACCGGCTGCGCGCACAAATATGGAATCGGCGTAACATTGGCCAACATTGAAATGAATGATGGCACTGCGCGGCGGGCAAGCATGTGCTGGCCGCGCCAGCTAGAATGCCATCAAATTGAGATGATGGCGTGTGTGGAACTGTATCTCGATTTGAGCCGCCCCGAAGGGTTTCGGCTGAGCCTTTCGTGATGCTATTGCCCGCGCCATCGTCTATAACAGCAGCATGCCCCAGCGTGAACCATCTCAACCTGTCGCGGCCCCGCGCCGCTTCCCTTTGCGTCGCATGTTGCAGTATCGTCTGCGGACGCTGCTTGTCATCACGACGATAATTGCCGTCTTGTTCGGCTGGTGGTCCTACAAAGCACAACGGCAGCGTGAGGCCGTGGCGGCACTAAGGAAAATTGGGGGCACTGCCTATTACCACCGCTACTTGCCTTGGACTAGCGAGAACTACGACTCGCCGAAATGGCCGCCCTGGGTGCTGGATACCGTTGTTGCGGATTACCTTGCACGGGTGCAAGTGATCCGCCTCAATAGCACGACCGTCACCGACGATGATTTGAAATTCCTCAAGAATATGCCCGCCCTGGAAGAGCTACAACTCAACAACACCGACATCACGGATGTTAGCCTACAACATCTCGAAGACCTGACGGCTTTGCACACGCTCTGGCTCGATAACACAAGAGTCAGCGATGCTGGTCTGAAGCACCTCACGGGTCTGACCGCGCTGATTTGGCTTGACGTCCGCAACACGCAAATCAGCGACACAGGACTGGAGCACCTGAGGAATCTGACTGCCCTGAAAGCGATCAGACTCTCTCAAACCAAAGTCACACCGGCTGGCATGTCGCGGCTAAAGCAGTCGCTGCCAAATTGCTCGATCATTATTGACCGCCCGCCGCCTTGAATATCGCCAGTGTGCCGTCCGACGGCGGGCTCACGCGTCACCCAGAGAATCGGCGGGCACCATCCACGCTAGCCGGCTAAAAAGATCTAACCGTGTCCTGTTGCCCCGACACGATGAGACAAGAAGCCCTTCGGCCGCCATGTCGAAGGGCTTTCTCATTTCGGCGTATCACGCAGGCCAAGGGGAGACGAGGCACTCTCCCCCTCTACCCTCTCCTGCGTTACAGAGGGGACAATCGCTTGCTGCCGTTCAATCAACCACTCACTCGGGGACTACCGCCATGACTCTGCCTGCAACCGGCACCGGTATGCCCCCCGGCCTGGACGCGCTGATTGTCTTCAGCGGGGAATTGTTCCTGGTGGCGGACGTCCTGGTGGTGCTCTATCTGCTGTCGCCGTAGCGGATCGTCCAATGGATCGTCTACACGCCAGCGCTGATGCTGCTGGCCGCAATTGTTTTCTCCGGCACATGGCTGAGCTGGTTCCGTGATCTGGCGTCGGGGAGCGATGTGCGGGACAGGATATGGTGGATTCAGATATTTACCATCCTGTCCGCACTTTGGATCGCCGTCGCGCCGCTGCTGCGTTGGCCACTCCAGGCCCGCAGGGACCGTCGTCGTCGGAACGCCAGGGGAGCCGCTGCACCACCTCCCGGCATCGCACCCCCTGACCGCCCGTAGGCCAAGGACAGCCAACGATCGCGACGATGCTGGCAGCTGTGTGGCCCTGCTTTTCTGCTTTTCAGTGCGATCTGACTGCTAGAGACGGGCTGACGGGCTTCCGCTCTCAAAAAACAGTTGGCGATTCCTCCGTTTATGGGGGGAGAACGGGGAAGGTCAGCTTGGCACATTTGCCTGAAGGATGCATGTCCCGTGCTGCCCTTAAACGGTTCCAACCGTGGCCTGTTACCCCGACACCAAGGGTATCCTGCTGCAGACGATAGAACAGGCGAGCCACGGTAAGCTTGAGCCCCGGTAGAGACGAGGCCGTCGCAGACAATCGTCAGAATTAGAGTCCTGGCAGTGCATCCCCGACTGAGGCTATCCTGTTAGAGAATCGCAGCGAAGCGTGCCCAAGAATAAGCGTGACAGCCCGCTTGTCAAGGATTCATATGAAAGGTTTTCCCGACAAGTGTGACGGTCCGCTTGGGCCTTGGATGAAATTAGTTAGGGAACACGTTAATCAATTGGTGGAAGGCGATACCAAGGCGAGAGTGCTTGACTTGCTCGGGGAACCGGATGTGATCCGCGATGGATCGAATAGCCCCGTGAAGCAGCTCCAAGAAATGATGGAGGATGTTGCGGGCGGCCCGACCTTGATTCAATACGGCAGCACGGAATCTTTTGACGAAATCCTCGTCTATCACGACCCATGCCGGCCCACTTGCCGTTATGTTTTTGCGATATCTCGTGGTCATATCTCCGAGAGTTGGCAGGAAAGAGGCTGACCGCCGCCCCAGTGGACGCCTAGCGACTATTTTGCGCGTACGCCCAAACCGTGCCCATAAACACAGAAGGTGTGTTGGAAACGTGCAAGCTAGCGTAGTAAAGAGTTCTCGCCGTGGCCTGTTGCTGTGCCGTAGAATGTTGTACGCACCAAGGAGAAGGACATCATGACCGTCAAGCGAATGGACAACGTCGGCATCGTGGTCGAAGACATTGATGCCGCCATTGAGTTCTTCACTGAGCTTGGACTCAACCTCGAGGGGCGCGCCCCCATCGAAGGAGACTGGGCAGATGGCGTCACCGGATTGCAGGGCATGCGCGTCGAGATTGCCATGCTGCGCACGCCGGATGGTCACAGCCGGCTCGAGTTGTCGCGATTCCTCGCGCCCCCTGTGGCCGCCGATCACCGCCACGCCCCCGTGAACTCTCTCGGCTACCTGCGTGTCATGTTCACCGTGGAAGACATCGACGATACGCTCGCCCGGCTGGGTAAACGCGGCGCAGAGCTCGTCGGCGAAGTGGTACAGTACAAAAACGCATATCGCCTCTGCTACCTCCGAGGCCCCGAAGGAATTCTCATCGGGCTCGCCCAAGAGCTCGGTTAGGAGACTACCCGATGAGTTCCGGCGTAGGATGGCCTTCCCAGGCCGTCTTTCCGACAGAACGACGGGCTAGGAAGCCCGTCCTACTTCTCAATCGAATCACGACAGAGCGCTAGCTTTGCAGGCTACCCCATCGACGGTATTCTTACGTCATGCGACCCCTTCGATATTCCATCAATGTCACCTTGGACGGCTGTGTCGATCATCGTGCAGGTTCCACGGACGAAGAACTACATCGTTTCTGGGCCGAGAAACTCTCCCAGGCCGATGGTCTGCTCTTTGGCCGAGTCACCTACGAAATGATGGAGGCGGCGTGGCGGTGGCCGGCAAATGGGCTGCGGCCCGAATGGATGGCCGAGTGGACGGAACCCTTCGCCCGGACGATCGATGCGGCCAAGAAGTACGTCGTGTCGAGCACCCTGGACCGGGTCGATTGGAATGCGGAGCTGGTGCGCGGGGATCTGGGGACGGCGGTTGAGCAGCTCAAGCGGGAGCCGGGCAAGGGACTGTTCGTGGGAGGCGTGAAGCTCCCGCTGGCGCTGGCGGAGTTGGGATTGATCGATGAGTACGAGTTCGTCGTGCATCCCCGGCTAGCGGGCCATGGGCCGACGTTGTTCGCGGGGCTGTCGAAGTATATTGACTTGAAGTTGGTGAGCCGGCTGGAATTCGGCTCCGGGGCGGTGGCGATGCGGTATGAGCCGAGATAGGACACCGGGCAGAGCAACTTTAGAGCAAACTAAGGGGAGGGGCAAAACCTATTCCTTCCGGGACTTCGCCTCGCCGGAGGCTCGGCTCCAGTCCCGGCCACCCCCCCCTTCATCTCGCCTTATGTTCCTCGCACCAGGCCGAACCACTCGATATGCCGCCTTGGACAATAGTGGAGTCCTTCGGTATCGCAGTAGGGCACAAGCCAATCGGCGATCGATGCCAGTAGATCGGCGTCGGTACCTTGAGGCATGAGCAGCACGCAGTCGCGGTCAATTTCGGGGAAGATTGCCAGCCAGCGCTGCACTTCCTCACAGTCGCTCGGTTGCTGGACGACAAATTTTAATTGGTAAGAATAGTCGCGGACCAAGCGGTGAATCACCTGGGGAGCATGTCGCGTTCGCTCGTGACGGCGGGCCCAGGTGGGAGACTGCGACGCCGACGGGGTGGAGTTGGATAGTTTGGGGCTGATCGACATCAAGTCGCAGTGGACTGGCAGGTCGAGCGTGCCGGCGGTTTCGATCGTGATGTGCCGGCCAGCGGCGGAGAGCGCTTCCGTCAGCGGGATCAGTTCGGCAAACAACATCGGTTCGCCCCCGGTCAGGACGACGTGCGGTGCGTCCCACTCGGTGACCCGTGCCAAAATGGCCGACAGTTCCAGATCGTCTCCCTCCGGTTGCCAGGAGGCGTAGGGCGTGTCGCAATACCAGCAGCGGAGATTGCAGCCGCTGGTGCGCACGAACACGCTCTCGGTTCCGGTGAGGAACCCTTCGCCTTGGATCGAACGGTATATTTCGGCAATTCGCATAGTTAATTCAGGAGGACGATTGAACCACAGAGTCACAGAGGGCACAGAGAAGGCAAATTGAGAGGGAACAGTAATCTTCGCAAATAACCGCTAATCCGTTTAGCGAAACTTAGCGTTCCCAAATTTCTTTCTTCTCCTTCTCGTTTGCCTTTGCGCGGCTTTGCGTCTTCGCGCCTTTGCGTCAAAAACTGGCATCGTCAAGATATTTAATCGGATCGGTCAGCCCCGCCTCGGCGAAGCCTTGTTTACGTAGCCGGCAGGCGTCGCACTCGCCGCAGCTTATTCCTTGTGGGTTCGGGTCGTAGCAACTGTGGGTTAGGCCGTAATCGAGGCCTAGTTCAGAGCCACGGTGGATGATTTCGGCCTTGGTCATTTTAATCAACGGGGCGTGGATCTTGAAACGGAGCGTTCCTTCGACGCCGGCCTTGGTCGCCAGGTTGGCCAGCCGCTCGAAAGCCTCGACAAATGCAGGTCGGCAATCGGGATAGCCGCTGTAGTCAACAGCGTTGACACCCAGGAAGATGTCGGCCACTCCCCGCGACTCGGCCAGTCCCAATGCCAACGACAATAGCACCGTATTGCGGGCGGGAACGTAGGTGATCGGGATGCCGGCAGACATTTCTTCCGCGCGGCGTCCTTTGGGGACGGCTTCGGCGCCGGTCAGTGCGCTGCCCGCGAATTGCGTCAGGTCGATTTTTACGACTCGATGCTCGGCTACGTCCAGATGCGCCGCCACGCGGTCGGCTGCCTGCAGTTCGAACCGATGCCGCTGGCCGTAGTCGATGCTCAAAGTGTAGAGGCGAAAACCATCGCTGCGTGCGATCGCAGCCGTGGTGGCAGAATCGAGTCCGCCGGAGAGAAGAACGACCGCCGCGCGTGTCATGGATGTTGTCGATAATATGCAGGGCAAACGGGTATCTTTCGCAACATCGGCCATCATGCCACAATGACGCTCCCTGGAACAGGAGCCCGGGGGCTCCTCCATATACTCTC
>JAIOPX010000053.1 GCA_021413705.1 Planctomycetota bacterium | reverse complement strand
GGCGAATTTGAGCACTGGTACTTGGAAATCGCCAACAAATCGGTGAACCTAGGCGACGAATCGGCCGGAAACTGAAATCAGAGATAGCTTTGGCCGGTTACCGCATGCGTTACCGCTCCATGACCGCATGAACCAGCCGCGGGGGCCAATACTCAGGGACAACGACAAATGGTTCTAACCGTGTCCTGTTGCCCCGACACGGACATTTCGCTGCAGAGGAGAATGTCCTTTTTTCTGTTCGCGTTCGACTGTGTTCACGCAGACCAGAGACCGACGAGGCACCTCTCTCCCTGGATCCCCTCTACGCTCTTTGCTGTTCCAGTGGCCCCAGCAGGGCCAAGCAATAATTGTCGGTGGAACAATCCAACGACGGTATACTTGAGGCAGCGGCGAGAGCCGTAATGTCCGTGCATCTCGGTACGCGGGAGGGCTGACAAGCTCTGCAATTCCATGAAGAGTTTCTGGCGAGCGCTTCCGTCGCTCAAACGAATAGCAATCGTTGCTTCGACAATAGCTTTTGTCGCTTGGGTTGTTATTGAGATAACGAGGCCCTATTTTGAAAGTTGGAGAGAGCGCCGCGACATTCAGAATCGAATCAACGGCTACAGCCAATCCGCTGTAGCTCCGCTGAAATTACCGTCCAAGTTGACTGCCCAAGATGCCCAATTCTCGGGGAAATCATTTCGCAAAGAATCTCGCCACTACAACCTGGACCTGGTGTTTGAACCAGCCACCACAAAGAGCGGGGATTACCACGTAAAATTCCTTGCTCGGCCCAACAAGGACGCCTATACCGCAGAGCGTATGGCTGACTACCGCAATGGGATCGTTGTTTTAGAACGCGCGTTCCCCGATCCGGGTGATGCTGTATATGCCCGTCTATATTGCATTCGCGTGAGAGACAGAATTGTCCTGGTTCCCGAGGTCATGTCGCGTGATGTGAAGGCGTTGCTTTCTGCAATTGACGAGGCTGACACGCAAGGAAATTGGCACCTCCTTCAACGCTTCGCGTATGTTGAACAAGGTACTCCGTCTGAAACGTCAAAATGATAGGCCTCCACCCGTCGGTCAGCCCAACATCGGCGCACAGGCCTTACTTAACGACCGACTTTCAGGCAGCGGGCAGAAGATCGGACGAAACTGCCCACGCTAGCTTGCTGAAGAGTTCTAACCGTGTCCTGTTGCCCCGACATTTTGTCAGCGTCTCTTGCAGCCAACTTCGCAAGACCGGCGGCCATTGCTAAACTTGAACATTATCTCCCTCATGCGAACTACCGCCGACAAAATGATTGCAGCGCTTGACGCCTTCGAGGCAGGCTCGAACGACGACCATGCCCTTTCCAAGCTCTACGCCATCACGGAAGCTTTCGAAACCTTGCCGGACAAAGCCAGAGTGGTTCCGTCGATGTTATCTGTGATTGAGCGCTGCGGGGAAGCAGATTTGGGCAGTCCAGGGCCACTGGTCCATTGCATCGAGTCACTGGATTATGAGCTGTATTTGTCGCGACTTATAGATTCAGTCCGTCGAAAGCCGTCGTACTTGAATGTCTGGATGGTCAACCGCATTCTGAATGCGCACGTTCGGGGTGAGCACAGGGAACAATTGCTTGAATTGTTGCGTAGCGTGACTGCCAATCCCGCAGCGTCAGCTTCAGTAATTAAAGAGACCCAGGGGTTTCTTCAAAACCAGGTGAGCGCGGGATAAGGTCAGAAGACAGTGCCCATGCTAGCTGGCTGAAAAGTTCTAACCGTGTCCTGTTGCCCCGACTTGATGCCTTCGGCCACCAGGTCGACGGACTTTCTCATTTCAGGGACAAGAGTTATGCGATCGCTGGAGTAGTCGGGCGGGAGGCAGTCGACCAGGTTTCACAACGGTCGGCATCGGCACGGATGCGGACCCACAGGGCGGCTGAAGCTGACCGGTTTCCAGTACGGTTCGCCAAGGAATACAATGGCCCGGCGGCTCAACCGCTAGCGCGTAACATTGATATGTCGCGGCATCGGTTAATCCTATGAAACGAAAACGCATTCTAGTCGTTGCCAGTGTTCTGTTCGGATTGTGGGTCCTAACGCTTGGCATCTATTACGAACGCTCGTTAACTTGCGACTTCCAGGTTGCTTCCGGTGATGCGTGGGTTGCGTTTGAGAACGGCGATGAAATCTTCTACCCCAAAACATCTATTGATGCTGGCAACCATCGGAAACTCGGCATTCCCTATCTCATTTACAGCGTAATCGACCGCCCACCCTACGGCCTGAGCTTCTGTTTCACCGTCAATGTCGAGCAACAGGTCGAATCCATGACAATCGAGTCGATTCAGGTCACATACGATGACGGGCAGGTTGCGATGCCGGTCGACAAAAAGCACGCACAAACATCCAGGTTCAATCTCGACGAGCGCGGCTCGGCGTCGGGCGACAAATCATACTTGCGCGCTCATTTCTCGTTCTCCGATTGCCTGTCACGCGGCGATTCATTCTGGGCTACCATCACCGGTTCCTACACCGTTGGCGGTGCCACAATTCCCCACGAAACACGCGTTCGTGTCAACATCCGTGACGAAACTGGCTGCGCTCCCGGCTGGATCTACTTGGGACTTCAAGGTCTTTAAGTGAGCCCCAAAAGCGCAACCCAACCCAACTCAATTCGTTTCGGCTGCATGACCTTACCCTGCTCCCGCGCGAGGCGCTGCATTTTTCAAGTACGGCGACCTGCTATACGGTCTGAAAAGATGCCCGTGATCGCATATCGACTCTCAGATTGATATTGCAGGAATCAATGCAGTCGGCTTGAATGATCTGCTGGATACGTACAAGCCGCAGTGCCGACGCTCTGATTGGCTCTGGTGCTTTCGCTTACTTAAAGGCCCACTTATACAAAGGCAACGTGAAAATGAACATTCGACTACTACGCTTGGTGATGGGTGTGCTGGTTGTCGCGGCCGTCGTACTGGTGACCGACCGCTGTTGGGCGGTTTACCATCAACTTCCTCCGTCGAAAGACGAGTGGGGCTTGAAGTACGATGTGGAGCTCAACGCCGCAGATCACGATAAAGTAAACGTCGTTTTCACGCTTGCCGACGAAGGGAGACTCAAGCCCTTCTATTCCGTCACCGTGGTGGCTTTCAGTACGCCGGACAGCGACGGCGGCCGTTCGTATGACGTCAAGGCGCCCATCGAGTTGAAAGCGAAGGATGGCAAGCGCGTGGGGCAGGTGCAGATACCCAAGAAATTCGCGGACAAGGCGATGATTCGGATCCTCACCCTGACGGTCAACGGCCAGCGGCAAACGGCCGGTGCGGCGTACTATGACATTCCGCTCAAAAAGTACCTGAATAAAGCCGCGGCGGCGGGTTCGCCCTAAGCGCTACGCTCTTGATGGAGATGAGAAGCCCTTCGGCCATCAGGTCGAAGGGCTTTTTTCATTGCAGGAGCGATTTGTCCCGGAGAGGTTGTGAGTTTTTTAAGGCGAGCCGCGGGCGTCAGCCCGTGGAGGCGTCTTGAAGCGTCAATTTCCGGAACTTCGCCTCGGATATTTGCGGCTTTGCCGGGTGGAGCTCCTGTTGCTCCGCAGGGGACGTCGTAGTTGTATCGAACCCCTGATCCGCATAAATTGAGATCCGAGATCCTTCCGCTTCCTTTCCCTAGCCCCCTTACCATGACCCATGGGCTTGACCATCAACTACACCTTGAAGATGCGTGGAAAAAATGCGACTCGCGTCGCCACGCTTTTGGAAAAGCTGCGGCAAAAAGCGCTCGACCTGCCGTTTGAGTCTGTGTCGCCCGAGGTCATTCACTTGACACCGGAAGTCTGCGCACCGGGGTTGGAGCATTATCGCGGTTCGGACGGCGCTGAGCAGCGGTCGGAAGAGGACCAAGGAATCTTCTGGCTCCTCTTGAGTTGCTCCCATCACGGCCTAAAACCTCCCTGGGGGGAAAAACGCGATACCTATCTCTCGGTCGATCCCGTGGAAGCCTACGTTTTTCAAACCTGGCCGGGCCACGGGTGCGAAGCTGCGATGTTCGGCTTGGCCCGCTACCCTGCGCAAATCGAAGCGCCCTACCGCCCGCAAGATGACGACCGGTTTTCCACACAGTGCGAGGACGGCCATTTCAAATCGTGGGAGTTCGACCCCCAGAAATGGGAGCGGCACGTCCGCCGGTTGCAACAGCGCGCCGCAAAGCAAGGACTGCCGGCGCCGCTGCTCGATCCGGCGGCTACGGCGAAGCGGACGTTTTCAACCGGCCTGGGCGGAGTCTGGCGACTGCGTTCGTTCTGCAAAACGCAGTATGCCAGCGATCCTCGTCACGGCGGCATCAACAATTTTCTCCGCTGCCACCTGAGTGTGATTCGGATGCTGGAGTATGCGGAGGAATTGGGGCTGGAGGTGGACGTTGAAGATGAAGGGCACTTTGGACCCGCTTGCTACACGGAGGATGTTGATGAAGCCCGGGCTGCCGGCCGCGAACCGACGTACGTGAAACATCCGGCCAGCCACGACATCAAGAGGCTTATCGAACGATGCGGCGTTCACAACCGGCTGGTCGCCGGCCTGTTTGGCACTCTGAAAGACGCGATGGGCGAAAACGCCCAGGGCATGGTCAGCCCGATCGCCAATTACCCCAACTTCGAGCATCTCGAAGCGGAGTTCCACATCGAGAATGGCGACAAGTTCGACGCGTTGATCAAATCACTGGGCGCCATGGTGAAGAAGGCAGCGGAGGAAGCAGAGGAAAAATCAGACGAGCAATAACGGTCGGTCAAAGCTATTCGTCGCATGTGGGGTAGACATTCCTGTCTGGGAAACAATTGTTCCACTGGGGAGGAGCTGGAGGAACGACCGTTCCGGAGACGGGTGACCCTTTTCCCATAGGATATTTCCATGTCAAACTTTCACGATGACAGCACCACTGCTTCAGACCCTCTGGCCATTGACCTTTCGGAGTCCAAACTGCGAGAGCTACAGCCCGAATTGTACGGATGGCGTGCTTGGCTCATTTCTTTTTCGTGGGGGAACCAACGACTTGGTGCTCGTGCCATAACCGCGATGCTCCGAGAGCATTTGAGCTTTGGCGACAGCCGTGCTGCACTGGTGGTGCAGATAGCTCCACACCTTATCGTGGCTGCCTATACCGATGAGCAGGATGCCGTCTTGCTCTTGCAATTTCCGGACTTCCTCACGGATCAGTACGCACTGCATGTTGGCAGCAGATTGTTGACGGTCAATACATACGGCGAAGCAAAGCGGGTGGCGGCCGACATCGTCGAGGGTCCGGCATGCACACATCGGTATGCGAATCTATATCCGCTGATTGCCGAATTCTTGTCCGACGATCTGAACTTGATCTCCCAGCGAAAACAGTCTATTGTCGAGGCGGAATGGAATCGCGCGGCACAGTTTGCGCAAGCTCGACTTGCCGCTAAACAAGTCGTCGTGCGTGACGGTCGCCCCTTGTACAGCCACCTTCCGGCCAAGGCGATCGTGCTCTCTTCTTCCTCCGCTCACTGATGTATGAGCGTCATCGGGGGACCCCTGTCCAATGTGTGTCCGTGCTTTCCTCTATTTGAGGTGGACCCCGGAATTTGGACCACTACATTTATGTTGGAAAGTGGGTCCGATGTTAACCGATGAGGAGGTCCAGGAGTATGGCCAGGAAGGTCAAGACAGCACGGACGGCGGCGGTGGCAAGCGGTCGAGGCGGAGC
>JAIOPX010000457.1 GCA_021413705.1 Planctomycetota bacterium | reverse complement strand
GTGCTCGTTCTCGGCAATCATGAACGTCTGCGCGCGGGCATAGGCGGCCGAGACCGAGATGCCCAGCAGCGCGGCCATCTGGCGATAGGTTTTGCCCCGGGCACGAAGCCCAAAAGCCTGCTCACAGAGGATATATTCCCGCTCAGGAGTCATCTTGGGCTGCGGCACATGGGGATTCCTTTGGACATGGATCGTGTCCATATGAGGCATGTCGGGCATTTCCTTCGGATCGCGAATAGGTCCGTGCGATATCATGGCATCCCCCCGGGATTGGCGCTGATTAGTGTTCCAATAATTTTCGACGAAGAAGGTAGGGAACGCTAATCAACGCTGATCTACGCTAATCTGTGGGGAGGGCATCCCCAGCGCGCACTCTCAGCGCAGGCTCTCAGCTCCTCGGATTAGCGTTAATTAGCGGATATTAGCGTTCCTTACCTCTTCCTTTTCCTTTCGTGTTTTCACCTTTTTCGCTTTTTCGTGATCGCCTTTCTTTTTCCTTTGCGCGCAGTATGTCACGGCGCGCCGGGGTCTTTGCGTCTTCGCGCCTTTCCGTCGAAAACCAACCGCCCAAACGCAAAAAGCCCGCCCCACAACGCGATTAGGCGTCTTGGGGCGGGCTCTTCTGATACCTGATCCTGAAGTGTTTTACGCTTCAGCCCAAGCTCTGATAGGATACCTCGCATGTGTCAGGCGTTTCATCCTTCGAGGGAAGAATACCGCCGTTTGACACACTATCACCATATCAGATTTGCTGCAAAAATCAAGACTCAGAATATTGCCAAGCGAACTTTGATGCGTTCCCGCTCTCAGTCCCGGGAGGGACGAAAGAATATAGCCTGGGTGCGCCAGCCCCAGGAAAGAGAGTTCTAATCCTCCTCAGAAGTCCCGTAGGAGACGACATAACGACGGGGACGTAAAGGAAGAGGGTATCCACTGGCCGTCTGTGGCCAGAACAGGACTTCCGAGCGGTTACTTACGGACCTACAATTAATGTTGTGCGAGACTATTAGGTTCTCAAAATTTTGGTTCCATGACGAGTGAGGGAGATGAGGCATGGTATCCGCTCAGACGAAAGAAGTGATTCAGCGGGCGAAGCAGATTTACGCAACTCAATTGCAGAGCGAGCTTGAATCCCGGCACATGGATCAATACGTCGCCATCGAACCCGAGTCGGGCGAGCATTTTTTGGGCAATACGTTCGATGAGGCGGTAAAGTCCGCCAGAACGAAATATCCGTCGCGCCTCTCGCACACCATCCGGATTGGGCATCTCGCGGCGCTGCACATCGGAGTGCTCCAACGGTGATCGGGAGCACGGTGATCGGCGTCGTTGACGAGAAGTTGCGCGCCTTGATTCGCATCGCGGTGGCTGCTTCAAGCAATGCTCCACGCAGGGAGATGGTTGCCTGGATCGACACGGCGTTTAACGGAGGTTTAGTCCTGCCGCGAAGGCAGATTGCCGAATTGGGGTTGGTGGAGGAGTCGTCCGCGGAGGCCGTCTTGGCGGACGGCCAGATCGTGGAGTTGGAAACATTCGCCTGTTTCCTGGATTGGTTCGGCAATTCGTACGAAACGCAAATCGTCGCCAACGACGGTGAGTATGCACTGTTGGGAACCATGCTGCTGGATGGCCGCCGGTTAGAGGTCGATTATGCGATGAAAACGGTCGCGGTTAGTTAGCTCGGTTCACGAGTGAAAAGACGATAAACCTTAAGAATTACCCGCTGCGGAAAATGGGGGTTCGTGGGCGACTCCCTCTCTCAGTCCCGGGAGGGACGAAAGAATACAGCCTGGCGCAGGAAAGGGAGTTCTAATCCTCCTCTGAAGTCCCGGAGGCGATGACATAACGGCTGACACGTCAAGGAAGAGAATCGAGAATGAAATCTCACGGACTCTCAAGCTCCGATGTCGCACCCTCCGGGGCTTGATGGATACTTGGTCTTGTTCCCTGGGACTGACGTCCCAGGCTACATTATGCCGCCGCTCCGCGGCTATGCTTCACGTTTGAAGCGTCCTGAAATCACCGTAAGAATGGCGAAGGATGCCTGTCCCCGTGTGACTTCCCATAAAATCACCGCAAGAATGGCGAAGGATCCCTGTCCCCGTGTGACTTCCCGTGTTCGCGCCTGTCACCGTGTTCGCGCCCTTTTCCGCCTGTGCGCTCTTGCCGCACGATGCGTTACTATTTAGCATGGATGTTGGATAAAAAGCCTGTTGCGCCAAGCACCGCATGCCTGTTTCGCTATGCTCAGCGTGCCCGAGGTTGCGAAGAGAACGCCCCATGGATCCCGCAGCGGAACAACATCGCGCCGCACAAGCTGCCATCCGGTTGACGCCCCGAGAACGGATGGAGCGCTTTGCCGAATTGCAGAGGCGCGCCATGCAACTGCTTGCGGCCTCGCCGGACGGTTTCCGTCACTATTGGCAGCGCAACCTGCGCCAGCGCTCAGTCGATGCCAGATACTGAAACTCCATCCTCCGTTTTTCACCTCATGGCTGCCGCCGGCGTGCCGTTTGTGATCATTGGCGGGCATGCGGTCACCTTTCACGGTTACGTGCGCACGACGGAAGATGCCGACGTCATCTTTCAGCGCACCCCCGACTCCGAGGCGGCCTTGCTGAGCGCATTGCAATCCATCCATGCCTGCTGGATCAGCAACGAGCGTGACCCCGCTACGGGCCTGGAACGCCTTATCCCCGTCTCGCCATCTTACCTGCGTGGCGAACACCTGATGATGCTGACCACCGACCTCGGTTTTCTTGATCTCTACGATTACGTACCCGGCTTTCCCGACACGCCCGTGTCCGAAGTCTTCGCCGACTGTGCTGAGTTTGAGGGTCTGCGGTTCGTTTCCCTTCGCTGGCTGCGAAAATTGAAAGTGGCCGCCGGCCGCCACAAAGACCTCGACGATTTGGAGCATCTTCCGCCGTGCTGAAAAAGAATGAAGCCTGGAGGCGCGAGCCCCAGGAACGGGAGTTCAAATCCTCTTCTGAAGTCCCGGAGGAGACGACATAAGGGCTAGCACATCAAGGAAGTGAATCGAGAATGAAATCTCACGGACTCTCAAGCTCGGATGTCGCACCCTCCGGGGCTTGATGGATACATGGTCTTGTTTCCTGGGACTGACGTCCCAGGCTATATTATTCCGCCGCTCCGCGGCTATGCTTCACGTTTGAAGCGTCATGAATGGCGAAGGATGCCTGTCCCCGTGTGAATCCCCAATCCTATTGCCCCGACAATTCCGGCTACAATACTCCCATGCCCCGCCGCTTCCAATTCAGCCTGAGAACGGTATTGATCGTGATGTCCATTGCCGCGGCCGCACTGGGCTGGTGGTCGCACAAGGCGCGGCAGCAGCGGGAGGCAGTGCAGGTGTTCACCCAGGCTGGGGGCAGAGTTTCTTACGACTTTCAAGAACTCTCTCTCGAAGGACCGCGATACTCGCCAAAGTGGCTAGTCAATGTGCTCGGCGTGGATTTCTTCGCGAACGTGGAGGAAGTCATCCTTCCTAACAACGACGACATTGCTACCAAAGTTGCGTACCTCAAGAACTTCACTTCGCTGCGATCGCTCTGGCTCAGCTATTCGCACGTCACCGACGCTAATTTGCAACAACTCCAGGGGCTGAAGGCATTACGATTCCTGAGCCTGCCCCGAACACAGGTTACAGACGCTGGACTAGAGCACCTTAAGAACCTCAGTAATCTGGAAGAACTCTATCTCGCCGAAACACAAGTCACCGACGCTGGATTAGAGCATCTCAAGCCCCTAACTGCTTTGAAATCCATCGACCTCCGCCTTACGAAAGTTACCGACGCCGGCGTGGAACGACTGCAAAGGGCGCTGCCGAATAGCAAGATTGATCGCTGAATATCATGACCGAATCCAATCCCAGACCTGCCCGGCATTTCCATTGCCGTCGCCTGTCTTACTTCCGCCTGCGTCAGTCGGGAGTGCCCATGCTAGCTGACTGAAATGTTCTAACCGTGTACTGTTGCCCCGACACCAGGGATAATCGGCTGCTCTGTGCCCACCGACTCGATCATTCCAAGGATGTCGGCTTCGCGTTTCGTGATGCTGTTGCCCCTCCCATCGGCTATAACAACACCATGCCTCGGTCCGCACCACCGCCGAATACCACCGCTCGCCGATTAATCTGGCGTCGGCTCTTTCAGTTCCGCTTGCGGACGCTACTGCTTCTCACGACGATCATGGCGATCTGGCTCGGCTGGTGGTCGCACAAAGCACTGCAGCAGCGGGAAGCGGTGGCGGTTTTGCGGAGTCACGGGGCAATCATGTTTTACAACCACATGTTGCCCGGGCAGGTGGAAGCAGAGTCTAAGCCGTTCGGAGACGAGCGGCCAGGTTTCTCGCAGTGGTTGGTGAATCGAGTGGGAATCGATTATTTTGGCAGTGTGGGAGCGGTCCATTTTTCCACTGATTTTAAGGTGCGTGATAGAGACATGGAGCTTCTGCGTTCCTTAAGTTCGCTGGAATGGCTTTGGCTGAATTATACGGGTGTAACCGATGCCGGACTGGCTCATCTCACACACCTCAAGAACCTTGATACGCTCGACCTCGAATACACCCGGATCACGGATGCTGGCCTGGAGCACCTGACAGGTCTGTCGAACTTGAAGGAACTTCGCCTCAGAGGCACGCAGGTCACAGCCGCTGGCGTGGCACGGCTGCAAAAGGCGTTGCCGAATTGTAATATCGAACGCTGACCGCCTGCCGCCATGACTATCTCCGGTGTTGCGTCCGAAGATAGGCTGATGTGCCGCACAGGAGGCCGGATTGCAGGGTCCACGTTAGCTGGCTGAAAAGTTCTAACTGTGTCCTGTTGCCCCGACACGAAAATTCTGCCGCCAGGCAAACTGTCTTTTTTCCCCCGATGTAAAAGTGTATACTTAGCTTCGCGACTTCATTATTTTGTTCGCATCCGATGTAGCGGGACCGACCACTGTGCGATTCTTTCAATTACTCGTGACCGTCGCGTTATTGGGTCTGTTTGTTAGTCCGACATCGGGTCGAGAATGGAACGATGCGAACAATTACGAGCGGTCCGTCGAAGCAACGCTAGTCCGAATCGACGGTGATAACCTGCTGCTTCAAAAGCCGGACGGAAGTCGCGTTACCGTGGCGATATGGAATCTCCATGGCGGAGATTGCGGCTACGTGGAAGATTTGCTGGCGGCAGGCTGGAAAAATGGCATGCCGGCCCCGGAGGATGTGGGCTTCAGCACTTGCTTTCCCAGGGTCAGTGGCGTTCAACCACAATTTATCGCGATTGGTGGCGGGGATGAAATGGGTTTTGCCGTCGATAAAAAAGTCGGCATCTATCGACTCGGTCGTTGCATCGGCCACGTAAAGTTTGTTTACGTCTACGAAAACTCTTCCACCGCGCAGATCCTGGATAGCACAACACAAATACGAAATGGTGATCGAGTTGGTGACATAGCTCATTGTGCCATTAACACGGGTACGCGTTGGAAGCCCCCGCTACCTAAGCATTAGAGGCTTCGAATCCTCTCTGTGCTCTTTTCCAAAATCGTGGCCGCTAGCATTGCCGAAAGGGGTGGAATACTAGCCGCCTCCCGTGCGTTTGATGTGACTCGCCAACAACGGCCCATACGCCCGCCTCAGACGGCACACAGAAGATAGGTCGGCAGGGTCCACGCTAGCTGGCCGAAATGTTCTAACCGTGTCCTGTTGCCCCGACATGATGAAACGAAGTCTCTCTCCCTGACCAAACACGTTGTTCCGTCCCATGAATCATCCTCGCGCTGCCGACTGGTCATCAATCGGATTGAGGTGTACGACCATCGGCTGCCTATTACCAGGATTAGTGGCTGTTCAGTTCGACGCCTGCGAGATCGATGTTAACGAGGAACTTCTGCACAGGGATGACGTCGGATTCAAAGTTCTGACTCTCATTGGCTCGCAGGTTCAGTTGAGGCGTGACTTTGTACCGATCGATTTACAGCGACCCAATAGTGAGATGTGGGTCACTATCGATAATTCCAGACGGTGGCTGCTATATCGTTCGCCAACCGATCTTCTGCCCGAACGGAACGCCACAGAATCTGATGCAAGCTGAGAACGGGTTAGCCAGGGGTCGATTCCTTGCCGGACTCACGCATCGCAGAAAGCTGCCTTGGGAGGGCCAGTGCTAGCTGGCTGAAAAGTTCTAAGTGTGTCCTGTTGCCTCGACTTGATGAGACAAGAAGCTCTTCGACCACCATGTCGAAGGGCCACCATGCGACTCGGTGGCGATGGCTTGCTCACCGGTTGATGTTAGAATACGGATCGTCCCCCTTCCCGCCTCGCTAAGGTTTTCGCCATGCAACTGTGCTCCGGTTCCATCGTGCTCGTTTTGGCCTCACTGGTTGCCACCGTAGCTCATGCCGCAGACGAACAACAGGTCTTCGTATCCTTGTTCAACGGCAAAAATCTTTCCGGATTTCGTGTGCCGCAGCCAAACCCGTGGTGGACGGTGAAGAATGGAGTTCTCGTAGGCGTCAACGATACGGCCAAGAAGGGGATCATGCTCTGGACGGATAAGCTCTACCAGGACGTGATCGTCGAGGTGGAATTCCGCTTCACCGGCGAAATCGACAGCGGTGTGATGCTCCGCCAACCGGAGATCCAGGCTCAAATCGGCGTGTCGCGGAGCCTCAAGAAGGACATGACCGGCTCAATCTATGCTCACGGCAAATATCCGAAAACGGCCACGGGTATCGACAAGCTCCTGAAAGTCGGCGATTGGAATACGATGCGTTTCCAGGCCAAGGGCTCGACGTACGACGTCTGGCTCAACGGTCAGCATGTGTTGAACTATGGAGACAAGGCGTTCCCCGATCCCGCCCCGATCGGGTTGCAGATCCACGGCGGCGTGGAAATGAAGATCGAGTTCCGCAGCATCAAGGCCGCCGCGCTCAACGAGGTGCCGTCCACCGCGACCTGGAACAACCACAAACGTTGAAATCCTGGTGCGGATGGCAACTATGATTTCGAAAATTTCGGCCGGCGCTTTTTCGGACGCCGCGGGCGGTTGCCGCCGGTGTTATTGCCGGTGTTGTTGCCGCTGTTGCCTTCGCCGCCTGCAGGCATGGTCGATCCCTTTTCATGCCGCCGGGGCTTGGCTCGCCAAAACTTGCGACGAGAGCCTTCAGCGGTTCTACTGCCTTCAGCAGTTCGGCTGCCCTCAGCAGTTCGAGCGCCTTCAGCACTTCTGCCGCCTTCAGCGGTTCTGGAACCTTCAGAGTTTCGAGCGCCTCCGGCGGCTGGAGCGGCGCCGTGGTTGGGTCTCGAATGTTTTTGCCCCGCGGCCGGTTTTGCATCCTGGGTGTGTTTGGCGTCTTTACTTGCCGCCATGGCGGTCCGCAGCTCGGGCCGGGGCTGGGCGACGCGGATCGACCGGCGAATGAAACGTTCGATGGAGTTCAATAGCGAACGCTCGTCCCGGCCGCAGAACGAGATGGCCTCTCCCGTCGCACCGGCTCGACCCGTGCGGCCAATACGATGGACGTAGGTTTCAGCGTCCAAAGGCAAGTCGTAGTTGATCACATGCGAGATCTCGTCGATGTCCAATCCGCGCGAGGCCACGTCGGTGGCCACCAGGACGGGCGGGCGCGTGGATTTGAATTGCTGCAGCACGCGCTGCCGGTTGTTCTGACTCTTGTTGCCGTGAATGGCGGCGGCCGGAATCCCTTCGCGCACCAAATGCTTGACGATCTTGTCGGCCCCATGCTTGGTGCGGGAGAAAACCAGCGTTCGCGTGCTCGCTGTGTTCTGCAAATAATCGACCAGCAACAGCGGCTTCTGCTTCGGTTCGATATGAAACACCGATTGTTGAACCAGGTCGGCGGCTGCGGCAGTCGGACGCACTTCGATCCGGGCCGGGTCGCGGAGCCATTCGGCGGCCAGACGACGAATCTCGTCCGGCATCGTGGCCGAGAACATAAGCGTCTGACGCTGCTTGGGAACCTGCGACACGATACGCCGCAAGGGATCGATGAAACCCATGTCGAGCATCCGGTCGGCTTCGTCCAGAATCAGAATTTCCACATGGTTGAGCTGCACGCAGCGCTGTCCCATCAGATCGATCAGCCGGCCTGGTGTGGCGATGAGCGTATCGATGCCGTTGCGCAGGGCGCGCACCTGAGGCACTTGCGACACGCCGCCATAGACGACTGCGTGGCGGAGCTTGGTGTATTTTCCATAGGTGGCAAAACTCTCGCCGATCTGTGCCGCCAACTCGCGCGTGGGAGAGAGGATCAAGGTGCGAATCACACGATGCGTGGGTCGTGGTTCTGTGTGGGGCGGCGCGGCGCCATCGGCGACCGTCGTCATGCGATGCAGCGTGGGGAGCGCGAAGGCGGCCGTCTTGCCGGTGCCAGTCTGCGCGCAGCCGATCAGATCGCGGCCGCGCATCACTTCGGGAATCGCTTGCAATTGAATCGGCGTGGGGATCTCATAGCCCTCTGATTTGACAGCCCGCAGGATCGGTTCGTGCAGGCCCAAATTCGCAAAACCCAAATTCTCAATACTCTGTGTCTCAATACTCATCAATCGGTTCTCACTGTGAAAATACAATCGCGTCTGCGCGACACCGGGTCTTGCCCAGTACAAACTCAGAAACAGGTCCGACGGTTCTCAACCGGCCCTGGATGGCCTTGCGGTCATCGCTCCCAGTACTGGGAGCCGGGCAACCCGTGCGGCGGGTCAATGGACCTGAGGAGCAAGAAAATCAGTCGCGGTCGCGAGCAAGAAACCGAGGCATTGACGTACTTAAGAGAACGTCGCAGGGTTGCCAGGGTGGCCGCTACACTCGAACAGGAATGAACCAAACGCCACAGTAATTAATGTGCTGCAGCGGAGGTCTCGCACCTTTTAGTTGGGGTTATTGTAGGTCGGGGAAGCCAGCGGGGTCAAGTCCACACCTCCCAATCCATCAAACTGCCCGCAAAATGCCCTGTTCCGCATTGGCGAATACCATGGACAGCAGCCCATTTTCCAGCACATCTTCCGCAGTGGCGATTCACGCAACAGCGAAAGACCGCTCGGCATCAGGACGAAATAGTATGGGCTCTCCCATGAACTCCCGCCAAGAATCAAGAATTCTGACAACCAACCAACTTATCGTCATGGCTGCTGTCCTCTCCCATCGCTCGCATACGCTCTATGTGCGATTGCTTTTTCGAGCCGTCCTCTGGGTCGGTCTGTCGGCGAAGGCCATGAGTGGAATTGCCTGGGATAGCGAATTTCAGAGCGAACCGGCTTCTGCAAGCAACAAGCAGTTCATGATCTCGCATTGGAGTTTTCCGAAGGATGAGCCACGTCTCAAGCGATTTGCAGAGGCGGGCTTCAACACGGTTATCGCCACCCCGGAAGAATTGCCAGCCTGCCGACGCCACGGCTGGCAAGCCTTGCTGGCCGTGCCATCCGACAAGGCAGCCGAGTTCGTCGCCGATCCGATTGTGTGGGGTTATTTCCTGTTCGATGAACCGGCTCAGAAGAAGGTCGGGTATGAAACACTGGTGGATCGCATGAAGGCATTTCACCAGCTCGACTCAAAACGGCCCGCCTACATCAATCTCAACGAGAAGGACGATCCCGAAGCGTTCGTCAAGATTCTCAAGCCTCGCGTGCTGAGCTATGACTACTATCAATGGTGGGCCACGCAGGAACCCTTCTTTCCCTTGTTGGAAAAGTTTCGCCGCGCCGCGCTGGGGGCGAACATCCCACTGATCTGCTGGGTGGAGGCTGTCGCCACTCCGAACGGCCCCGTGCCCGCC
>JAIOPX010000456.1 GCA_021413705.1 Planctomycetota bacterium | reverse complement strand
TGACCGCCAGTCAGCCGCGGTTGCGCGCCTTCATATTTTCTCTGCTCCCCAACCGCGATGCCGCTTTAGACGTCCTGCAGGACACGAACGTCGTGTTGTGGCGCAAGGCCGCCACTTTTGAGGAAGGGTCCAGTTTCATCGCCTGGGCTTGTCAGGTTGCCCGGCTCGAAGTGATGGCCCACTTTCGCGATCGAGACCGCGATCGGCATGTGTTTGACGAACGCCTGGTTGAGACACTCGCCGACTATGGCCAGGAGCAGGCAGTGAAGCCCAGCCCACTGGCGCTCTATCTTGAGGAATGTCTTTCGCGCCGCTCGGAAGATGAGCGGCGCTTGCTTCACGAACGCTATGCACCCGGGGCTTCCGTGGAGCAGATGGCCAAGCAGCGCAATGCAACCCCCAATGCTATCTCCATCATGCTCTGTCGCTTGCGTCATGCCTTGCATGAATGCGTTCAACGGAAAATCGCCAGGGAAGGTGGCCATTGAACATCTCACGCGAAGTGCAGACAGAACTTCTGCAACTGGTCGGAAAACTGCTGGACGAGCAGCTTAGCGATGGCGAAAAGTCCCGGCTCTCGAAGTTGCTCCACAGCGATCCGGCCGTGGCTCAATACTATCTGTCACTGATGGCGATCCACACGGAGTTGGAATGGCAGCATGAGGAAGTGCCGCAGTCCCCGGCAGAAGTCGGCGAACCGCGCCCAGGGTGCCTGGGGCAAGTGGAGCGCCGCCCCAGACAATCTGCTTTACGCGGCAGATCATCTGGGGCGGCGCACGGCTTGCCCCAGGCACCCGCCCCCCACCTCAAGCCTCAATCCAACGGCCTTCAACTTCAGACCGTCTTGCTGCTGCTGGCATTTCTGGGAATCTCCACCATCACGATCTGGGCTATTTCCCGTTATCAGGTTCCCTCCGAACAGGCCGTCCTGCCTGTGCCTCCCAAGCCTGTGGCCGAATTGATTCGCACCGTGGAAGCTCGTTGGGCAGCATCAACCCAAATCACCCATCCGACTCACCAACAGCCTTTGGTGGATGGCGCCGCGTTATACGCCGGTCAAGAACTGCAACTGACACAAGGCACAGCCGAGGTCCGCTTTTCAACGGGCGCCACAGTGATCCTGCAAGGCCCTGCTACCTTTGTTGTCTCCCCTATTCCGCATTCCACACTCCGCATTCCCCCTTCGCAGGGCTTCCTCTCCCGTGGCAAGTTGACTGCTCACGTCCCCGAGGCGGGCCGCGGTTTTCGGATCCGCACACCGTTGGCCATGGTCACTGACTTTGGGACGCGGTTTGTGTTGTCGGTGGATGCCGCAGGGGAAAATGTGAGCGTAAGCGAAGGCCTGGTGCAATTTGAGCCGAATAACGCCGCGATAGCGCGAGGTGAACTTTCGCCACCGGTGGATGCGAAACCCACGCCGCGGGCAGAGCCCGTATTGCTGCGAGCTGGCCAGGAAGCACGAATCGACACTGCCACGGGTCAAGTTGTACGGACCTCGGCCGAGGACTATCGCAAGTATGTTCTGAGTCTCAACCCTGACATCTATCTGCCAATGGAGAGAGCGGAGCAGGCATTGGGGGCTAGGGGTCAGCCGGATGGGGAGTCAAATCAGCAATCCGAAATCATCCATCAGAACTCAGCAATCCACAATCTCTCCTCCCCCGACCGTCCTGGCATGCTTCATGCTGAAGGCACTCACGCCCCATTTATGTCCGGCCGCGTCGGAGAGGCGCTCCAATTCCGCGGCGGCCAGTTCGGCGACTATGTGCAAGTGCCGTTCGAGCCGTCGAAACAGGAGACTTTTACGTTTTCCGCCTGGGTATGGCTCGATCCATCGACTCCTAGCGATCGGTTCATTGCTTCCGACTACTGGACCACAAGCCGTTCAGGGTTTGGGCTGGCGGTTAACGACAAGGGGCAACTCTATGTTGCTGTCGCCCAAATGGTTCAGAAGGTGCGTTCGGCGCCTTTGACTATGAGTGAGGACTATGCATTTCCTGTCGGAGCCTGGCAGCAGGTGGCATTCGTGGCGGATCGCCAGAGCAGCACGTTTACGCTCTACCGCAATGGCCAGCCTGTGGCCATGCGCAATGGCGTGGGTTTGTCGATTCCCTGGCGTCCTGAAAGGCCGCCGCTCTACATCGGCGTGAGCGCCTTCGGCATGACCAGGCCGGAACAACTGCGTTGCTGGCCAGGAAAGATCGACGAAGTAGCCGTCTGGCGACGGGCCTTGTCGCCTGATGAGATTACCCAGCTCTATAATGAAGCCTCAAAGTAGTAGGCCCACTCCGTGTGCCGCAACCAGAACCGTACACGCAACAATCCAACTGACGGATCCACAAACCAGACCTGGCATGTGAGCCGGAGATTGCAAATGAATTGAACGTGTGAAAAGAGTCCTGCACTAGAATCGTCGGCAGTTCTGCTGGGGTGCCAGTCGGGACACACGAGAGCTTTTCTCAATGCTTTCCCAACACACGTCTCCATTCACAAGGAATCACCGCTCATGCGAGCCACAACGCGCTTACTGACAATCGCCATGGTTGCTTCCCTCCTTACTTCGACCATCACAGCTCAGGCGGCACCACTTAACCCCGCAACATGGACCTTTACTGAGGGGTATAGTTCCGGGTGGCCGCTAGGAAATCAAAGAGGATTCAATGGCGCTGGTCTCTCCGGAACATTTCCCAATGAACTTCACGACCCGGGCATCTATGACAATTGGGGCAACGTCTGGTTCGCTCAGATTGGGGTGGGGAATCCAACCACAAATACATTCCCAACCGCGCGCATTTGGTTGATGATCGACATGCAGTCGGTGCAAAATATTGGCACCATTAACATTTGGAACTTTGGCGATCCGGCCAGCCACCCGTTGGGTTTCAATCAGGGGGCGAAGAACATCGACATCTACTACGCGGGCTCAGGCGCGACGCTCCCAACTGCGGGAAGTCCACTGACGGGAGGTAACGTGCTGGACGGCACATGGAGTCATCTCCTCAACACCGACTTGAACCCTGCGCCGACTAACTTCGCACCCTCGCTGAAGAGTGATTCCCTCAACGTACCCGACTTTACGGCCCGCTATGTGCTCTTTCAGCTCAACAGCCGGTTTGGATCGAACAGCTACAGCGAAAACAGTGTCTCGATCGCCGAGATTCAGTTCCTGGAAGCGGAAGCGCCTGCTGTTCCCGAGCCGAGCACCCTCGTCCTGGCCACATTGGGCCTGGCCGGATTGGGCCTGTTCGCCTGGCGGAGAAGAAACCTGGCGAACGAAGCAGCACGCGTTTGAAATGAATCGCCACGCTCTTACAACCTGAACCGGGACGTCAGAGTTCGCAAAACCTTGAGGAGTACGGCCATGACCTCTACCAAGTTCGATCGCTATGAATCTCCATGGGGCGACTCTGACTACGAACAACGCCGGGCCGCGCTTCCATCGCGCCCTCCGCGCCGGCCGGCGGTCCATTATGCCGCTCAAAAACGCCGCCGCGACATCCCGCGCGGTATCTCTGCCCGCGGAGGCGCCAGGAGTACCTACTGAACTTTCATCAAGGGCCAGGGCTCCGCGCCCTGACTTTGCCAGGGGGGATTCGCTGCTTTGACTTCTACATCACTTTTACCTGATAGCGGAGGCGTTGCCCTTGAAATTACTCCTTTGCGTTGCGGAACAAGCGATTTTCACCCTTCGCGCAAGGAAGGCATCACGCGGACCATGAGGATCACTGGGGCCCGGCATGGAAGTGCGTTCAGCTTTTTTTAGATTTGGTTTTGGACAACACATTTCAGTTTTACTTTTTTCTCTAGGAGGAATGTCAATGTTCCGTTCAACAAAGTCCTGGCTCGTCGCCCTGCTGGCAGTCGGTTCTACGCTAATTCTCGCCACCGCTTCGATCGCCGCGCCCCTTCCGGGCGTCTATTGGGTGCAGCTCGACCAGAACACAAATGCTACCGGAAGCTTCTATTACGCTCCCTTTAGCGGGGCAGGGATCGGCGCAACTTCGAATCTGGGTCCCATTAACACTCAAGCGACCGGCCTGACCGTCTCGGCCATTGGAGCCACCGACTACCTCTATGTCAGCGGATGCTGCGGCGGATCAAACGGGACCGCCCGAGGAGTTTTGACGGGAGCCTCGATGGGAGCCCTATCCGGCGTCAATGGAAACCAAGAACTCAGTGTTGCGATCGATAAAATCAGTGCGGCGCCTAAGATTTATTATACGACTGGCAATCAACTCAGACAGGCCGATCCCAACGGATCGAACGATATCCTCATCAATTCGTTCGCCTATAACGTGAAGGGCACACACATGTATAGCGATGGGACGACAAACAGGCTGTTTGTTGGCCCCAACGGCGATAATCCGATTGTGTACTATAACTTCGCCGCGGATGGAACTCCTGTCGGCGGCGGAACGCAATGGGGCACATTCACCACCACCGGAGGAGGGGACACCAATGATCTGGACTACGATCCGGTCACCAATACCCTCTACTACGTCAACAATAACGGCAACGGCACTGGGACCAATGTAATTCTCAAGAGCATCGCGGAAGCCAATCCCGTCGATGCTGCCACCAGCGGCAGCTTTGCTACCGGTGATGAAGTTAAAACGATTGCCCTGGATCGAACGAACAACTACCTCTATGTGTCAAAACAGGCTCCCGGCCTGCTGGAAAGAATCAACCTTACCACGGGAGCTATTGAATCCCTGGCGGTCAATAACATTGGGGGTGACGACCTCGTACAGAGAGTATTCGCTGTGGAGGTTGTGAATGAGGACATCAATGCCGTCCCGGAACCCTCTACCTTCGTCCTGGCCACACTGGGCCTGGTGGGCCTGGGTTTCTTCGCCAGGAAAAAGCGGCGGAATGCGTAATTTCTCTTGAGTTAAATCTCCTGTTATGGCAGGGTCTCCCGACCCTGCCATAACAGGGAGGGCGCCATAACAGGGAGGGCTAAGACTATTCCACAACCCGGGACGGCCAAACCACAACGGGCGATGATATATGAAGATTTGCCAATTTTCGCTATTTTCTCACCAAACGCTTGCGGCCGACCCTAATCTGCCTACAATCACGTTAGATTTTATCCAGGAGCAACGCTGATCCAGTTCGGTCTATAGGCAAAAGCATCGGTGCCTGCTTTCTGTCCCGCAAGAGGGACTGAAGGCAGTTGCCGATGCTTTTTTGTTGGTACGCCGTCTCGATTATTATTTTCACTCACTTAGGAGGAAGGTCAATGATCTCTAGAAAAAGATTTTCTCTCTCCGCCATTCTGGCGATTGGCTTGATTATTGCGCATGTAGGCGCATCTCAGGCAGCGGTCACGACAGTGGCCCTGTACCACTTGGGGGAAGACGGAGACAATCCCGCTGTCTCGCTCGAAGCGGCCGTGGGGACGGATGCTACGAAAGCGGGTGGTGGCTCCGGGACGATTGTCACCGGCGCGAGCGGCGCCTCGGGTAGTACCGAATACCTCCAGGTTTCCGGGTCATTTGGGGATGGCGGTGGTGCGACGTGGAACGTGGGGCCCATTTCTCCGTACACCTTTGCTGATGGATCTTTTAATTGGGGCATGTCTGCCTGGATGAATCTGCCCTCAGCGCTCATCGATAACGGTCAGAATAACGGGGCCATCAGCAACGGAGGCGGATACGGCGGCCACAATGCGATAGCATTTTGGAACTCAAATCCACGCACTTTTACGAACGGAACAGACGGGGAGGTTTATATGCAGCTAGGGCCGCAACACTACGACACATGGATCCATGTGGCGATGGTCTTTAACGGCTCAAACAATCACGAGTTCTACCTCAACGGTGTTCTCCAACCGTCACCACGGGCTGAGAATGCGATGATTGGCACCGACAACCAGAATGACCAGGCTACGCAATTCTCGATCGGCCGCTGGAATTGGGATTCGACTTACATTGGCGGATTGGATGAAGTCCACGTATTTTCGTTCGCAGAGGGTCAGTTCAATATCAACGATGTGTATCAAATCGCCGCCGCCGAAACGGTTCCCGAACCGAGCACTTTCGTGTTGGGTGGAATAGGACTGGTTGGGTTGGGCCTAGTCGCCTGGCGGAAACGGAGGTGCCGTTGCTAGAACAAACACAATTAATGTATTAGTTCTTTTCACCCCTTCATGTTTTTCATCGTTAAAAAGGAAAGTCAATGATCACTACCACAAAGTGTTCTTGTATCGCAGTTCTGGCGATTAGCTTGGCGGCCACGTTCGCCAGCACCGCGCCGGCGGCTCTCGTCGGCCATTGGATCTTCGACGATCACTCAGGCACAGGGATCATCGGCGATACCGTGCCGGATCAAAGTGCCAACCCGGTGGCCGGCACTCTGGCCGGGAACGGAAATGGCAGTGTTGCTGTCATCACACCCGGCGTTCAGATTCCGGGAGCGCCCGCCGGCAACAAGGTGTTGTCGCTGGTTAAGTCCAACAGCGGAAATCCGCGAATGGAAGTGACCGATCCCGGCAGCGGCAGCAAGTTCGACCTGACCACGTCGGGAACGATTGCCCTGTGGGTGTATCTCGACCCGGCCTTCGCCAACCCCACCAATTCAGACGCTTTGCCGCTGGTGAACAATGCCGAAGGACTGGTTTGGAAAGACCAGGGCAGCAGCTATGCGTTTGGCAATAACGGCAATCAATACAAAATGCGATTGGCCGAATGGGGAACGGGCGTCGGACAAAATAATGGGCCGACAGAGGCCGGGGATATTTACGGAGTTTGGTACCATGCGGCCTGGACGTGGGACGGTGCAACGGCCACGCTCTACGTCAATGGAGCAAGCGTGTTGACGAGAGCATTCGCGGGCGTTCTGCCCACGGATAACAACCCCCTGACGATCGGCGGCCGAACGTCAACCAGTTACTCGATCACCGGCATGGTCGATGACGTGCAAGTCTATGACACGGCTCTGACCCAGAGCGAGATTCAGGCGCTCATGCAGTTTGAAGCCGCAGCCGTACCCGAGCCGTCCACATTCGTTCTGGCCGGATTGGGGCTGATTGGGTTGGGGCTAGTTGCGTGGAGGCGGCGTGTAGGGCGATAAGCAGGACACACTTTCCCGGGGTCTAGTTACTTTATCAAATCCCATTCATCAGCTCGAAGGAAATAGCCCATGATCAATACAACGAAATCGTCAGCACTGACAATCCTGGCATTCAGTATTATTCTGTCTTTGACTATGGTCACCCAAGCCACTGCCGCAACTCTTTTTGTTTCCAGCAACGGCACCAACCAGATTTTGAAGTACGATACGACTTCGGGCGCCAGTCTCGGCGTGTTCGCTAATCTTGCGGACAATGGAAAGTCGAACCCGCGCGAATTGGCGATTGGCCCTGATGGCAATCTCTATGTGCTTCTCGGTGCCTCGGAAGTCATCCGCTATAACGCGACGAGTGGCGCCTACCTCGGCGAATATGCGAACGGTACGGATTCGACAATTGTTTTGGCAAACGCGACCGATCTTACTTTCACGCCGACGGGCAATCTCCTTGTGGGGCAATACAACGCCAACACAATCGTTCAATACACCGCACCACACGTCAATGCACTCTTCGGCCCCACTAGCAGCGAACTCATTGGGCTCACGTACGGACCGAGTGGTGATCTCTATGCCATGAGAGATGTTTCTGGACCCAATCAGGTTCAGCGACGAGATGGGACAACGGGAGCCGTCATCGGGACAGTGATTACCGGCTATGCCAATTCAAACTCTGGAGATCTGGTGTTTGGGGGAAATGCAAACAGTTTTTATTCAATCGAGGCATTCAATTCTGGCGTTCAGCGGAACGCGGCGACCTTTGGATCCGCTACCGACGTCATCACGGGGCGAAGCGGACTTCAAGAAATGATCATTGGTTTGGACGGAAACTTGTACTTGTCCGAAACTGGCACCGATTCCATTTTGAAGTATGACACGGTCGGCGGCGGCGTGACCACGTTTATTGCTACTGGCTCGGGTGGACTAAGCGACCCCTGGGGATTGGCAATTCTCGAAGCCACCGAAGCTGTGCCCGAGCCGTCCACGCTAGTCCTGGCCGCATTGGGGCTGATGGGCCTGGGCTGCATTGCCTGGAAGAAGCGGCTCGTCCGTGGCTGACCGCTATCACCAAGCCGTCTGGCATGGCACGGTCTGCCGATCGTGCCATGCCGACGACTTTGGGGCTTTCGATCTTGCAACAACGAGAGACGGAAGAAAGAGGCTGAGGACGAAGATTAAGGATTAGAACTCATACGCCTTGCCGTCAAGCTCCAACACCACCGGTTCGTCAATCGCCAAATATCGGGCCACGTCTTTGCCGTGCTTGTCGATCAAGGCGAAGTATTCGTCGCTGTAGCGCTTGATGCTGGTCACCTTGGTCCGCATCTTGTCCGTCACCCGGGCGTCGATCCACTTGCCGCCGCGGCGGTAGAACGATCGTGCGCCAACATTCATCACCGAATTGACCTCCACCTTGCGATCCTTGGCGGCATCGGCGTAGGCGGCCTTGCCGGCGGCGGGTGCTTGAGCCTGGCCGCTGAACCGGGCTTTCTCCGCGCGTTGATTGATCGCTCCTCCCCCTTCGACGGCGTCAAGCGCTTTGAGCTGCTCCCGGGCGACGCCGATGTTCGCAGCCACGTCATTGACCTGCGTCTGCTCTTCCGCCAGGAACGACGTGTACGGCGTCAGGATCCCGTGCCGTGTGGAGAGATCGACCAGTTCCTTGACCAGCTCTTCGTTCCGTCCCTTGAGGTCGAGTTCGTCGATGATCTCGCCGATCCGCCGCGAGGCCCATAGCTTCTCGACGAACGCGTTTCGCTCGTCCGCGGAAACTTCCGCCAGTTTGGCGGGGAAGTTGAACGTCTTCTCTTCGCCCCCCACCTTGCCGCGAACCGTCACCTTGGCGGCCCCAGGGAAGCGATAGCGCCCGACGATAACCAATTGCTCGCCGGCGAATAGATCGTGCCGTCCCTTGGGATAAACCCGGCTGGTGGCCGCATTGCTTCCGCCGCTGCGCCCTTCGACGTCTACGTTGATCGCCACATCGGTCATCACGGGTGCGCCGATCCGGTTGTAGAACTTGCTCACCCGGGCTTCGATATCCTCGTTGGGGCGAACGAACTCGCTCTGGCCGTGGTGAGCCGCGGTCAGTTTATCCAGCAGCCGGCTGTTGAGATCGTAGCCGACGCCGAAGTTGAACACCCTGGCGTTGATTTTATTTGCTTTGACGGAGTTGGCCACGATCTGCCCTTCGTTCACTTCGCCGGTGGTCGGCAGGCCGTCGGTCAGGAAGATGACGTAATTGGGGCGTGAGTCGTCTTTGAGTTGCTCCAGCGCCGTCGTCAGCGCTCCGTTGATGTTCGTGCTGCCGCCGGCATAGATGCCATCCACGAAGGCCAATGCCGCCCGACGGCTCTCGTCATCGAACTTCTGTAATTCAGGTCGAAAGCTCTCGACCGTGCTGTCGTAGGCCACGATGTTAAACAAATCCCCCTTTTGCAGGTTATTGACGACAAAGGTCAACGCCGCCCTGGCTTGTTCAATCTTTTTGCCGCTCATACTGCCGCTGCGGTCGAGCACCAAGACGACGGTCTTCGGCGGCGGCGTGGTCTTGGCCGCTTCGATCTCGGGGCTGGCCAGCAACAGGAAGAAACCGTCTTCATCGTGCTTGGGCGAATAGCTCAATACCTGGGCGCCCACGGGCCCTTTGCCAGTGTCGTACATCAGCCGGAAATCGTTGGTCGGGATTTGCTTCTCGACGACATAGTGGATGGTCGCCCGGCGGTCGTCGGGGCGCTTGATCTCCACGGTGTGCGAAGGGCTGTAGATGTTCTTGATCGGCTCGGTCGAGTCGATGCTCAGGCGGAACTCGACCTTCTCCACCGGGTCAGTCGTGTATTTGGCCGTCGTGAGCGGGAACAGGAAGTCGGTCGAGCCGTCTGATTTGCGCAGCAGTTGCGAATAGCGGAGTGACACTTTGCGTTCAGCCCCCGGAGGGACAGGGAACACGCTGGTCCGGAACATGCCGGTACCCATCCACTCTAACAGGGCCGGATCCTGGTTCTTCCGCACGTAGGACTCATAGATCTTCCGCGCCTCTTTGGCGTCGAGCAGCTTGGCGTCCAGCTCCTTGCCGTCCACCATGAACGTCAGCCGGTTGATTGCCCCGTCGTAGGGGAGCGGAAACACAAAGGCCACTTCCATCACGCGGCTGCCGGTGTTTACGAAGGTTTGCGAAACCTGAACATCGGCCACCTGATCTTTGAGCCGCCCTTCGACGGATAGCTCCTTGATCTTGTAGGTGGACTGGACCGGCATCGGCTGCGGACGGGGGATTGGCCACGGATGGGGATGAGGGCCAGGGTGGATGATGATCGGCCGAGGGAGCCGTTCCTGGACGCCGTCATTGACGTTAATCAGCAGCACCTGGCCACGGGCCGCACCAGGGGCCAGCAGCAGGCAAGTTGCGATGGCCAGAAACGCAAACCGGCAGAACAAGCGAGCCATGGGTAGTTTCCTTCCGCCGAAGCGGGTTTGAATCGTGGGGCCGGGCGAGGTCGGCATGCCCGTCACCGCATTAGACGGATCGTGAGGCGGCTTAGTTCCCAGGCTATCCCGTTTTTACTGCCCAGGCGAGCGGGGGGCGTAAGCCCCCTGTTGCTTCAATTCGGGAAAGAGCAGGGGGCTTACGCCCCCCGCTCGCCTTGTGATTAGAATGGGCGCTGCTTGGAACAGGACTGATCCATCACCACGAAGAGAACCACGTATGAATCGCTTACTCGCGCTATTGATCGCCTGCCTGGGAGCTTGGGGGATTTTGGCGGTTACGGGCGTAAGCCATGCCGCCGATGCCTATAAGGGGCAGCCGCTGGAGACCCAATGGGAATACAGCCTGGACGGGGGCAAAACCTTCTCCACAACACCTCCCACAATCGAGCCCACCCGGACCCCGGAGGATCGATTCAATGTGGTGGCCCGGTGCAAGTTTACGATCGACGACCCGGCCAAAATCGGGCTCTTAAAACTCATGACCACCGGGGACGACGGCGGCCTAAGCCTGTCCAATGCGGAAGAGATCGACCGCTATAACTGCGGCTCCAAGCCGGTGCTGACCAAATCTCGATTTGAACTCAACGGCCAGGCGACGGATGCTGGTCTGGCCCCCTACACGCTCTACCGCTATGTCGGCATCGACCCCAAGAAACTAGAGAAGGGGGAGAACACGCTCAAAGTATCCGGCACATTCTGGTTCCAGCTTGCCGCCGCCCTGCCAGGCTCATTGCGGCTGGAGACCCTGCCGGCCGACAAAGTCGAGTTCGATCGGCCGCCGGTTCTGGGTGTGATTGGCGAAGACTTTTTCTCGCTCACGGCTCGGTCGGTGATTCCGGCCGATTTCACGGTGACGGTGACGCCGCTCGAACCGGCCGGAGCGGAGCAGAAGCACACCTTCCCGCGCGGTACGCAGCTCAAAGCCAGAATGCCATTGCCGAAGGGAACCCATAAGTTTCGTTACACGCTCACGGGCACGGCAAGCGGAGCATCCAAGCAACTGGGGCCATTTGAGGTAACGGTGCCAACTTTCGGTGAGGGGTTTCGGTTTGCCGCGGCAGGCGGAATGTTCGCTTATAAGGCGCAGACCGAGCCGATGGTGAAGTTCGTGGCCAAGCTCAAGGAAGCCAAGCCGCAGATGTTGATCGCCACCGGCGGCTATCAAAACTGCCCGAACTGGGATTTCAGTTGGAACGACGTGTTCTTCCGCGACATGGGTGAAACGCTCTCGCAGTTGCCTCTGATGCCGATGGTCGGCGGCCTGGAGATGATGTCGCCCGTGGCGTTTAGCCGGCAGTTCTATTTTCCGCCCAGCGACGAGAACTTTGGTCGTTGGACGCATGTGATGGGGCCGATCCGCTTCGTCTCGGTCGATACGTTTTCGATGATGGACGAGAAGAACGGCGAGACGCTTAAATGGCTCGATGAAACGCTGGCCTCGGCCAAGGAGCCATATCTGATCGTGCTCAATGCGCACATCACGCATGGCTCGGGCAAGAACACCAGCCGCATGTATCGCCCTGGACTCGCTTATGTGGCCAAGAACGTCGATCCGCTGTTGGTGAAACACAAGGTGACGGCGGCCATCGGCAGTTGCCATAACTCCTATGAAAGATTGGAGCCGCCGGCTGGCGAGGGGGTTCCTTCCATCATGTCCTGCCGCACATCGAGCATGGGTAAGCCGTTTCACGCCGGTTACGCCACGGAGAACAAGAGCAGCAAAGCGTCTTCCGGCGGCGACCACTTCTGCATCTTTGAGTTGAAGAAGGACAAGCTGGAGTTGAAAACGTACGATTTGGATGGCAAGCAAATAGACACGGCCGAGTTCGCCCCCAGGAAGTAAGATTATGCAAAATGCCAAACAGATTTCAGTTCCGTTGGTCAACAAGCCGGGCAAGCTAGCCCAGCTGCTCACGGCACTGGCCAAGGAGAAAGTTCATCTGACCGCCCTGAGCGTGATGGACTCCAAGGAGCGCAGCACCTTGCGGTTTGTGCCGGAGGATTTTGACGTTTCCCGGCGTGCGCTGGAGGCGATGAACATCCGTTTCGAAGTAACGGAAATATTGCTGATTGACGTGCCCAACCAGAGCGGCGCCTTGCGGCACGTTTGCGAAAAGTTAGCGGCCGAGCACCTCAACATTGACTACGTTTACGGATCGTGCGCCTCCAGCGGCTCGAAAAAGGGCGCCCAGGCGGTGCTCAAGGTCAACGATTTGGCAAAAGCTCAGCGCGTGCTTGGTGAAGCCAGCGTCAACGGCCGAGTCCAGCCCAAGCCGGTGCGCCGGCGACCAACGGTGAGGCGGCGTTAAGCGTGCAAAAGTGCCACCGCCCGAAGTGCCACTGCTTGAAAGACGCCTGAAATCGATCCTGTCACCCCGGCAAGCGAAATGCGTCTGCCAAGCAGTGCCCTGGGACCGCACTGCTTGAAAGACGCCGCCTGTCCGTATCCTTCCACCAATACGAACCGGGGCGTCTGTCAAGCAGTGGCACGAATCAAGTAGTGGGACCTCGATCGCTCTATCCAACCTGAGCGTATTTTTTCGCCACCGCGTCCCAGTTGACAACATTCCACCAGGCGGCGATATAGTCGGGACGCTTGTTCTGATACTTCAAGTAATAGGCATGTTCCCAAACGTCCAATCCGAGGATGGGCGTCTTGCCGGTTGAGAGTGGGCTGTCCTGGTTCGGCAGGCTCTCGATGCTCAGCTTTCCGCTCTTGTCGGCATTGAGCCAGGCCCAGCCGCTCCCAAAGCGCGTGCTGGCTGCCTTGGTGAACTCTTCCTTGAACTTGGCAAAGCTGCCGAAGGAAGATTTGATGGCCGCCAGCAATTTGCCTTTGGGTTCGCCGCCAGCGCCCGGTCCCATGATTTCCCAGAACAGTGTGTGGTTGGCGTGACCGCCGCCGTTGTTGCGCACGGCAGTGCGGATGCTCTCGGGAACCTTGTCGAGATTCTTGACGATCTCATCAACCGACATGGCCGACAGTTCGGCATTCCCTTTGACCGCGATATTGAGATTGTTGATGTAGGCCTGATGATGCTTGTCGTGATGGATCTGCATCGTCAGCTTGTCGATGCTCGGCTCCAACGCATCATAAGCATAAGGAAGCGGCGGCAGTTTGAAAGGGCCAGTCGGCGGAGCAGGAGGGGCCGCCTTGACCGGATCGGCGCCCAGCAACTTCGACACCGGACCGGCAACTACGGTCGCGCTCAGCGCGGCGCCAGCCAGGCCTCGGATAAAATTGCGCCGTGGCAATGCGGCGGCAGAAACTTCACTCGCAACGGTTTGATCCATGGTGGTCTCCTCGTGTTGGGACGTATCGGCAGGGTCGATTGAGAGCCACTGGGTGTCCAGTAGCCCGGCGGGTATGTTCCACCAACTATATCCCGCTCTCCTGCAAAAATAAAGCATCCACGCAAACTGGGCGGGTTTGCCGCGGAACATCCCTCAATTGCTAGCAGAACCTGTCCGGCAAAGCGGGCTTGCTGATCGTGGCTATTTTAACGACACTCGTCCCCCCGTGTCTTACGCCTAGCCGCAGCATGCGCACAACACACTCCTTAGCCTCACAGAAGATGGCACAAAGTCTAGAACTAAATCCTGCCATTGGGGCGCGCCTGCTCGCGGTAATTATCTGCTTCGCGCCATTGCTTGGCTGCTATAAGCCGATCACCATGGGAGCCCCGGCGGGAACCATCGTACCCGGCCCGGGTGTGGCGGCCCCTCTCGCAGTGCAAAATCCCGTTCTGATTCCGGCCGCCAATTCAGATGTCTTCTGGGAAATGCTAGTCGATGTAATAGACGACTATTTCCGCATCGCTCACGAAGACCGCGTGCGGCAGGTTGGTGATGTGCTGACCGAGGGACGCATCGAAACCTATCCCAAGACGGGTGCCACCGTGCTCGAACCGTGGCGTAAAGATTCCGTCGGCCGCTTTCAACGCTGGGAATCAACTCTGCAAACTATTCGCCGCCGCGCACAAGCCAGAGTCATCCCAGCGGCGGGAGGATTTCTGGTTGAAGTCCAAGTCGAGAAAGAATTGGAAGCGCTCGACCGGCCCGAGCAAGCTACGGCGGCCTCGGCGGGTTTGCGGTTGGGAGAAACGATCGACCGACAGCCTGGGGCAAGTCTCGGCGGCGATCCTCTCACGCTCGGTTGGATTCCTCTGGGGCGAGACGTGATTCTGGAGCAGACAATCTTGATGGAACTGACGCGACGCATAGGCACCGGTCAACCACCGCCGGTGACGTATTAGTGATGCGACAGGCGAGCGGGGGGCGTAAGCCCCCTGTTTCCTGAAGGCGATATCGAGCTCCATGCCCACGCATACGTGCCCACAGTGCTATACGAACGCCAAAATACGCTACATTCACTCAAGCTGACTCAGGCGTGGGCATGGCACCCTGAATTCCCTGAGTTGTCGCTCCAACACCCAGCGTCACATTGACTGCCGGCCGAGCCGCTTTTACTTCCGCCATCGGCAGTCGCAACGTAAACGCC
>JAIOPX010000455.1 GCA_021413705.1 Planctomycetota bacterium | reverse complement strand
GCCACATCCACAAACCACGACGCCTTGCCACCTGGCTTCCAGTCGCTGGCTTGCGTGGCAAACTTCCACTCGCCGAACTTCTCCATCCAGGCAATCGGCCGATGGTTGGCATCCTTCACATCGATCTCGGCAAACTCCACCAGTAGTTTTGGCGTAGCGTTCGGATAAATGCCAAACGTGCCGTCCACTTTCGGCGCACCCTTGAGTTTCAGCAACACGACCGAGGCCGGATGATCGGGTGGCGCTGCAGGCAGCGTCAACTCCGTCCATGTACCGTGCTTTGTCCATTTGACCGGCACCAGCTTGCCCCCATCGACAACGCCGGCCTCCGCGATCTCGGTCTGCAATCCTGGCAGCCACAACCTGCCATCCCTGGGCCAATCGAAAACGACCAGACTCAGTGTATTTCCCTGCGTCGTTACATCTCCCCACGGCAGCGCGTGCCTCCACGGCGACGGCCCGGCCCCATACACCACCTTGGGATAGCGCTTGATCCACTCACCCGCCTTGATCAGATACTTGGCCACCTGCGGCGGCACGCGCCCTTTGCCGTCCGGCCCGATGTTCAACAGATACGTGCCGCCGCGCCCCACCGTCGAAACCAGCCGGTGCAGAATCTCGCGCGAGTCCTTCCAATTCTGGTCGTACCAGGCAAAGCTCCACGAGTCGTTGGTTGTGTCACAGGTTTCCCACAGCCCGCCCATGTTGCGAGGCGGCACTTCCATGTCCCCTTTGCTCTCGTAGTCACCCATCCCGTGGCCGATCCGGCTGCAGAGCATCGCGTTGGGCTGCGTCTCGCGAACCAGCTTGGCCAACTCCAACACCATCGGCTTGGGCATCCCGCCCGGCGTGTCGAACCAGATGAAATCCAACGGCCCATACTGTGTGCAAATCTCTTTCACCTGCGGATAGCACTTCTCCTTAAAATACTGCTCAAACGTGGCCTTCGAGCCGTCGGCATTCTTGCCCGGGCCGCCGCTGCCGCCGGGTGCGGTCCAATCCTGGTTGTGCGAGTAGTAAAAGCCAAAGCCCAGGCCGGCCTCCTTGCAGGCGGCGGCCAGTTCCTTCATCGGGTCGCGCTTAAACGGCGTGGCGTCCACGATGTTGAAGGGATGCTGCGATTTGAACATCGCAAAGCCTTCGTGATGCTTCGAGGTGATGATGATCCATTTCATGCCAGCCTCTTTGGCCACCCGGGCGATCTCCTTGGCGTCGAACTGATCTGGATTAAAGTCCTTGGCCTGGGCGATGTAGTCCGCTTCCGAGATTTGCATCTGCCGCTTGATCCACTCGCCGATGCCGTAGAACGTCTTGTCCTGCCACTTCCCGCCGAGATGGGAGAACAGCCCCCAATGGATGAACATTCCATAGTTGCCATCGCGGAACAGGGCCGCTTTGTCTGACTTGTCGGCTCCGACTTGGATCTTGCCATCACCCCACAAGTGATCGGCGGAGGGAGACTGAGGGGCATCCTTGCCTGCCGACTCCTCGGCCGCCAAGCAGGCAGTACTCATGGCGACGCTCAGCAGCAGGGCGAGTAGAAGCATGCGGATCGACAGCGTGGGCATCAGAATCTCCGTAATAGTATGGAGGAAGGCAGGCCTGGGCGACATCCAGATTATCCACTGGGCCAGCGATTCTCAACTCAGGGGGTGATCGCTGAGCGTACACCCTGGCCTATTAGCTGCCACCCGCCCGCCAGGGTGAGGCCCGCTTATGGCGTTCTACCGATGGCACACATATTGCTTCTGTAGGTTGAGGCTTTCCTGCATTCACAGAACGGGGAGATTCTAATGCGATATACGCACACCACCGATTGTCGCAACTGCGGTAGACCCTTGGTCGCGTTACTGGCCGAATGGTCTTTTCGGGTGTTGTGGTCGCATGCGCGCAAGCAGAACATCAAAGGCTTGGTGAAGTGGGCGCAGGAGAAGGGGCCGCTTTGCCCGCCGTGTCTGGCCGTTTTCGGCGATGCGCCCCTTCATCGCAAGAGTGCTGTGAGACGCCCGTCGGACCGTTGGGGCATTCCTCTGCTTGGGGAGGCACCTATGTTCTCGACGATCACCTGCACCGTGGCGGCCTTTTTTGTGGCCTGTCTGAGTGCTTTTCTCTGGCTCGCCCATCGAGCGCCCGACGACGAGCTGGGTTGAGTTCCACTCCCCTGGCATCGCTCAGCCCCCCGCCGGCCGACGACGCAACAGCGTGTGTTCGGCAGGCAGGCAACAGGGGCTGCGAGTCGCTACAATAGGTGGCTGGCGCCGGAAGCTGCAGTGCTTAGCGGGCGCCTATTCTCGGATCGCAGGTGAATCGATGAAATCAATCTCCATCATTCGCTCCGCCATTCTTGCCGGGGCAGTTCTTGGTCCCATCCTCCTGGCCGGTTGCGAACAGCCGCGGTCGAGGTACGGGAATGCGGAGGTCCATCCAGAGCAGATCAAGTTCAAGGACACAGTGGCCACAAATGCCAAAGTGCCAGATAAGGTCGGCGAGCTGACGTTTGTCGATACGGCCGGGAAAAAAATTCGCATCGGCGATTTCCAAGGCAATAAGAATGTGCTCCTGGTCATCACGCGCGGGTTCACGCAGCCGCTCTGCCCGTTCTGCCGGGCACAAACCTCGCGACTGGTTTCGAACTATCCGAAGTTCCAGGACTCCAGCACCGAGGTGCTGCTGGTCTATCCAGGGCAGAAGGGGCAGCTCGAGCAGTTTCTCACCAGCGTCGATACCGTGGACAAGGGGCAGATCGATAAGGTGCCGTTTCGGATCCTGTTGGACGACGGGCTGGAGGCGGTGCAGTTCTTTGGCATCCAGGCCAATCGGGCCTATCCCTCGACCTATCTCTTCGACAAGCAGGGCCAGATCCGGTTTGCTTACGTCGGCAGCAACGACGCTGACCGCCCTTCGATTCAAGCGATGCTCGAGCAGATCAAGCTGCTCGGCCCGTGACCCGCCTCAGGCAGCAACCGCGATGAACTCCGGCGACCCATCGAGTTCCGGCCCGGCACAAATGACTCCCTCGAATTCCGCCGGCGGCTGGCTCGGCTTCGCAGTGCGCCGCGGCTATCTCTCGGCACAGCAGTCGGCCGAACTGGCCGAGGAAGCGGAGCGCAGCGGCTGGGATGCGCGGCAGTTGGCCGTCGAGCGCGGGTTGGTCACGCCGGTGGAGCGCGACATCATCGAGGCGCTCCTCGCCCCGGAGCAGGTGGCCCCCGGCTACCGGGTGCTGGACGTCATCGGCTGCGGCGGCCTGGGTGTGGTGTACAAGGCGCAGCAGCTCAATCTCGATCGGCCGGTGGCGCTCAAAACGGTGCTGGTCACCCGGCTCAATACGCCCGGCGTGCTGGCCCGCTTTCAGCAAGAAGCCAAAACGATTGGCGCGCTCCGGCATCCCAACATCGTGACGGCCTTCGACACAGGGACGCACGCAGGCAGGCTCTATCTGGCAATGGAGCTGGTCGAAGGGCTGGACCTGGCGCAGTTGATCCAGCACGAGAAGAGGGAAATGAACTCTGGCGAGCAGAAGCAAGGAATTCATAGCGAGCAAAAGCAGTTGCATTCTAGCGAGCAGAGACAGTTGCTTCCTGGCGAGCAGAAGCTCGACGAACTCCGCGGGCTGTGGATCGCCCGGCAGGTTGCCGGGGGGCTGGCCCACGCGGCCGAGCGGAACATCGTGCATCGCGATATCAAGCCTGCGAATATCCTGATCACCAAAGCGCCTCACGGCTATCCGCTGCCGGCCAGGGTGCCGCTGGCCAAGATCACCGATTTTGGTCTGGCGCTGTTGGCGGCCAACGACGACGACACGCGGCTGACGCTGGCCGGCACAACGATGGGCACGCCGAACTACATGGCGCCCGAGCAACTGGCGGGTTCGACGGTCGATCTGCGAGCCGACATTTTTGCCCTCGGAGCCACGCTCTACCAACTCCTAACGGGTGAGACGCCATTCGCCGGTGCGACGCTGGCCGAAATTGTTTCCAATCGCGTAAAGGGAAGCCGGCGAAACATTGCGACGGTTGTCGAGGGTTTGTCGGAGCCGACGGTTCGGCTGGTCGAGTCGATGATGGCCGAGGATCCGGCAGACCGCCCGGCGGATTACGCTCGGCTGTTGGCGATGATCGACGAGGCGATCCGAGGGGTGCAGCCGGCGGCGTCCGGGAGTGAGGCGGCCCCGTTGATGGCAATGCGCTTCAGCAGCGGCGCCGCTGACTTCGCTTTGGAGACGGGTTCGGATCCTGTCCCGACACGCACGATGGTGTCCGTTGCGACGCAGGAACGCACTGGCGACATGGGGCACGACCCCCGGGCAAAGCCCGGGGCTATGGGAGCCGCACGTTGGGGCAAATGGGTTGCGCTGGTCGCGATGATGCTGGCGGTTGTTGGCGCTGCGATGTGGGGGATCACAAAGTTTTCATTCCGTGGATCCGGCGGGGGCGAATCTCCGCCGCCGAGCGAAACGGGTCGGGAAGTTCCGTTGTTCGACGGCAGCACGCTGGCGGGTTGGGAGCCTCGCTTTCGCGGTTCGTGGGGCCAGGGACGCGATGCGGAAGGGAGTTTTGTTTTGCAAGGCCGCGCGACGGGAACGCAGGCTGCCAGCATCGGGCGCGCATTGCCCGCGCCGGCGGGCCACGTTGGCAAAAATTTCCGTGTGCAGCTCGATGTGGATCCGCGCGATGCGCAGCGCGTCGAGATACTCTTCGGCTTGGACGGCGTTGATCTCCGTGATGCTCCCGGCCCCCAGCGGAACCATGCCTTGTATTTGGAGCGCGACAGGGCCAGGGTGGGCACGTTCGACCATCAGTCGCAGTTTCAATCGAGCGGCCCGCCCGCTGATCTCCCGCCAAAAGCCCACGGCGCCGCCCCGGCCTATCGCAATGTCAAACTGGATCACTATTCCGGCCAGTGGCACATCTATATAGACGACAGGCTCATCCGTCGCCTTCCCTACCCCGCTGGCGTGGGCCAATTCCGAATCGGCCTGGTCGTGGACCAAGGGGCCGCCAACTTCGCCAACCTGGAACTCATCGAGCTGGCGGAGATAGCGGCGAAGTGAAGCGAATACCGAGGGCCATCGCCACGGTTTTCCCAGTCCCCCAGATTGACATTGTTGGCGCCGCCCGGCCACGGTAGCCTCACGCGCCAAAGTAGCAGAAGTAGGGTGGGTGCTTGCACCCACGCAGTACATTGCAGTGTCACGTCAGCGCGGGTTTAGTGAGTGTGGCACGAATTTCTGCTGCTGGGAATCACGCAGTACTTTCCTGTCTCACATCAGCGTGGGTGCAAGCACCCACCCTACGCGATTGCGCAATACGTTCCATGACGATTAGGCGAAAAGCTCTGAATATCGCCCTCGCGGTCAGCGGCATTCTGCTCGTCTCTGCCGGCGCCGTGGCCGTTGCGCAGGACGTCCCCTCCTCTTCATCAGAAGCATGGGAACCTCTGACCGATAGTTCGACACCGCCGCCGGAACCTGTCCCTTGGATTCCTGGATCCACGGCCCCTGCTCAGGCTCCTCCATCCTTCGGAAACGCGGCTCCTCCATCCTTCAGCAGTACATCCCCGCGGCCCAGCTCAACACCCTCTCCGCTCGACTCCCTTGCCCCACGGCTGCCACCGCCGGTCCAGTGGCAACCGATCGAGGAAGCTCACTTTCCCGCCGCATATCCGGTCTCGCCTGCGCCCCTTCCGTTGCACGAGACTCCTTGGCCCGTCTCATCCACCTGGTATCTGCGGGCTGACTATTTTCATTGGAACGAGCGGATCGACGGCTTCGACTTGCTCAATGAAGACGGCGTGCTGACCACGCTGGGCTATGAGCGGCGCATCGATCGCCAGCGGTTCCTCGTCGAGCTGTTTGGCGGCGACGTTCACTACGATGGCGCCGCCATGTTCGACGACGGCAGCATCGAGCCCCTCTCTTCGCACACGGAATACTTAGGCGCCCGCGCCGAATACGACGTGCGGTTCGCGCTCGACTATTCACCCGGCACTTTTTTTGTCGCCGGCCTGGGCACGCGTTTCTGGCTCCGTAACCTCCCCAACGCGATGACCGCCGGGGGCGATCCGGTGTACGGCTATCAGGAAACGTGGTGGACCATCTATCCCTACCTGGGCCTGGAGTGGAAGCGTCCACTCGGTCCCGGCGCCGAGGTTTACGGCTCCGCACGTCTCGGCGTCACCGCGATCACCTATCAGTTCGCCACCGTCAACGACGCCACCCTCTACCCTGCCCCGGGTTTGACGACGCAACTGGAATACGGCATCCGCGGCTCCGACCTGTTCCTGGCGGGTTATCTGGAAGTGATGAGCTGGGGCGAGTCACCCGTGAGCCACGGTTGGTTGCAACCTGAGTCCACCATGCTAACGGCCGGGATCAAAGCGGGGTGGATGTATTAACGGTTTCCGCCAACCATCAGCCGCATGGCGCTAGCCACCGGTTTTTTGAACGGTACGGCGCTATCCGCCCCCCACTAGCCCGACGCGCCAGCGAGGGAAGTATCTCCACGTAGCACGGGTTTCCAAACCCGTGACCAACACCAACCCGAAGCGTGAGCGAGGGACGCCCCCAACTAGCCCGAAGCGCCAGCGAGGGAAGTATCTCCATGTAGCACGGGTTTCCCAACCCGTGACCAACACCAACCCGAAGCGTGAGCGAGGGACGCCCTTCACTAGCCCGAAGCGCCAGCGAGGGCAGTATCTCCAGTCCCGCAGGGCCGAAACAAAATAGCCCTGGGCAAGTCTCGTGACCTGCCGCGGTGGGCGAACTACCGCGCGGGCGTGAGCGTCGCCCAGCGGGACTACAATACGTCGATGGGATACGACGTGATCCAGATATCGATCTGCTGGAAGCGTTGCTTAAGCTGCTCTTTGAAACGCTCGAAGAAAATCCTTGCCGCAGGCGTGTCCTCTACATCCACGAACACGCGCACGAGTTCGTCGCGATACTCTTGATCGCGATGCTTCCAGGTGCCCTGGATTAGCTGAGTCTCGGAACTCAGCGCGCCGAATTGATCTTGAAGTTCCAGCAGGGTCGTGGTCATTACCGAATCGGAAATCGGCTGACCATCATTGAACTTCAGAGGGAGAAGAAGTTCGTATCGTCGGAATGATTTGCGCATAGGCCGCCTTGCCTTCAGCCGAAAACCGAATACCCTGTGCCGCGAGCTGGCCGAGTGCATCCTCGGGCAGGAGCATCGTGCCGTCGTCGAACGACTTGAACGAGAATCGGCCCGCCAGCCAGCCCAACGCTGCGCCCTGATTTTGCCGGTCTGGGAATTTGATGCGAATCATACCTGGATCATACCTCGGCAGCGAGTTTCGGGCAACGATTAAATTGCCCTGAAACAGCCGCGATCAGCAGCACGATCCAGCCACCGGCGTCCCGATCAAATCCCCTCTCCCTTTCAGGAAGAGGCCGGGAGAGGGTATTTCCTCCACCCCATGGTCGCAATCCCCACTAGCCCGCATAGCCCCGGGGTTTCCCCGGGGCCAGCGAGGAGCGCATCTCCAGGCCCGCAGGGCCGAAACATAATAGCCCTGGGCAAGTGACCCACCGCGCCGTCGCGGTGGCGAACGTCGCCCAGGGTAGCGGCCCCCCAGAAATTCTTCCTCCGATTCCTGTTGCGGCGACGTCGCCGCAACAGGAATCGGAGGAAAGGAATCAATGCGCATTCGTTCCCCAGGGTGGCGGCCCGGCTCGCGGAACTCGCCCGGCCTTCCCCTGGGCTGGAATGTTTCACGCCTGCGGCGTCACTCAACGTCCCAAGCACCCGTAACACGGGTTTCCCAACCCGTGACGCACCCCCACTAGCCCGACGCGCGCGAGGGAAGTATCTCCCAACACCCGTAGCATGGGTTTCCCAACCCGTGAGCGGTACGGCGCTAGCCGCCGGTACACCAACAAATCCCCTCGCCTTTTCAGGGAGAACGGGGCGTTCAGCATTCAGCCAGTCAGCGGTCAGCCATGTGGTGGAATGGTCTCCGACCCTGTTGTGGAATAGTCTCCCGACCATTTCACCTCCCCCAATCCATTCCCCTCTCCTTTTTAAGGGAGAGGGCCAGGGTGAGGGTCACCCCAGCCCCGAGCCCCTATTCCCTACATCGCATCTCGATCCCCCGCCAACTATCCTAGGCAGCGCACGACTTGCATCCGCAAGCCAGCAGCGGGGCGCTGCTGAATCATTCCTCAACAAACGGAGTTAATACTCAGCCATGAAATGGTGACACGATGGACGAAACGCTCTGGCCTGCGCGAAACGTCGGCGAGTATGCCTATTGCCCGCGCCTCTTCTACTACATGGAAGTGGAAGGAATCCACCTCCCCAGCGACGACACCGAACTCGGCAACCGCATCCACCGCCCGTGCTTTCGAATTGCGCAAAAAAGAAGCCGCCCTGGTTGCCCATGACGGCTGGTCGCTCCGTAGAGCGTTGCCTGCAAATTCTTCTTCTTGTTGCGAAAAGACTGCAGGCGGGGATCAGTTACACTTGCCGCATTTTGTGCTAAACTGCGAGTCTTGTCAAGCATGCCTTATGGGCAGATCAATGGGAGCAGTGATGTATGGCAAATCTCGCTTTGGGTTTGGACGTTGGCCCCAATTCGCTTGGGTGGGCATTGATCGATGAAGATGCGCAAGTAATTGTTGCCACTGGAGTTCGCATCTTTCCTGAAGGCGTTGATCGGGATCAACAGGGCGGGGAAAAGTCAAAAAGCCAGACGCGGCGGGATGCTCGCGGCATGCGACGTCAACTTGCACGACGCCGACGACGTAAACGTCGATTGAGAGAAGCGTTAACTGCAATCGGCTTGTTGCCTAGCGATCCGAGCGCACTGGCCGAATTGCTGCGCGAGGATCCGTACGATCTGCGTAGACGCGCTACGACGGAACGCGTGACTCCACATCAACTTGGACGGATATTCCTTCATCTCAATCAACGTCGGGGATATCTCTCGAATCGCAAGACGGACAAAGCAAGAGAATCTGACACAAAAGGAATGTTGGCTGAAATTGGCGAACTGGCCAGCGCCTTGAACGGCCAAACTCTTGGCGAGTACTTGGCCGTACAGCACGCGACTTATGACCATTGTAAACAAAATGGCAAGCCAAAGATTCGAGGTCGCCACACGCGGCGGGACATGTTGCAAAACGAATTTGAAACAATTTGGGAGGTGCAGCGCACCCATCATCCCGAGACACTGACAAACAATCTCAAGTATGGTACTGCCGGCAAGCAGGTGTTTCCCACTCGGCCGGCCTTAGCTTCAAGAAACAAGGATTCACTGGAGCGGTTCGGAATCTGGGGGCTGATCTTTTTTCAACGCAACATGTATTGGCCAAAGTCGATCGTAGGCCGATGCGACCTGGAGCCGAAGCAGAAACGGTGCGCGAAAGCCGATCGAGCAGCGCAACGGTTTCGCATTTTGCAAGAAGTTAACAATCTACGCTACCTTGATCCGGCTGCGCGACAGGAACTGCCTCTTTCCGAGGAGCAACGCCGCACGCTTATAGACTATTTGGCAACCACTCGCGAGCGCAGTTTTGAGCAGATTCGAAAGAAACTAAAACTGCATAAATCGGCACGATTCAACTTCGAGCGCGCGGATCGCAACAAGCTGAAAGGCCATGAGACGGATTTTGTGTTGTCAAGCAAAAAAGCCCTGGGAAAACGCTGGCTCAGCTTGTCAGAGGAAACAAAGCATTCGTTGGTGAGTATCCTGATCCATGAAAGCCAGGAGGATGCCGTGATTTCACGGCTCGTGAACGAATGCGGCTTGACGCAGGGGGAGGCCAAGTGCGCCGAAGCTGTTCATCTACCTCAGGGTTATATGAATGTTTCACGAATCGCGATTGACAGATTGCTGCCACACCTGGAGAGAGGGCTGCTCTTCATGGCCGACGATTCGAGTAATTCGGCTCTGCACGCCGCTGGCTATTTGCGACCTGATGAAAGAGAAGTACGACGAGCCGATTTTTTGCCACCGGCACCTGATGTTCCAAATCCAATTGTTCGGCAAGCGCTTGTGGAAGTTCGCAAAGTAGTTAATGCTATCTTGCGAGAGTACGTGTATTTACACGGACATAAAATGGCTTCCATCCGAGTGGAACTTGCGCGCGAAGCAAAGAAGTCGTTTGATGAGCGCAAAGAGATTCGCTTTGCCAACGCTAAGAACCGTCGTCGCCGGGAAGAGGCCGCAACTGAAATTGTAAGAGTCGATTCCGAAATTAAACCGACGCGCAGCGCGCAGGATCGATACCTGTTGTGGCAGGAACAGGGCACGACATGTCCCTATTGTGCCCAGAAAATTAGTATGTCGCAGCTTTTTAATGGCGATGCGGACATTGATCATATTCTACCCCGATGGCGGAGCCTCGACGATTCCATGGGGAATAAGGTTCTCTGTCACCGTACTTGCAACAATGCCAAGGGTGATCGCACTCCCTATGAATGGCTGGCTGAAGGCGATCCAGACCGATTTTCTTTAGTGTTGCAATGTATTCAGTGCCTTCCCTATGGTAAACAAGCCAAATTTCAACAGCAGAACGTGGAACTGAAAGACTTTGTCGAGCGGCAGTTAAGAGACACAGCCTACATTACCCGCTGCGTGAGCCAATACTTACGGGGCCTCGGAACCAGTGTCATTTGCATGCGCGGTCAAATGACGGCGGACCTGCGGCACTACTGGGGGTTGAACCATATCCTGGATCCTGTAAACGGACGTAAGATACGTACCGATCATCGCCACCACGCCGTGGACGCAATAGTAGTGGCACTGACGAATCATCAACGGCTCCATTCGATCGCGAATGGGCGAGGAAAGAATCTAGCGCCTCCCTGGCCCGCTCTTCTGTCTCAGGCCCGCGACTTGATTTTGGGAATTAATGTTTCACACCGTGCCGGTCGTCGTCTGAACGGGTCGCTGCATGAAGCGACTTTGTACGGAGCAACGCAGAAAGTTAGCGCCAACCAGGATGTCGTGAAAACATTGAATGAGCGCCCTTGGGCTCGCGACTGGATCGAAGACGTGCATACATTTGTTCGACGCAAACCCATATCAGATCTGACCAATACAAAACAATTAGTCAAAATTCGCGATGTCACCATCCGGGAGTTAGTGCGATCCCACTTACGTGACCGCGGTATTGACCCCGATGTCCCGGGAAAAATCCCCGGCGATGCGATCAAAGGCACAAACACTCCGCGTATGCCGTCTGGCGTACCTATTCAAAGGGTCCGCATGCTGGAGGAAAGTGAGACATTCCGTCAGGTATCTCCTCAACGTTCCGCCCATTACGTCAAACCTGGCAACAATCATCACATCATTTATAGAACCACAACCGACGGTTCTCGATGGGACGCCGAAGTAATCACCACATGGGACGCGGCGCTGAGGGCTCGCAAGGGACTCACCCTAATTGATCGAGATGAATCCAAGAATGGACGTGTTGTGATGTCCCTCTCGATTGGTGAGATGTTTGAGATTCAAAGGCCAGATGGCGAGATTTGGCTTTGCGTCGTGCAAAAGCTGGACCAAAGAAGCAAGCGAGTCACTTTCAAAGTACACACTGACGCCCGAGAGTCAGCCGAAGCACTAAAGGACAATCTCTATCTATCCCCTTCGGCAATGAGACAAGCATGTGCCCGTAAGGTCTCTATCGATCCGCTCGGTCGAATCCGTAACGCCGGAGACTGAGTGGAACGGAGGAACGGGGAGACGGTTGCAACCCGTTGTGCGCCGAATTACACTCGGCACGGGTACGGCGGTATCGCAGATCTTGTCACGGACGGCTTAAGCATTTCCCGTCCTTGACTTGTTGATCCTGCAATGATCAAACGCACCGTCGAAATCTCCCGCGAGCCGGCGCATCTCTCCGTGCGCCTCGATCAACTGCTCATCAGCCGCGATGGGCAGGTCGTCGGACAGGTGCCCTGCGAAGACCTGGGCGTGTTGCTCGTTGACCAGCCTTCCACCACCTACACCCACGGCGTGCTGACCGCGCTCGCCGAGTCCGAAGCGGTGCTGGTGGTCTGCGGTCGCAATCATCTGCCGGCCGCTGTGTTGCTGCCACTGTCCGATCATTCGCAAGTGGTATGGCGCGTGGGAGATCAATTGGCCGCCAGCAAGCCACGCTGCAAACGGCTCTGGAAACAATTGGTGCAAGCTAAGATTCGCGCGCAGGCACTCAATCTTCCGGCCGACTCGCCGCCGCGCAATAAATTGCTCGATCTGGCCGCGCAGGTTCGTTCCGGCGATCCAAGCAACATCGAAGCCCAAGCGGCCCGCGTCTATTGGCTCCATTGGCTCGGCGATGAACCGTTTCGTCGCGATCAGGATCGTGACGGACTCAACTCCCTGCTCAATTATGGATACGCCGTGATGCGGGCGGCCGTCGCCAGAGCCTTGGTCGCCGGAGGACTCTTTCCGGCGATCGGACTATTCCACAGCAACCGGGGGAATGCGTTCTGCCTGGCGGACGATCTCGTGGAACCGTTGCGGCCGCTGGTCGATGCCCAGGTGCGCGAATTGCATCGACGCGGGTATGACGAACTGACTCGCGAGTGCAAGGCGGAACTGTTGAAGTTGTTGGCGATGCCGGTGCGCATCAAAGGGAAGCGCGGCCCGCTGATGGTCAATTTGCATCGGATGACGGCATCGCTGGTGGCCTGCCTGCGTGGCGAGGCGAATCGACTGGAGATACCCCGCGGATGTACCTGAGCGGATACCGTTGTATGTGGTTGGTAGTGATGTTCGACCTGCCGGTGGACACCAAAAAGGCGCGGAGAAACTACGCCTTTTTCCGCAAGCATCTCTTGGCCGGCGGCTTTACAAAGATGCAGTTTTCGGTATATATCCGACACTGCGCGAGTAAAGAGAACGCCCTGGTTCACGCGGGGCGCGTGCGGCAACACATCCCGCCGGATGGCGAGGTGCGAATTATCGCCATTACGGACAAGCAATTTGAGCGAATGGACATTTTCTGGGGAAAAATGAGGAAACAACCCGAGCTACCCCCATGCCAACTCGAACTTTTCTAATCCTCAGATCGTTCTATGTCCTTGCCGGAAAGCATCTTAGCGGGGCAGGTAGTGTAACTGATCCCCGCCTGTCAGCAATCCGCAACAGTAACCCTAAGAGTGAAGGACCAGGACGTAGTGTAACTGATCCCCGCCTGTCAGCAATCCGCAACCGCGAAAGCAAAGTCTCCCGCGTGGATTACAGTGTAACTGATCCCCGCCTGTCAGCAATCCGCAACGAGGCACCGCATCACCGGTCCGACCTCGGTAGTGTAACTGATCCCCGCCTGTCAGCAATCCGCAACCCGCCATCAATGCTGCGTTCTGCCATATCAGTGTAACTGATCCCCGCCTGTCAGCAATCCGCAACCCGTGCCTCGTAGCAAGCGCTCTGATTCTCAGTGTAACTGATCCCCGCCTGTCAGCAATCCGCAACTGTTCTACGTGATTGCCCCGGCATGTCTGGAGTGTAACTGATCCCCGCCTGTCAGCAATCCGCAACGGCGTAGCCTGGGTGTGCCAACTGCATCTCAGTGTAACTGATCCCCGCCTGTCAGCAATCCGCAACGCCAGCACCCAACGCATCACCAACACCCCGAGTGTAACTGATCCCCGCCTGTCAGCAATCCGCAACAAGACTATGCGGATCTCACGAAGACCTATGAGTGTAACTGATCCCCGCCTGTCAGCAATCCGCAACTGTTGCTCACGAACAAATGCATGTACCGCAAGTGTAACTGATCCCCGCCTGTCAGCAATCCGCAACAGCCGGCCGAACCGACGCGGACGGGAGAAAGTGTAACTGATCCCCGCCTGTCAGCAATCCGCAACTAATTACGATAGGACCAGACCAAGCTATTGAGTGTAACTGATCCCCGCCTGTCAGCAATCCGCAACCAACCCGTCTGTGAATGCGACGATTGCGGCAGTGTAACTGATCCCCGCCTGTCAGCAATCCGCAACCGGCGCTGGAGTTGACGACGTTGCCCTGAAAGTGTAACTGATCCCCGCCTGTCAGCAATCCGCAACTAAAGCGGCCACCCTGCCGGTTCTCTCCAAAGTGTAACTGATCCCCGCCTGTCAGCAATCCGCAACCCTGAGAGTTACGGGAAAGCCGTGAACGTGAGTGTAACTGATCCCCGCCTGTCAGCAATCCGCAACGCTGTACCACTTCTCAAACCGTTCTTCAGCAGTGTAACTGATCCCC